>JAHBVI010000102.1 GCA_019637635.1 Anaerolineae bacterium
CCAGTTTGATGCGCGGGTCGTGTTCAATTGCCGTCAGGCGGTCATGCCAGGGCTGCCAGTAGCGGTGGATGAGATATTGCTCCAATTCGGCGTCTGGTTGCAAGCGGGGATGGTAAACGGCCGTGCCGTAGCTGGTCATCCGTTTAACCACACCGTCCCCATTGCGGTGGTGCAATTGCGAATCGGCGGGGCGGTTCATGTCTAGCAGGGCACGGCCGTAGCCAAATGTCTCGTAGGCCAGCACCCGCTCCCGAAAATCGAAAATATCATCCACGTAGACGTCCGCTTCGTTGAAAATTTGGGCGGGGGTGAGGGCGACACGGCCGTGTAATTCCGGCGGAATCGCCAGCCCACCGTGGGGCAGAATGAGGGCGATGGGTAAGGGAGACATATCATTCATCTAATAATTGCAGGAGTGGAGGCTTTAGCCGTAACGTTACGGCTAAAGCCTCCACTCCTAATCCGCCTTATTCACCATCCACCCTGAAAACCCTTCCAAAAAGGCGCGGAAGTCGGGCAGGTGTTCGGCGGGGAAAGCGTAGTGATCTACAGCGCGATCCAGCGTGCGGTGGAAGCAGGCCAGCCATTCCTGGCGGGCGGCTTCGTCAATGGGGAAGGGCATATGGCGGGCGCGCATCATCGGGTTGCCATAGCGCATGTGGTACAGCGGCGGCCCACCCAACAGCCCCACAAAAAAAGCGGCCGATTTTTCGGCGGCGGCAGCCATATCGGCCGGGAACATGCCGCGTATGGCCGATTGTTCCAATTCGCCGTAAAAGTCGGCGATCATCAAGACGATATTGGCTTCCCCCATCTGGGCATAAATTTCAGGGCTGGGCGAGGCCACACGTGGCGGCCCACCGGGAGGGACGTAAATCTCTGATGGCATATAGGTATCCTTGTTTCTTCGATAGGCGGGCATTGTACAGAGGCGGGGCAGGTATGGCAATGGAATGGAGGCAACCGGCGAATCATTTGTCCTTGCTTCCTACACAAGGCATAATAGGCGTTAGTGCAAGCGCCGGTTCCTTCTGGAGGACAATATGGCAATTCCCGCAAAAATAGGCCGTTACGAGATCCTGTCAAAAATTGCTGGTGGGGGCATGGCTGTCGTTTACCTGGCGCGTGACCCGCGCGTGGGGCGGCAGGTGGCTGTGAAGGTGCTGTATGAACACCTGGCCCAAGACCCACAAATCCGCGAACGGTTCAAACGTGAGGCGGAAACAATTGCCACTCTGGAGCATCCGGCCATCGTGCCCCTGTATGATTTTGGCGAAGAAGAAGAGAGCCTTTATCTGGTCATGCGCTACATGCAAGGGGGTACGCTGGCCGCGCGCATGAAGGAAAGCGGGATGCCCACAGCGGAGATTGTGCCCATTATGCAGCGGGTGGGGGCGGCGCTGGCGGAGGCGCACGGCCAGAATATCATTCACCGGGACCTGAAGCCGGGCAACATTTTGTTTGACCATACCAACCGGGCTTATCTGTCCGACTTTGGCATTGCCCGGCTGCTGGAAGCGACGATGACGGCCACGGACGCCATGATGGGCACCCCAGCCTACATGAGTCCAGAACAGGTGCGCGGCCCCAGAGAGGTGGATTACCGCAGCGACATCTACGGCCTGGGGGTGATTTTGTTTGAGATGCTGACGGGGCAACGGCCGTTTACCGGCGACACCCCTCTGGAACAGGCCACCGCCCGCATCCTCTACCCACCTCCCTATCCACGTGACTTTAATGCCGACCTGCCGGAAGGCTGGGATTGGGTCGTTCAAAAAGCCCTGGCGCGGGACAAAACGGAGCGGTACCAACAGGTCATGGCGTTGGTGACGGACGTGGAGGCAGTGGCCGACGGCCGTACCCCCATGGCCTCCCTCTTTCCGGCGCCGCCGGCTGCTGCTGCCCCACCGCCGCCCACCATCACCTCCCCCCTGCCGCCGCCGCCCATTCCCACGCCCCCGCCTGCCGCCCCCTCATCAACCCACCTGCCGGGAACGCCCATTAAACCCGGCGCCGGCGGTCCCCGGCTGCCGGAACCGCCGCCGACCACATTGGCCGGCGCTGCCCGCTCTCATTGGTGGAAGTGGGCCATACCGGCGGTGGCGGTTTTGCTCCTCTTGTTATTGGCAGGCCTTTTCTTGCGCGGTCGGGGTGGTGAAGTGGCGGGGGAAACGCCAACGGCCGTGCCTGTAATCGCCATCGCCCCCACGAACACAGCCACCAGCACGGCCGTGCCCACCGATACGGCCGTGCCGCCCACCCCGACCGCAACGCCGGCCTGTGAGGATGCCATCGGCTGTGTGGAAATTGCCCCTGGCGCGCCCATTCGCCTGGCTTATATGCTCACCACCTCCGGCGCCACTGCCTTCCTGGGCATAGATGCCCGCGGGGGCATTGAAATTGCCGTTGATGATCGCGGCAGCCAACTGCTGGGCCACGATATTGAACTGGTTGGCGAAGATTCCCGGTGCAGCGCCGACGGCGGCCAATCGGCGGCGCAAAAAATCGTGGCCGATAGCCAGATTGTGGGCGTCATCGGTACCAGTTGTTCCAACGAAGCCATTGCCGCGTTGCCCATGATCAGCGCGGCCGGCCTGTTGATGATCTCCCCCTCCAGCACATCGCCCCGGTTGACGGAAAAGGAGGGTTACTGGCAGCCCGGTTTTTACCGCACGGCCCACAATGACCTGTTCCAGGGGCGGGTGGCGGCCGATTACGCCTATAACCAGTTGGGGGCGCGCACGGCCGTTACCCTGCACGATGGCAGCCCCTATGCCGAGGGTTTGCAGGCCGTTTTTGCCGACCGCTTCCGGGAATTGGGTGGCACGGTCATCTTTCAGGGGGCTGTGGATGTGGGGGAAACGGATATGCGCCGCGTCCTCGCCGCGGCCGGGGAGGGCGCGCCCGACGTTCTCTATTTTCCGGTCTTTGAGCCGGAAGGGAATTTGATTGCCGCCCAGGCCAGGGAGATTCCCGGTTTGCAAGACAGTATCCTCTTTGGCGCAGACGGGATGATGACCCAAAGTTTTCCGGTCAATACCGGCGCGGCCGCGGAGGGCATGTACCTCTCCGGCCCTTACGTCAGCGGCGTGGCGTATGAGGCCCTGTTGGCCCGGTGGGCGGCTAAATATGGCGGTTCGCCGCCCAGCGTTTTCCATGCCCACGCTTATGACGCCGCCAACATCCTGTTTGCGGCGATTGAAAAGGTAGCCATCGTGGCCGAGGATGGCACGGTGTGGATACCACGCCAGGCATTGCGCCAGGCGGTGGGCGATACGGCCGGGTTTGATGGCATCACCGGCCATCTAACCTGCACGGAAACGGGTGACTGCGCCACCGGCGAAGCGATTGGGATTTATCTATTGACCGAGGCGGAAGTGAGCGGCGAAAAGTGGCCGCCTGATGTGGTCTGGCCGGCGGCGACGGCCGTCAGCGCCAGCCTGCCCCAACTCCGCCTGACCAGCAATGCCAACGTGCGCCAGGGGCCAGGCACGGCCTATCTCATCCTGACCACCTTGCAGCGTGGCGACGTGGTGACGGTGCTGGCCAGAGATAACACCGGGGAATGGCTGAATATACTGCTGGCCGACGGCCGTGCCGGTTGGTTGTCATTGGATGTGGCCGAATGGGTAGACCCCACCCTGGCGATTACGCTGCCCATTGCCGCTACCATTCCGCCGCTGACGCCCGCGCGGCCCACCAATACGCCGCCGCCCACCGCCACCAACCCACCCCCACCGGCCAACACCGCCACACCGCGCCCGGCGGCCACCGTCACCCCCAGTCCAACAACCCTGCCCCTACCCGGCCCTACCAACACCAACACCCCTTACCCCGGCCCCACCAACACACCAGGGCCAACCAATACACCACCCCCGCCTACCAATACATCACTGCCACCGACCAGCACACCAGAACTACCGACAAGCACGCCAGTCCCGCCAACCAATACACCGTTGCCTACACCGGATATTGATCCGGAGCCAACCCCAACCTTAACCTCGTAAGGCGAATGATTTTTAGATGGAGGGGAGGCTTTAGCCGATACGCCTGTCGGCTAAAGCCTCCCCTCCGGGTGCTCACTTTGTCGTAACCCTGGTATCGGTTTTGGGTTAATGGATAACGGGGTAGGACGGCCGTACTGAGCAGCAGTTCCCATTTATTTTGCTACCGGTTTCCGTCAAAATAGACGCATATTGAATGAGTGACATTTAGTGATGGGAGTCTTGAAATCATGAACAGAAAATTAGCAATGAGCCAGGCACGAATCGGGAGTTTAGTTGGAGCCATAGCCGGCAGTGTGGTCGGCGGGCTTGTGGGTGGTGGGCCGCTGGCATTTCTCGGTTTTATGGCCGGTTGTGTCCTGGGCTGTAT
Source organism: Anaerolineae bacterium (assembly GCA_019637635.1). Classification (GTDB taxonomy): domain Bacteria; phylum Chloroflexota; class Anaerolineae; order Promineifilales; family Promineifilaceae; genus CAADGU01. The sequence continues at coordinate 4,375 of JAHBVI010000102.1, forward strand.
TGGCGGGGCGCTGCGGGCGACAGAACAGAGCTAACAGGCACCACCGTTTAATCCATCCGTATTATTCAAAAAAGTAACGGCCGTACCGGGGGTACGGCCGTTTTGTTTGCCGGGCAAAAAGTAATTTCCAAACGCTTACCTGCAACCTGTCTGAACCATGATAAAATCAGCATAAAAGGTGATTTTCATGTAGAATAGGGACATGAGCCAAAAACGAAAACGTCTATTGCGTTGGGGGAAATTCCTGTTAGCAGCAAGTGTCACAATTAGCTTACTGGTCAGCTTACTGCTAATTACCCGGCGAATTAGCGCCCGCGATGCCCACCACGCCCCGGCGGCCGGCAGTCGGGTAACCCGCTCCCAAACCTACTTCATTGATTGCCCCGCAGACAACAGTCAGGAACTGCGCCTGGTTTCGCCGCTGCCGGATACACGCTATCTCTACAGCGAGAGTTATGGCTGGTTCGATACCTCCCACTTCGCCGCCGGCCACCCGGCCCAGGTGTTGGCCGATGTGGAAATGACCGCGCAGCACGGCGGCGGCATCATTGCCATCTCCCAGGCCGTGCGTGATGGATTGACCGGTTACTCAGCCTATTATCTGGTATCGGGTGATGTGCGGTCAGAAGATGTGGTGGGTGTGGCCCTGGGCATTTACATGGATTGGAGTATCCGCTTTGAAGCCTGGCAAGGGCGGGCGCCGCGAAACCTGGTCGGCCCTTTCACCCCCTTCTCCATTGAAGACCTGCCCACCCAGTACGTGGGTTTTGTAGATGCCACCACCGGGCTAAAGCTGGAAGCGCTTTTTGCCTGTTACCTGGGCGCGGTGCGGGCAGCCGATAGCCCTCCTCATTTGCGGCAGGCCGAAGCACTGCCGGATGAGGTGATTGTGCTGCCGCGTGTGGTGCGGCTGACCAACGAAGATTTTCAACCACTGGTTTTAACGGAAGAAGGGTGGCAATCTGTTCGTTGGCCGCCGCCGCTGCGCCTGGCCCCGGTGCCCAGTTCGGCCCATCTCTGGCTTTTTGAGAGTGAAGAGACCTGGTATTTAGGAGAGTGAGATTGGAGATTGGTTAATCTCCAATCTCTAGCTCCTCTAACAAGCGCACGGCCGTATGCCGCGCCGATACCAGGGCCGTGGGCACACCTGTTCCGGGGTGGGTGCTGGCCCCCACAAAGTAGAGGTTGTGGTAATGGGCGTCCCGGTTGTGCGGCCGTAGATACCCTAACTGCGTTAGATTGTGCCCCAGGCCATGCGTGGCCCCCTTCACCAGGTTATACCGTTTGCGCCAGGAAAGCGGCGTGTAGTTCACCTCAAATTTGATGTGGGCGGGCAAATCGCCCATGCCCAGGCCGGCCAGACGGTCAAAGACAATCTGCCGCGCCTGGGCGCGCATGGCCGGCCAATCCTGCTCGCCTGTCTCGTCCAGGTGGCCGACGGGCACAATGGCGGTGATGGTATCTTCGCCAGGTGGGGCCATGGCACTGTCCAGCCGGGCTGGGGCGTGAATGTACAGGCTGGGCGTTTGGGGCAGCGCCAGGTCATTGATGATGCTGTCAAAATTGCCCCGGTAATCGTCCGCCAGAAACAGGGTGTGCGGCGGCAGTTCCGGGTAGGTTTTGTCTACGCCCCAGAAGAAACTGATGACCGAACAGGAGTACCGCTTGCGTTTCATCTGCCCGGCGATGCCGTTGGGCGGCAGCAGGTTTTGGTACACATAGGGCAGGTCGGCGTTGGCTACGATGGCGTCGGCTTGCAGAGTACGGCCGTCTGCCAACACCACCCCCCTCACCGCTTTGCCTTGCGTGATGATCTGGGCAACGGCCGTGCCGTACACAAATTCCACCCCCGCCGCCTGCGCCAGTTCTACCAGCGACTCCACAATGCGGTACATGCCGCCGCGTGGGTACCAGACGCCATGCGCCAGTTCCGTGTAGGGCATCATGGAAAACGTGGCCGGGGCTTCAAAGGGACTCAGCCCCATGTACACATCCTGAAAGGTAAAAGCCGCCTTCAAGCGCGGTTGGTCAAAGTAGCGCGCCATATGATCGTAATGTTTTGCCAATGGTTTGATCTGATACAACAGCGGCAGGTTTACCGGGGAAAAGAATTCGGATGCCCGGCGAAAGTCCCGGTTCACCAGCTTCTCCATCGCCAGGTGGTAATGGTGACCCCCTCGTCCAGGTAATCGCAACAAGCCGCCAACCTTAAGGCTCTATTCGTTCCAACTGTTCCTGCATTCGTTTCATATCGGAGGTGAGCGTCAGGCGGCTGTTGTCGTCGAAAACCAGGTGATAGGTGGGGTCCACCCGCTGCCACGCTAACATTTCTGCCGCCGATGCGCCCAGGGCGGCAAATTCCGCCTCATACACCAGCGGCATCACTACCAGCGTCGGCCCGGCGTCAAAATGATGCTCCTGGCGTGTGAACCGGTCACAGCGGCCACCGGGCCGGGCATTTTTTTCCACCACAATGACGTGTAATCCGCGTTGCGCCAGGTGTGTGGCCGTAGCAATCCCGCCAATACCCGCGCCAATGACAATAACGGTAGGGGTGTTGATGAAGTTCATTATCGTTGTTCCATCGTAGGGCGACTTTCTAAATCGCCGCTCGATTTAGAAAATCGAGTTACAGGCAGCAATTGACTCACGGCCGTCCAGCCCAATGTCAGCGCCGCCCGTTTACTTTTGCGCTCCGGGTAATCGCGCCGGAGTACGTAATCATCTTTTTCGATGGCGTCCAGCACCAGTTCAAAACGGCCGATGTAGGCAAACCCGGCCAACCGGCGGCGGCGATTGGGCATGCGCGCCAGCGCTTCCCGCCCGGCGGCAAAACAGCGGCGGGCCAACTGCGCTCGCTGCCGTACCCAGTCGCGGTAGGCGGGATGGTGTATGTCTGTGGGGGCCAGCCCGTGTGCGGCCAGATATTCGCGGGGGATGCTGATGTAGCCAACGGCCGTGTCCTCTACCATATCCCGCAGCAGGTGAGTGATGTGCGCCCCTGTCACCGCCAGGTAACGCGCCTCGTCCGGTGGGCTGACGTCGTCATGGCCGATGAAGTGGTGCAGGCATTCGGTCACGGCCGTAGCCAGCGCCTGTGTGTATGCGTCCAATTCCCCTTCGCTTACGAGCCGCCCTTTACGGCCGGCGTCAAAGATCATCACCGCCATCATCTGCTCGATGTAGGTGCGCAAACCACTGTTTGCTTCGCCGTCGCCGTGAATCAGATCGGCCACCAACTGCTCTTGCGGGCACAAGCCTTCCGGCCAGTCGCCCTGGTAACAGCGGGCGATGATTTCTTGCTGCCGTTTCAGGAACGCCAGCCGCCCGGCTGCGGATGCCCCATCTTGATCTACCAGATCATCTACCCAACGGAAGTAGGCATAGGCGCGATAGGCGTCGGCCACCAATGGCCGGTCGGCCAGAAAACGAATGGTGAAATAGGTCTGGCTGCTGGCGGCTCTGGTAATGGCTGCGGCCAGGTCGGCGCTGATCGCGGCTGCTTGTTTTGGCTGCGCGGGCATGGAGAGGGGGGACGGCCGTGAGCGCGCCAGCATGAAATGATAAGAAGAGAGAGTGGGAGACATTGAATGTAGCCTCATGTTTGATGTAGATAAATTTTGAGAGTGAGAGTGCGGTGATTGTGAAAATTATCACACTCTTGTACGTCAACCGGCAATTCTCGTTGCAAAAACGGCATCCTTTTGCCCTCACCGGCAGCCTGCGTATAATCTTTAGCGGCAAACCTCTTGTTTTTACACCTATGACTGACAGCCTGTGACAAAACCGGCGAAGAAAGGAAACGCATGACGCCCCAAATCGCTCTCACCCTGGCTATTCTCCTTCTGGCTACCATCCTCTTTATCACCGAACGACTGCGCATGGACGTGATCGCCCTGCTCGTCCTGGGCAGCCTGGCGCTAACAGGGCTGGTAACGCCGACCGAGGCTCTGTCCGGCTTTAGCAGCCCTGCCGTTGTCACCGTATGGGCCATGTTTATCATCAGCGGTGGCTTATCGAAAACAGGCATCGCTAACCTGGTGGGCCGCCAGGTGATGCGCCTGGCAGGCGAGGATGAAGTGCGGCTGATTGTGGTGATCATGCTCACGGCCGGGATTTTGTCCGCTGTAATGAATAATGTGGGTGTAGCCGCCCTGCTGCTGCCGGTTGTTATGGACATTACCCGGCGCACTAACCGCCCCCCATCCAAACTGTTGATGCCGCTCACGTATGGCGCGCTGTTAGGTGGCCTGACCACCCTCATCGGGACACCGCCCAACATCCTGGTGAGCGATGCCCTGTATGCATATGGATTGACTCCCTTTGGCCTGTTTGATTTCACCCCGACCGGTTTGTTAATTATGGTAGCCGGTGTCCTTTTTATGGTGTTCCTGGGGCAGCGGCTGTTGCCGGCGCGCAATCCGGCGCAGGAATCGGCCAGAGCCAGGCAAAAGGACTTGAGCGGTGTATATGAACTGCGGGATCGCACGTTTATGATCCGCTTTCCGGCGCACTCGCCGCTGGTGGGCATGACGCTGGCGGACAGCCGGCTGGGATCGGCGCTGCGCTTGAATGTGGTGGCAATTTTGCGCAACGGCCGTACCCATCTGGCCCCTCGCCCGGATACCGTCTTGCAGGCCACCGACCGGCTGATTGTGCAGGGACGCGCCGACCGTCTGGCAGAGCTGCACGGCCGTCAACAACTCATCCCCCAACCCGTTGACCCCGCTCTACAGGAAACCATCACCCAGGAGATTGGCCTGGCCGAGGCGCGCCTTTCACCCCATTCCACCCTGGTCGGCCAGACCCTTTTCCAAAGCGGACTGCGCGGCCGTTTTGGCGTCAACGTCAAGGCCATCTGGCGGCAAGGTGGACTGCACCGCGCCAACCTGCAAGATACCGTCTTGCAAGCCGACGACACCTTGCTCTTTCAGGGGCTGCGTACCCGCCTGGACGCCATTCAAGATGCCCCTCACTTCGACAATTTCCGGTTTCTTTCCGATGTTCAGTTAGCCGACCTTTACCGATTACCAGAGCAGTTGATTGCCCTTAAAATTCCCGATGATTCCATCCTGGCCGGGCAAACCCTGGCCGAAAGTCGTCTGGGTGATGCTTTTGGGCTGACGATATTAGGCACTGTGCGTGGTGATGAAATGGACCTGACGCCAGAACCCGACGAGACGCTCGCCGCCGGTGATATTCTGTTGATCAAGGGCAAACCGGAAGATTTGTTGACGCTGCGTGGTTTGCAAGAGGTGGAGATTGAAAGCCAATCAAGCCAATCGCTAACCGATTTAAGCACTTTAGAGTCCGAGCAAATTGGTCTGGCAGAAATGGTACTCTCCCCCTACACCACCCTGCGCGGCAAGAGTCTGCGCCAGCTCAATTTCCGTGAGAAATATGGGTTAACCGTGTTAGCCATCTGGCGCGAGGGCGAGGCCATACACACTAATTTGCGGGATATACCTTTGCAGTTTGGCGATGGTATCCTGTTGTATGGGCCACGTGAAAAGCTGCGACTGCTGGGCAGCGAACCAGACTTCCTGGTGCTGACCGAGTCTGCCCAGGCGCCGCTGCGCCTCCACAAAGCGCCGCTTTCTCTCCTCATCCTGGTGGGCATACTACTGCCGGTGTTGTTGGGCTGGCTGCCCATTGCTATTGCCGCCGTCATAGGGGCTACGTTGATGGTGTTGAGCCGCTGCCTGACGATGGAAGAGGCTTACCGTTTCATCGAATGGCCGGCCGTGTTCCTGATTGCCGGTATGTTGCCGTTGGGTATTGCCATGGAGCAAACCGGCGCCGCCAGCTTTCTGGCTAATGGCTTTATCAGCGTGATGGGCGGGATGGGACCGCGTGTGGTGATTGCCGGTTTGTTTGTGCTAACCTCACTGGCTACCCAGATCATTCCCACGGCTGCCCTGGTGGTGCTGATGGCCCCTATCGCTTTTAATACCGCCAGCGATCTCAACCTGTCTCCTTATCCGCTGATGATGACGATGGCCATCGCGGCTTCGGCCAGCTTTGCCAGCCCCGTTTCTCATCCGGCCAATGTCATGATTATGGGGCCAGGCGGTTACCGCTTTAGCGATTATCTTAAAGTGGGGCTGCCTCTGACGTTGTTGGTGCTGGCGCTGGCAGTTGTGTTTGTACCGGTGTTTTGGCCTTTTTAGCGGAGACACGATGACGCCACAAATTGCTCTGACCCTGTTGATTATTGCCACCGCGATTGTTCTCTTTGCCACCGAAAAGCTGCGGGTGGATGTGGTGGCGCTGCTGGTGCTGATTACGCTGGCGCTTGCCGGATTGGTGACGCCCGCAGAGGCTTTTGCCGGTTTTGCCAATCCGGCGGTGATCACGGTATGGGCGGTGTTTATCGTTTCTGGCGGGTTGTTCAAGACGGGTGTGGCTGATGTTTTGGGTAAGCAGGTGGCGCGGCTGGCGGGGAACAGCGAAGCCCGGTTGATAGCAGTCATTATGCTGACCTGCGGCTTGATGTCGGCGTTTATGAACAACATTGGGGCTACGGCCGTGCTCCTGCCCGCCGTCGCCGGTATCGCCCACCAGACCAAAATCCCGCTATCTAAACTGCTCATTCCCCTGGCCTTCTCCTCGCTGCTGGGTGGCAATCTGACGCTGATCGGTACCCCGCCCAATATCTTAGCCAGCAGCATCCTGGCCGAACGGGGCCTGCCCACCTTTACATTTTTTGACTTTGTGCCCACCGGCATTGTGGTGTTTGGCGCGGGTATCCTGTACATGGTGTTTATCGGTCGTCACCTGCTGCCTGCCTATGAGCCGGTGATGGACATTCAGACCCGCCGTTTGCGCGACTATATCAGCGAAGTGCGGGTTACAGAGCGCAGCCCACTGGTGGGGCAGGCGTTGTATGAAACACGACTGGGCGCGGACTATGGCCTCTCTGTCCTCTCCATCATCCGCAAGAACAAAACGCGCGTCATACCTCTGCCCGACGTTAAGCTGGCAGCCGGTGACTTGCTGGTGGTAGAAGGTTCGGCCAAAGAGTTGCTGCAAGCCCAAGAGTCGTTGGGGCTGGTTCCCGAAGCCGGGGAAGAGGCCGACCTGATCGTGAAAGCCAATGAGATGGATCTGGTGGAAGCCACTCTATCGCCGCGTTCGTCGATGGCCGGCCGCTCGCTGAAACAGATGCGTTTTCGTGACCATTATGGTTTTACCGCGCTGGCAATCTGGCGACATGGCGAAGTGATCTTCCAACGCCTGAGCGAGGTGGAACTGCAATTTGGCGACGCGCTGCTACTGCAAGGGCCGCGCCATCGCCTGGCGGCGCTGCAAGAAGGGGATGACTTTCTGGTCATGGAGCCGGTGGCATTGGAACAGCGGCGGCGGGAGAAAGCGCCGCTGGCGGTGGGCATTATGCTGCTGGTGTTGGCGCTAACCACCCTGGGTAGTTTACACATTTCACTGGCGATGGTAATTGGCGTGGCGCTGATGGTGTTGGGTGGGGTGCTGCATATGGACGAGGCGTACCAGAGCATCGAGTGGCGCAGCGTCTTTCTGATCGCCTGCATGTTACCTTTGGGCACAGCTATGGAAGCCACCGGCACGGCCCGGTTTCTGGCAGACCTGGTTGTGGGCGCCACGGCCGGCCTGGGATTATTGGCCACTCTGGCTGCTATTTATATATTGGCCGGTTTGATTACGGAGCCGATGTCTAATGCGGCGGCGACGGTGCTGATGGTGCCCATTGTGATTGATATTGCCCTGGAGTTGGGGGCCAGCCCGCAGGCTTTTGTGCTGGCAACGGTGATTGGCGCCTCTACCAGCTTTCTAACGCCGGTGGGGCATCAGGCGAATGTGTTGGTCATGGGGCCGGGGGGGTATCGTTTCTCCGATTACACGCGGGTGGGCGCACTGCTGAATCTGGTTATTTTGATTGCCACGCTGCTGTTTTTGCCTCTATTCTGGCCGCTGGTTCCCTAAAAAACGAAAAGTGACAGGTTGGGGAAAACCTGTCACTTCGTAGAGCGGCTATCGGGACTCGAACCCGAGATAACAGCTTGGGAAGCTGCTGTGTTACCGCTACACCATAGCCGCGTGTGACTGCATTATATCTACCCTGCGAATGGTGTGCAACGCGATTTGACGCCAGGGTGCCAGGCAAGGGGTTGTGCAATCCTGGTTGGCTCAAGCGACTTTGCCCCTTGCCCTTGCCGGGCACTGCCGTGTGATGGTTCCTGTGGTAAGATTCGGTCATGCGTCTGTTTAAGCGGTCTCAGGTACAAACGGACACGGCCGTTGCCACCCCCACCACGTACCCATCGCCCATCCAGCCCCGTGTCCTCTGCATCATCCACAACCCGGTGATTCCGGCCCAAAACGGCCGTAAACTGGCAGAAGTATTACGCTGGCAAAATCCGGATCGGCTGGCGCAGCAATATATCGCCGATGTGCAGCAGGCCAGTCATGGGTACGCGCAGTATCAAATGGTGGAACGGATAGAGGTAGATGGTTTTCCGGTGAAAGCGGACGGATTTAAGTATACGGCCGAAGCGTATATGCGCTGTTGGCAGGCGCGTGGCGGCTGGCATCAACCGGATGGGGTTGATTACGGCCGTATCCTTTCCGAATTCGACATTATCAGCCGCATTAACGACAATCGCATAGACGAAGTGTGGCTTTTTGGTTTCCCCTATGCCGGGTATTACGAATCCATCATGGTCGGGCCGGGCGCGTTTTGGTGCAACGCGCCGCCGTTAGAAAATCGGCAGGCCAGACGCCGCTTTGTCATCATGGGTTTTAACTATGAACGCGGTGTGGGTGAAATGCTGGAGAATCTGGGTCATCGCGCCGAATCTATTATGCAGCACGTGTACCGGGACCAACGTGGGCAGGCCAACCTGTGGGAACGTTTTATCCGTTATGACAAAACCCATCCCGGCCAGGCCGAGTGTGGCAACGTCCACTTTGCCCCCAACAGTGTACGCGATTATGATTGGGGCAATCTCCGTTCTGTGCCCAGCCGGTGTGATACCTGGCTCCGTTTTCCCGATTTAAGCGGTACACCGCGCTCTGTGAACTGTCAGGAGTGGGGCAACGGCGATATTCGCCAGCATCACCTGTGGTGGCTGCGCCATCTGCCTCACGTGGGCGGCGCTACAAACGGCATCAGCCACAACTGGTGGCAATACATCGTCCAACGGTAAACCAGGTATGAGAATAGCTGGTTGCGTAGTCTACTTGATGATAAAACCACGAGGGAATTTGTCACCTTTTTGGGCAGATTTGGCTCTATAATGAGAGAAGGTACAGGCCACCAGCAGGTAGCCATCATCTTTTAGGAAAATTTGTATGGAGAAGAACGACATTCTGGTGATTAACGCCAGAAACCAAAATTTAAGCGTCGGCCAGCGGCGCCTGGCATTTGGCGAACTGGTCAATCGTTTTTATGATGTGGCCTACCGTTGGGCCTTTGCCGTGCTGCAAGACAAACATCAGGCGCAAGACGCCGTACAAGAAGCATTTGTGGTTGCCTTCCAAAACCTGGATCAACTGCGCGAGCCGCTGGCTTTTGCCGGGTGGCTGCGCCAGATTGTGGTTAGCCAGGCCTATCGGCAGGTGCGTGACCAGTCGGTGGACTTGAGTTCACTGGACACTGTGCCGGAATGGCCGGCTTGTGAACCTGGCCCGGCGGCTATTATGGAAATGGCAGAGTTGAAGGAAAAGGTGATGACGGCCGTGCAAACCCTGCCCGAAAAAGAGCAAATTGTCACCCAACTCTTTTATCTCAATGGTTATTCGCAGCATGAAATTGCCCGGCTGTTGGAACTGCCGCTGACCACCGTGAAAAAGCGGCTGCAATATGCCCGGCGAAATTTGAAAGGGATCATGGCGTCAATGGTGGATAGTTTCACGCCAACGGCCGTGCCCGCCGAACCTGTTCTGGTGCCTGTACCGGCTAGAAAGTATCCGTGACCCGTAATCCGTGATTCGTAATCCGAAGTCCACTACTGAAAACCGATTACTGATAACAGATTACCGGCGCGAATGAGTTAAGTAAAAGCGAGTAAATTATTATGGACGAACAACCTGATCAACGCCCCTCTATCCCCACCTGGGTGTGGATTGTGGCTATCTTCATTATCATTTTAGGTTTGCAACTGTTCCTGAGCGGCAATTTCACCCGCAGCCAGGCCACGCCTATGACCGAATTTGTCAAAGCGGTGCAGGGTGGTCGGGTGGACGAAATCGTCGTTAGTGGCGATAAATTAGAAGCCCTAAATAACGGCCAAGTGGTGACTTACACCTTCAAAGACACGCAGCAAAGTTATGCCGAAGCCCTGAGTTACTATGGACTCGATGGCGCGGCTTTGGAAAAGTTAGGCGTTGCTGTGGCCGTGAATGATCAATCCATTCGTAACAACTTGTTCACCATCGTCCTCACCATTGGCCCCATTTTGCTGCTGATCTGGATATTTACGCGGGGTTTCCGCCAGATGCAGGGTGGCGGTGGCAACAGCATTTTTGGCTTTGGCCGCAGCCGCGCCCGCAACCTGAGCGACGCCGACCGCCCCACCGTCACCTTTGACGATGTAGCCGGTGTGGACGAGGCCAAGCTAGAACTGCAAGAAGTGGTGCAATTCCTGCGTGAGCCGGAGAAGTTTGTGCAGGTGGGCGCGCGCATCCCCAAAGGGGTGCTGATGGTTGGCCCGCCGGGAACGGGCAAGACGCTCTTGGCCCGCGCCGTCGCCGGTGAAGCTGGTGTGCCTTTCTTCCATATTTCCGGTTCTGAATTTGTGGAAATGTTTGTGGGTGTGGGCGCCAGCCGGGTACGCGACTTGTTTGACAAGGCCAAAGCCGGCGCGCCTTCTATTGTGTTTGTGGACGAAATTGATGCCGTTGGCCGCCAGCGCGGCGCCGGTTTGGGTGGTGGGCACGACGAACGGGAGCAGACCCTCAACCAGATTTTGGTGGAGATGGATGGTTTTGATAATGAAACCAACGTCATTGTGATGGCGGCCACGAACCGGGCCGACATTTTAGACCCGGCGCTGCTGCGCCCCGGCCGTTTTGACCGCAAGGTGTTTGTGGATTTGCCAGACATCAAAGGGCGCGAAAAGATTTTGCAGGTGCATTCACGGGGTAAACCCATCTCTAAAGAAGTGGATATGCGCGAATTTGCCCGCCTGACGGCTGGGTTTTCCGGGGCCGACCTGGAAAATTTGCTGAACGAAGCGGCCATTTTTGCTGCCCGTCGTGATAAACGTACCATCGGTCGCCTGGAGTTTCAGGACGCTTTCGACCGGGTGGCCATGGGGCCGGAAAAGAAGAGCCGGGTGATGAGCCAGGAGGATAAGGAAACGGTGGCCTACCACGAGGCGGGTCATGCGGTGGTCAGCTTCTTCTTGCAGCACACAGATCCGGTGCAGAAGATCACCATTGTGCCGCGTGGCCGGGCAGGTGGTTATGTGCTGTCGCTGCCGGAAGACCGGATGGTTCATTCGCGGGAGTTTATTCTGGACCAAATTTGTTGGGCGTTGGGGGGACGGGCTTCGGAAGAGGTGTTCTTTGGCCGGTTGACTACAGGCGCATCGGCTGATTTGCAGCAGAGTACCCGCCAGGCGCGGGCGATGGTGATGCGCTTTGGTATGTCTGATAAGCTGGGACTGCCTATTTATGGTGATGAAGGTGGTAATCCGTTTCTGGGCCGGGACTATGGGTTGGGGGCGCGTGATTATAGCGAGGAGGTTGCCCGGCTGATTGATGAAGAAGTGAAGCGGATTTTGGAAGAGCAGTATGGGCGGGCAGTGACGATTATTAGAGAAAACAGGCTGCGTGTGGATCGTCTGGTGCAAGTGTTAATGGAACTGGAAACGCTGGATCGGGATACATTTGAAGCGTTGATGAATGACCCGGCGCTGTCTGAGAATGCTGTGATCGTGGAAGGGGAGATCATCGAAGCGGTAGAAGCGGTGATGGCCGATTAACCTGGTCTGAATTAATACGCGGATTTTTACGGATGCGGCGGATTGGCGCGGATTTTTATCATTTTTGTCCGCGAAAATCTGCCGCATTTGCGTTTATCTGCGTTCTGTTGTTTGTGGATAGGAGCGAAGTATGAGCGAAGAAATTGAATTGACGCAGGTGGGGGGGGTGTTGACGGTGGCGTTGAACCGGACGGCCGTGCACAATGCCCTGACGCCGGAGATGATTCGGCAGTTAACGGCCGTGTTCCACGACCTGAATACACGTGACGATGTGCGGGTGGTGGTGCTGACGGGCAACGGCCGTACCTTTTGCGCCGGCGCCGACCTCAGCCATATGCTGGCGGCCGGGCGGTTGACGTTTGAGGACAATGTGCGCGACGCCGAAGCTATTTTTGACCTGATGTTGATGATTGAGCAGTGTCAGAAGCCGGTGGTGGGGCGGGTGAATGGCACGGCCGTTGGCGGCGGCGTTGGCCTCGTTAGTTGTTGTGACATCGTGGTGGCGGTGGACCGGGCGAAGTTCAGCTTTAGCGAGGTGCATTTAGGATTGGTACCGGCGGTGATTTCACCATTTGTGCTGGCTAAAACGGGGGCCACACACGGCCGTGAACTGTTTCTCACCGGCGAACGCTTCTCGGCCGAACGCGCGCGGGAAGCCGGGCTGGTGCAATATGTTGCCAGCGAAGCGGATTTGGACGGGAAAGTAGATGAATTGGTGGAGATGCTGCTGATGGGCGCGCCGGGGGCGCAGACGGCCGTGAAGCAGTTGGTACGCATTGTCGCCGGGCGACCTAAAGAAGAAGTGCGGGAGTATACGGCGAACCTGATTGCCCAACGGCGCAACAGCGATGAAGGGCTGGAAGGCATGAGCGCCTTTTTGCAGAAACGGAAGCCGGGCTGGCAGGAAACATAGGCAAAACTGCCTATGCTTCCCGCCAGTTATACGGCGAAAGAAGTCATGTTCGCCGGTGAGGGTCGCCAGACGCATGGTCAGGGCACGGCCGTCGGCCACTTCCCAGGCCACCGTCACCCGCCGGCCTATCAATTGCACCACCAGTGCCCAATATGGTTTGGCAAACTGCTCCTTATCGCGCCCTTCCCCGGTGCTGGATTCCTGGCTGCCCGCTACCAGTTCCAACAGCCGCACCATATACTTTTCGGCCGCATCAATAACGGCCAATACCTCAGCCCGAAACAGGGCGCGCATAATGTCCCCATCCGGCAGCCGCCAGACAAACTGCACCAAAAATGTGTTGCCTACTTGCAGGTGTGATTTAGACATAAAAAAAGAGATTGGAGATTGGAGAATAGAGATTAAAAAATCTCCCATCTCCAATCTCCAATCTCACCAACCCAATTACTCAAGTACCTGACTAACGAATTGCCAGTTCCGTCGTCTTGTCGAAAAGGTGCATGTTGTGCATGTCCATCACCAATTGCACCTGATTGCCCGTATTCACTTGCAGGCGGGTGTCTACGGTGGCGACCATGCTGTTTTTGCCAGCGTTAACGTACAGATGCAGTTCGTGGCCCAGCAATTCCACCACTTCGACGATGCCTTCAATGGGGGAAGCGTCAATACCGGGCGGGGCAAATTGGGGCGCATGGAGATGTTCCGGTCGCATCCCGAAGATCACTTCTTTACCCACATAATTGCTCACCGCCTGTTTGCGCTCTTCGGGCACATGCACGCGGAAGTCGCCGGTATCAATGTACAGTTTGCCTTCTTCGCCCACCAGGGTGGCGTCGAAGAAGTTCATGCTGGGGCTGCCAATAAAGCCGGCCACAAAAACATTACCGGGGGTGTTGTACAGGTTGCGCGGGCTATCAATTTGCTGCAACAGGCCATCACTCATCACCGCGATGCGGTCGCCCATGGTCATAGCTTCCACCTGGTCGTGGGTGACGTAGATGAAGGTGGTGCCCAGGCGGCGGTGCAGTTGGCTGATTTCGGCGCGCGCCGATACGCGCAGTTTGGCGTCCAGGTTGGAGAGCGGTTCGTCCATCAGGAAGACGGCTGGTTCACGTACAATGGCCCGGCCTACCGCCACACGTTGCCGCTGCCCACCGGAAAGAGCTTTGGGTTTCCGATCCAGCAGGTGAGTCAATCCCAGGCTTTCCGCGGCTTCTTTCACCCGGCGATCAATTTCTGATTTCGGTGTTTTGCGCAGTTTCAAACCAAAGGCCATGTTGTCATACACGCTCATGTGGGGATAGAGGGCGTAAGATTGGAAAACCATGGCGATGTCCCGGTCTTTGGGGGGCACGTCGTTGACCACGCGGTCGCCAATGAGGATGTCGCCTTGTGTCACTTCTTCCAAACCGGCTAACATACGCAAACTGGTGGATTTGCCGCAACCGGAAGGGCCAACAAAGACGACAAATTCTTTGTCGGCAATTTCCATATTCAGGTCTGTGATAACGGTGACGTCACCATAGCGTTTGTATACGTGTCGGTATGTTACACCTGCCATTTGATTCTCCTTATATTTCAAAAGTTCAGCTTTTCCAAAAAGTTGAACTTTTCATTGATACGATGAGGAAAATATAGTGAGGGGTAGGGGTTCTGTCAAAGAATTGGTGGAAAGTGTCTAATTTTGTGGTGTTGATGTTTGCTTTAGGCGGGGATTGAAGCTGATCAGGCCATCGAGTACGGCCGTTTCCAGCACACTATCGGGTAAATCCTCCGGCAGGTTCCCGGCAAAATGGTTTACCCAATTAGCCACGCTCTGATGATTGACGGCCAAAATGCGGGAGATGGTGCGCAGGCTGACCCCTTCCAGAAACAGGGTCAACGCTTGCAGCCGTATTTCGTCATCATACCCATGTGGTTTGGGCACTGGGGTATACCGGCAGCCGCACAATTTGCAGCGATAGCGTTGGCTGCCGGAAGGGGTATAGCCATCTTTTATCTGGCGCTCACGGCCGTGACAGGCGGGGCAGGTGGGGTGCAGGGTGTTCATAAGCCGGTATTTACATAATCGTCAACACCAATGCCAACAACAATAATGCCAGCACAATCAACACGGCCGTGCGGTTGGCGGCAAAAGCAGCGCCCCATACCGAGGGCGCCGGCATGTCGGTGCGGCGTCCCGGCGGTTTTTGCAGCCCAAACAGCACCCGCCGAAACTCGTCAATGGTAGACGGCCGTTCGTCAGGATGCATGGCCATGGCCCACAGAATGGCCTCGGATACCGTTTCTGACAGCGCCGGGTTGATGCGCTGCGGCGGTTGCAAGACGGCGGGATTCAGGAAACGCGCTTTGGCGTCTGGCGGTGGGTAATTGGTAAGCAGGTGATAAAAGGTGGCGCCCAGGGCGTAAATGTCGGTGCGGGCATCGGTATGCCCGCCATCTCCGCCGTATTGCTCCAGGGGCGTATAGAGCGCCGTGCCCCGCCCTTGCACCACGGTAATGGTGCGGGCGTCGTCGTGCAACATCACCTTCACCAGGCCAAAATCTACCAGTTTGATACGGCCGTGTGGGGTAAGCTTGATATTCGAGGGTTTAATATCGCGGTGCAGCACCGGCGGTTTTTGTTCGTGTAGATAATGCAAGGCGTCTATGATTTGTTCGGCCCAGGCCAGAACCGACTTTTCCGGCAGCGGGGCATCATGCGCTCGCAAAACCTGGCTGAGGTCATCGCCGGGCACATAATCCATCACCAGATAGTCACGGCCGTTTTCACTGAAAAAGTCAGACACCTTGGGCAGGCTGGGGTGGTCCAGTTGCGCCAGTACGCTGGCCTCCTTCAAAAATTGCGCCTGTGCCTGTACCTGCGCCTCCGGGTTGGCGTTCTCATCGGGCTGCACCACCTTAATGGCGCACAGCCGCCCCGGCAGACGCAAATCCTCCGCCCGGTATACGCTGCCCATACCACCCTGGCCCACAATGTTGGTCAGCCGGTAACGTTCGCGTAAAATTGTGCCATCTTCTACCAATGTCATCATCATGTATTATAATCCATCCTGAATGGCGGCAACGAATGGAAGTGAATAGCGAATAGCGGCAGGCAGATCACGGTACTGTTCACACTTCCTAATTCCTAATTCATAATTCATAATTCCTATTTTTTGAAGGAGGGGCAGATCAAATGAATGAACAACCGGTTCTGGTAATCCGCGAAGGGCAGTTAGCCGGGCAGCGCTGGGCCATTGATACGGACGAATTTTTGATTGGTCGGGGGGCAGACTGCCAGATTGTGCTGCCAGAGCGACAGGTATCGCGGCATCATATCCGCATTACGCAGGAAAACGGCCGTTACATCCTGCATGATCTCGGCAGCAAAAATGGCACACATTTGAACGGCCGTCTTTTTGAAGGCTCCACCCAACTGCAAGATGGCGACGAAATCTCCATCGCCCTCTGCGTCAAACTGGTGTTTGTGGGCACAGACGCCACCATCCCGCTCACCTTTGAGCCGCCGCAATTGCAAGGGCAGTTGGTTTTGGACGAAGCGCAGCGCGCGGTGTTCATCAATGGCAAGGAGCTAAATCCACCCCTTTCCCTGGCCCAATTCCGGCTGCTAGACTTGCTGAACCAGGCGCGTGGCGCTGTGGTCACCCGTGACGAAATTGTGGAAGCTGTCTGGCCCGGCACCGACGGTCTGGGCGTTTCCGAACAGGCCATTGATGCCCTGGTGCGCCGCCTGCGCGACCGGCTGATGGAACTGGATGAATACAATTACATTGTCACTGTGCGCGGCCATGGCTTCCGCCTGGACAATGATCCCCATTAAGTAAGAGTTGGCATTCAAATAAGTTGAACAAAACCTGACAGGTCTCCAAAAACCTGTCAGGTTTGCATGTCCAGTCCAAACCCCTGTTTGTGACGTTTGTTTTGCCTTGTTGTGCCGTTCTTCACTTTTACCTGCTGTCTGATGCGCCTATGATCTGTAGGAACTTTCTGGATAACTGGAAAGGTGAGGATGGGAACAATGTCCATAGAAAAATGGGTCAAGTTAGGCACCAAAAATTGTGAGATTGTCGGCCGAGAAGTAGAATTGATGGAAAAGCGCGTCTACCCCACTGGTTTTCAGGATGGCGCGGGCGAAGCTTACCGGGTACTCTTGCGCAAATGTTCCGCTGGCTACCAGTGCGGGCATCTGGAAAACCCCTGTGCCTGGGCGGAAACGGGGCACGACGGCCGTCTCTATATCCGTTAGTTCGTAATCCGTAATCCGACTACGGTTCACGGATTACGGGTTACAGATTACGATTCACGCTCCTAAAACCGACAAACGGCCGTCAAAAAACGTCGTTATCTGGACAATACGACGGCGACGGCGTATACTGGCGGCATGGCAACTGCACCAACGGCCGTCTCTCTCCCTCCATCATTAGCCCCCCTCATTTCCCCCTATCTGTCAGCGGCAGACCAGGAAACAGTAGCACAGGCTTACGCGCTGGCCGCGCAGGCGCACGCCGGTTTCTTCCGGCACGATGGCAGCCCGTATCTGGCGCACGTCACGGCCGTAGCCGCCCAACTGGCTCACTGGTACGCCCCCGCTCCCGTGCTGGCGGCGGCGTTGCTGCATGATGTCCGTAAGCCCACCTATGCCGCCGGTATAGATCTGGCACGGGTCACGGCCGTGCTGGGCTACGAAGTCGCCCAACTCGTCGAAAACGTTTCCCGCTTAGGCCGTTTGGGCGCGCCTTATTCAACCGACTACCCAGACTCAAGCCAGGATCGTATGGCACAGGTGGCCGACCAACTGCCCTGGGTGGCCCTGATGTTGCAGCGCTCCCCCCTGGCCGTGGTCATCAAAATTGCCGACAAACTGCATAATTTCGCCTCATTAACCGTCTTGCCAGAGGCGCGGCAGCTTGATTTTGCCAACGGCGTCATGTCCATCTTTGCCCCTTTTGCCGAACGATTGGGGATGCGCATTGCCAAACGTCAGTTAGAAGACTACGCCTTTGCGGTTTTGCAGCCGGCCCTGTTTGCCGACTTGCAGCGCCGCTACCCGGAAGCGGCACGCCAGGCGGCGGCCCAACCTATCATGGACCGCTTACACACTGCTTTTGCCGGGCGATCATTTCCGGCGCAGTTGTTTACCCGCCACCGCAGCCTGTTTGACATGCACCACCTGGAAGCCGTCGCCCAAAAAGAAATACCGCTGCATCTGGCCGACCCTCTCATTGTCATTTGCCCGGATGAGGCCGCCTGTTACCAGGCGCTTGGTGTGGTTCATGCTTTGTGGACACCGCAGCCGGGGCAGATATGGGATTACATCGCCGCGCCCCGGCCCAATGGCTACCGGGGGCTGCACACCCGTGTGCATCTGGACGAGGGCGAATGGCTCTCCGTCGTCATCCGGGATGAGGCGATGGATGTGGCGGCGGAGTATGGGGTCACGGCCGTGTGGCGCGGCGTCTCCATTGAGTTGCAATCACCCTTCCCGGCCTGGCAGGAGCCACCCGCCGGTAAAATTGGCGTGCTGACCCCCATTGGCGACTTTATTTCGCTGCCGGTAGGAGCTACGCCGGTAGATTTTGCCTATGCCATTCACATGGGGCTGGGTCACCAATGCACCGGCGCTCTGGTCAACGGCAAGCAGGTGACGCTGGACCAACCGCTGGAAAATGGGGACGTGGTGCGTATTCTCACCGGCGCGGCCAACGTGGGGCCGCCCCCAGAGTGGCTCAATTTTGCCAAAACGGCGCGCGCCCGCAGCGCCATCCGCCGCTGGCTGAAGGCGCAAAAGCCGCAGCACGCCGCCGAAAGCGGCTGGCAAAAGGTAGATGAGGCGCTGCGCCCCGCCGGGTTGACGCTCTCCGCGCCTAATGTGATGAACCGGCTCACGGCCGTTGCCCGGCAATTGGGTTTTGAGTCCCGTGACGCCCTGCTCCTGGCCGCCGGCCTGAACCAGGTAGACCTGGGCCGCCTGCTGCGCCTGATGCAGGAAACGGCCGAAAGCGGCGATGATCCCGCCCCCCTGCACGCTACCATCGTCTCCCTGGCCGAAGCCGATATGTCGCAGCGGTTGGCGGCCTGCTGCCGCCCCGCGCCGCCAGACGCCATCGTCGGTTACGTCACCAAAAGCGGCGTCCTCTCCATTCACCGCGCCAACTGTTACAAGGTGCGCCACCTGGGGCCGTTGATCCAGGCTGAATGGCCGCTGGTAGACAGCCAGCCCAGGGCCGAAATTCAACTGCTGGCCTTAGACCGGCCCGGCCTGGTGCGGGACGTGAGCCAGATCATGGCCGACGCCGACATTAACATGACCAGTTTTCACGCCGACCGGCTGGCCGATGGTTCGGCGCGGATTGTGTTGGGCCTGGGCGAGATTCCCCGCTGGCGGTTGGATCGGCTGGTGGCGCAGTTGGAGGGCATTCAACAGGTGCGCCAGGTGGAGCGGCGCGCCCCCACCCTGTCCGGCCAACTGATGCACGACTCGGTGCTGGCGCGCCATTTTGACAACCCGTATACGCTGCGGCCGGTGAGTGGGGCGGGGTTTTACGGCCGTCGCCGTGAACTGCGCGAACTGATCAACAATTTGCGTGATGTGCGCCCCGGCGAGGCGGTGCTGCTCTGGGGGCCGCGCCGCATTGGCAAAACCTCGCTGCTGCTGGAATTTCAGCAGCGGGTGATGGCCAGCCAGGATTATGTGCTGGTTTTTCTGGACATGCAGCGGTTGAGCGGCCGTTCCACCACCATCTTCATCCGCGACATTTTGCGGGCCGTAGCCCAGGCCATCGGCCACCCAGAGGTGACGCCGCGCATCAACCGGCTGCGGCGCGACCCGCTGGGCTACTTCCGCAGCTTTCTGGACAACAACCCCTACCTGCGTGACAAACAGATTGTGATGATTATTGACGAATTCCAACTGCTGCCCCATCTGACTGAGGAAGAGGTAAGTCTGGCGGACATCAATCTGGCCTTTCGCAGTCTGATCCAACACCGGGGCGGGTTGAGTATTATTTTTAGCGGCGGTGGGGTGTTGGATTCCCTGCTCAGCCAGCCAGACGCCTCGTTTATGCTGGAAGTGGCCCGTTACCAGAAGGTGGATTGTCTGGACGAACCGGCGGCGCGGCAGTTGATTGTGGAACCGGCGCAGCGGGTGACGTATACGCCCACGGCCGTAGACAACCTGCTCGCCCTTACCGCCCGCCATCCCTACTACCTGCAATGGCTGTGCGGTGAATTGATGGCCCGCGCCGACCGGGAGGAGCGGCAGGTGATTGCCGATGAGGATGTGGAGCGCCTGCTGGCCGAATGGCTGCCGGAACAGGGGGAACAATTTTTCAACCATTTGTGGGGCAGTTCCGCCGGATTGACACGGCCGCAGCAGTTCTTGAGCAAACTGGCGCTGGTGACAATGGCCGGCAGTACTGAGGAGACGATGTCGCTGGCGGAAATGGAAAACAGTTTAAGCGGGGTGCTGGTGGATACGCCGCGCCTCTGGTATGTGCTGCAAGACCTGGCGCAGATGGACACGGTGACGGCCGTGGGCGAGCGGTACGTCATCAAAATGCCGCTCTTCCGGCGCTGGTTGCAGGCAAATTATACGATTGACCGCGTGTTAAAAGAGCGAACAAGGGGTTCGTAGTAGGCGATAAAGTGCCTACTACGAACGATGAAGAGAAAAAATGATGAGCGCATATTTGAGCCGGGAACCGGTGTTACAGGCGACAGGTTTTGTGGGGCGGCAGGTGGAATTGGCGTGGCTGGCGGATTTGTTAGGACGGCCGTCGCCGCAAAACTGCAATCTGGTGGGCGAGCCGCGCAGTGGCAAAAGTTCGCTGCTGATGCAGGTGGCAGCGCGGCAGTTGGGCACACCGCCGGATCAGTTGGGCCTGTACGTGGTCTTGCGGCTGGCGGAGCTGCCTGATCATCGCGCCGTCACCTTTTGGCGGGAGATGGTCGTCCGGCTGGATCAGGCGCAGCGGGCGGCGGGCTTGGGCGCGGCCATTGATACGGCGGCTGCGGCCGTACACAGCGCCACCGCGCCTGCCAATGGTAATGGGGCTGAGGATGTGGCGCGCGCCCTGTTTGACGCTTTGGATGAAGGCATTGAGCTGCTGTTGGATGAAACGGACTGCCACCGTATCTTTTTCCTGATTGACGATTTTGACCTGATGCTGCGCGGTTTTACCAGCCGTGATCTGGATTGGCTGCGCGCGTTGGCCACGCGCTATGCCCAATCGTTGGCCTTTGTCATTACCAGCAGTGATTCCCTGGTGCGGCTGACGGATACATTGCTGCACCGGGAGCAAATTGAGATGCAGGTCTCTTCCTTTGCCAATACCTTCCATGACCGGTGGCTGGCGCTGTTGACGGCGGAGGAAGCGGCGCAGTTGTGCCAGGAAACGGCCGTGGCCGAACACCAATCCCCCCTTTCCCCTGATGAAATCGCGTTCCTGTTACAAGACGCCGGGCGGCACCCGGCGCTGCTCAAAATTGCCCTGAGCTACCTGTTTGAAGCGCGGCAGTATGAAAAAGCGGAGGCCGTGCTGCCCACCGTCGCCGGGGATTTGCGGCTGGACGGGCCGGTGGCCTGGCTTTGCCGCCAGTTGTGGCAGCGCCGCGCGCCGGAGGAGCAGGCGGCGCTGGCGGCAATGGCGCAGGGCGAGCCGGGGATAGATCCCATTTTGTTAAAAAAGTTAAAGAGACAGATGGGAGTGGTGGAGGAGCGCGACGGCCGTGTCACTTTATTTGCCGACGTGTTTGCCTGGTGGGTGCAGCGGGAGATGGGCCAGGAGGGTGGGGGGCGCACGGCCGTGTTCCCTACCACCGGGGAATTCACCTACCTGCCGGAAAAACGTCTGCTCTATCTGGATAACCGCGAAGTGCCATTAACGTCCCTTGAAGGGCGTTTGTTGGCGTATCTGCTGGCTCACAAAAACGAAGTATGCCAGGTAGATGATTTGTTGGCGAATGTATGGGGAGATGGTAAAACGCGCTCAGTGGTAGAAAAAGCCATCAACCGGCTGCGCCTCAAGGTGGAGCCTGACCCCAAACGTCCCCGTTTCCTGCTTTCCGTGCGCGGCGAAGGGTACCTGTTGCGGCTGGAATAGAATGAAGAAGGTCAACTTTTCCCCAAAAGTTGAA
>JAHBVI010000103.1 GCA_019637635.1 Anaerolineae bacterium
GTAAACCGCCCACGCTGGTGGCGCGCACCTGCCCGGCCGTTACCAGACATTTAATGTGCAGCAGCATCCCCGGCTGCACTTCATAGCCATTGAGCGTAGCTTCTAACTGCCAGGCGCAATGCAGCGCCCGCTGCCCGGCTTCCGGCAGCGATTGGGCCGCCGTCTCCGGCCAGGCCACAATCACAGCGTCACCCACAAAATGCACAATTTGCCCACCGTGCCCGGTAATAATGGCAATCATCTGGTCAAAATAGCGGTTCAAAATGCGGGAAAGCTCCTCCGCCCCGGCCACGCCGCGCACGGCCAGCGTTTCTGTCAGCCGGGTAAAGCCGGAAATATCCACCAGCAACCCGAACGCTGCCCATTCGTCGTAAGCCGGGGCCAGGGTAGGCGGCTGCCCGGCCGCCAACTGCTGCACAATAGGATCGGACACATAACTCTGCAAAACAGGAATGGGAGAAGCGGTTGACATGGGTGTTACCAATACATCGGGAAGTTGGGTCCTCTCCAGGACCCGGCTTCTACATAACCGTACCGAGGTGTCACAAGCATATCCAAAAACGGCCGTTTGTACAGGGCGATCTCCCGGATACACGGTGCTACTTCCAACTTATTTTGTTAACGTTTCCTCAATGAAGCGCCGCCGTTACACCTACGGCCGTGCCCAACGTTTGCGCGCATCCACCCCCTAAGCTAGAATTTTCGCCGCTCTGGTTACAAATACCAGAGCTAATTTTGCATCAGGCAGCCCCACCATAAGGCACAAGACGCCGGGGCTGCGATGGAGGAATAGAGAAGTTATGGAAGAGGAATTTACGTCTGCACAGACGCAAGAAACCGTAGAGACATCGGCGGTGGAGCCAACCCCTGATGGCGCGCAAAACTCGGGAAAATCATCAAAGTTCATCGTGATTGGCTTTGTCGTTGTGGCCGTTTTGGTGTTGATTGGCCTGTTTTTGCCGCCCATCTCCCTGGGTGAACGGCTGGGGCTGACCGGCGGTGACACACCGGCTACGGCCGTGGCCAATGACCCCACGACCGCGCCATCGCCCACCGACACGGCCGTGGCCAGCAGTCCCACCATCCCCGGTGAATTTGAGGTAATGGCCGGTGACACGGCCGTTGTCGTGGCCGCAGTTCCCCCCGGCAACCTGTCCGCCGCCGGGTTGGGCGCGCTGCCGGCAAATGTGGCCCCGCTGGGCAGCTTTTATACCATCGCCAGTGAAGGGTCACCTACCGGGCAGGTCGCCGTCACCTTGCCCACCGGCACAGATGTCCGCGCGGCAGACCTGGTGGGTTGGGATGGCGCTGCCTGGCAGTTTGTGCCCTCTGATGTCAACAACAGCGCCGGACAGGTCGTCTCCAAACCCGGCGCTTTGTACAAAGCCTATGGGCTGGTACAGCCCGGTGCGCCCGCCGCTTACACGCTTGCCGCCGAAATCCGACCAGATGGTGAACTGGCCCCCGAACTGGCGGCCGAATTTGACGCTCTTAGCCTGGGCACTCTGCGGCTGGTGGGCAATGGCGACCTGCAAGGTGAAGTAGCCGCTGCCCCTGCAGGCCAGTTTGCCAGATACCTGCACGTCACCAACAGCGGTGAGGTGGTAGATGTGGCCTCCCTGTCCGCCTTCCTGGGCAATTCGGCCGCGCAGGGAAACCAGATCAACGTGCTGGTGAACACGGCCGTTTCTACCGGCTTTAACGGCATCAATCTGGACTACCAAGGGGTAGACCCCTCTCAAAGCGCGGCATTTACCAGCTTCGTGGGCAGCCTGGCCGATGCCCTGCACGCCCAGGGGCTGCAACTGGCGCTCACTCTGGGCACACCGCGTGATGCGGCCGGGCAGTGGGATACTGGCGGCCATGATTGGGCCGCCCTCGGCGCCCTGGCCGATATGGTCATGGTGCAAATGCCCTTAGACCCGCAGGCTTACGGCACGAATGGCCTGGCACAGCAGGTATTGGATTATGCCGTGCGCCACGTAGACCGTACCAAACTGCTCATGCTGGTCAGCGCCCATGCGGTCTCCCGCCTGGGTGAATCGCTGGTAGAAATCCCCAATGATGCCGCCTTAAGCAACTTTGGCTCGTTTGAACAGGCGGATGAGGGGCTGGAAGTGGAACCGGGCACGGCCGTAGATGTGGCCCTCACCGGCACTGCCAGCCCTCTGGAATGGGATGGCGTTAGCCAGACCTACCGCTTTAGCTACCAGGGGGCTGCCGACCAGACCTACCACGTCTGGCTCAGCAATCCCGCCTCCCTGGGACAGCGTTTAGACATTGGTGATGGGTACAACCTGCTAGGGGCCGCCTTGCGCGGCCTGGACACAGCGGCCGCGCCCGCCGCGTATGCTGCCGCTCTGGCCGCCCTCGGCCCGGATGCCCCGCCGCAAACAGAAGGCGCGGCCATTGTCTGGACGGTCATGGATGAAAACGAAAGCATCCTGGCCAGCGAAAGTGGCAGCGCCCTCAGCTTCGCCTGGGGCGGCAGCGAAGCCCCAGGCGTCTACACCATCAACGCCGACTTTGCCCTGGGGGAGACAATCATCCCGCTCAGCAGCCTGACTGTCACCGTGGCTGAACCCGTTGTTGAAGAAGAACCCGAAGAAGTCGTTGCCGAAGTGACCCCCACCAGCACCCCGGCGGCCAGCACAGCCGCCGTTACCTATAACCCCGGCGATGCTGATGCAGTGGTGAAACTGCTGGCCAATGTGCGTACCGGCCCTGGCCTGCAATATGGCACACTACCCGGTGGCGCGGCCGCCGGCACCCTGGTTAACATCATCGGCCGTAATGCCGATTCCAACTGGTTCCAGGTAGTTTTGCCCGACGACCGTGAAGGCTGGATGTTCTCCGGGGTACTAGAGATCAATTCGGCGCTGAACGTTAGCGGTCTGCCGGTGGTGGAAGTGGCCGCAGCCCCACCGGGCAGCAGCGCGCCGCCGCCTGTGGCCGGACCGCCGGTTGCTGCCGGTGGTTTTGAACTGGGCGGGCAGACGCACACCTTTGCCAATCCGCAACTCATGTCGTCGGCCGGCATGAATTGGGTGAAGTTCCAGCATAAATGGGGCCCAGGTGGCAACCCTGGTGACCTGGCGGGGCGCATCAACAACGCCCATGCTTCTGGATTCAAAGTGCTGCTTAGCATTCCCGGCGCCAACACCTATCCCACCAGCATTGAATTTGCCAGTTATGTGGAATTCTTGCGCGGTGTGGCCGCGCTGGGGCCAGATGCCATTGAAGTGTGGAATGAGCAAAACATTGACTTTGAATGGCCGGCCGGGCAAATTGACCCCGCCAGTTATGTCAACAACATGCTGGCCCCGGCTTACAACGCCATCAAATCGGCCAATCCCAACGTCATGGTCATCAGCGGCGCGCCGGCCCCCACCGGCTTTGACAACGGCACTAACGCCTGGTCTGATGCCCGGTATATGGCGGGCATGGCCGCTGCCGGCGGCGGCAATTATGCCGACTGTATTGGTGCGCACTTTAACGCCGGGGCCACACCGCCGACGCAAAATACCGGTCATCCCACTGGCAGTGACCATTACAGTTGGTACCTGATCCCCACGTTAAATGTGTATTCTCAGTTGGGTAAACCGGTCTGTTTCACGGAGTTAGGCTACCTCTCCGGCGAAGATTACGGCGGTGTGCCTTCCCGCTTCTCCTGGGCGGCCAACACCACCGTGTCTCAACATGCTTCCTGGCTGGCGCAGGCGGTGAGTACCGCTGCCAATACGGGCCGGGTGCGTATGGTCATCATCTTTAATGTAGACTTTACCTATTGGGGTGATGACCCGCAGGCGGGTTATGCCATGATTCGGCGTGATGGTAGTTGCCCGGCGTGCAGTACACTGGCCCAGGTGATGGGACGATAATCGTGAATCGTAATCCGTAATCTGTGAACTGTAATTCCTTAACCGTGATTCGTAAACCGATGTCCGGTGTCGGATTACGGGCTACGGATCACGGATTACGGTAAAGAGGGCGCATTTTGGGGCAACCGGAATGCGCCTTTTATTTTAGGCAAGTAGACCTGACAGGTTTCTCAAACCTGTCAGGTCTAAAGTTGAGAAGTGAGAGATGAAGATGTTGAAGATTTTTCTCGTTTTAACAGGTCTTATGTTGGCGTTGGCGGCTTGTGGCGGGGGTGAGGCAGAGCCAACGGCCGTACCATCCGTTGACCAGCCCGCAGCAGTGGCCTCACCGACGTTAGCGCTGGAACTGAATACGCCAACGCCCCTGCCGCCGCCGGCCATATCGGTGGCAGGTGAAGGGGAGGGGGGATCGGAGGGTGCGCCGGCAGTGGTGGAAAGTGTGCCGACGGCCGTGCCCAACATCATACGGCCGTGGCCCGCCAACAAATTTGGCTATGGCGTGCAGGTACACGGCAACGCCACCGTCGGCGATGCTTCCCAAACCATGCACGTGGTTCGTGACCAATTAGGTCTGGACTGGGTAAAAGCCCAGATTCAATGGTGGCTCATCCACCCCTCGCCGGATGCTTCACAGTGGTTCTTTTATGACGCCGTGGTGGACGAAGCCGCCCAAAATGACCTGAACCTGATGCTCAGCGTGGTCGGCGCGCCGGCCTGGACGCGCGCCGCCGGCGGCGAAAACGGCCCGCCCGATGATTACAGCGAATACGCCCGCTTCCTGACGGAGTTGATCAACCGCTATCCCGGCAAAATTGGGGCCATTGAAGTGTGGAACGAACAAAACCTGGATCGCGAATGGGCTACCGCCAACGGCGTGAACCCCAACGATTACGTGCGTTTCCTGCAAGTGGCCCATGACGCCATCAAAGCCGCCGACCCCAACATCATTGTCATCAGCGGCGCGCTGGCCCCCACCGGCTGCAACGATGGCTTCACCTGTGCCGATGACTTTGTCTGGCTGGACCAGGCATTGGCCGCCGGGATGTTGAATTATGCTGACTGCGTAGGCGTGCATCATAACGGCTACAACATTGGTCCCGATGTGGCTTATGACCAGGCAGGTAGCACCGCCGAAGCTGCCACCGCCCAATTCCGTGGCCCATTTGACAATCCCCACCATAGTTGGAGCTTCAAGACCACCCTGGATACCTATGCCCAGAAAATCCAGGCCATAAACCCCAACGCCAAACTGTGTGTGACGGAGTTTGGCTGGGCCAGCGCCGAGGGATATGATGTTGCCCCCACCGGCTTTGAGTTTGCCTATGACAATACGCTGGCCGAACAGGCGCAATACATCACCCAGGCATTCAAACAAATGCACGATTCGGGCAATGTCTGGTTGACCTTCCTGTTTAACTTTGATTTTGGGAATAAGGGCGGTGGCCCCACCGATGACCCGGTGCCCTATAGCATTGTGGACACCAATGGCATTCCCCGCCCGGCCTTTGGCGCGGTAGCAGAAATGGAAAAACCGGATTAGATTTTTTAACAGGGGCGACGCACTTCAAAAGTGCGTCGCCCCTTACGCCTATGTTGCGCTGGCTTGCCTGCTCCTTCGTTCTGTTATTGATGGCGGCGTGTACACAATCGTCTGAACCGCCAGCCACCCTCACACCGTCGCCAACAGCTACGAAGGCGGCTACGGCCGTGCCCCCCACACTCCACCCACCCAACATCACCATCAACAACACCCCCGTGCCCTCGCCCACACCAAGTTTGCCCGCCGGGCACTTTTTCCAATCACCGGAGTATGGAGTCCACCTCTCCCAATGGTGGCATGTGGATGATGTGCTGCCACGTGACCTGGAAATGACACGTGAGATGGGTTTTGGTTGGGTGAAACACAATTTTCCCTGGCGGGACATTGAAGGCCACGCCAAAGGGGAGTACGACTGGTACCGCACCGACCGCATTGTAGAGCAGGTGAATGAGGCCGGGCTGAAGCTGTTGGTACGCCTGGATCACCAGCCCCTCTGGTCGGTGCGGGCGCTGCCGGATGAACTGATCCGCGCCAACCAGCCGCCGGTGGATTACCAGGATTTTGGCGACTTCTGCCACACGCTGGCGGAGCGGTATAAAGGGCGCATTCACGCCTACCAGGTGTGGAATGAACCGAACCTGAGCCGGGAGTGGGGGGACCAGTCACCCAATCCGGCCGAGTATACGGAATTGTTGAAGGTGTGTTATGAGGGAATCAAGGCGGCCGATCCGCAGGCGATTGTCATTTCCGCCGGCTTAGCGCCGACGGGCACACCGCCGCCGGCGGCCATGCCGGACACTGACTTTTTGCAGGGCATGTATGATGCGGGTGCGGCCGCTTATTTTGATGTCTTGGGGCTGAATGCACCCGGTTACAAAGCGCCGCCGCAAACGTCGCCGGATGAAGCGGAGATTGAGGAAAATAAGTGGGGCAACGGCCGTTGGTTTGTGTTTCGCCATGTGGAAGATATGCGCGATATTATGGTGGCGAATGGAGATGAGGCCAAACAGGTGGCCCTGTTGGAGATGGGCTGGATGGTGCGGCAGGAATTCCACCCCACCTATACCTGGCATGGGGTGACGGAACAAGAACAGGCCGACTATCTGGTGGGTGCGTACCGATGGGCGCAAGAACATTGGCAGCCCTGGATTGGCCTGATGACCACGATTTATGTGGCCGACGCCGACTGGCAGCCGGAACAACACGAACAATACTGGTGGTCAATTATTTTACCGGATGGCGCGCCCCGCCCGGCGTATGCGGCGCTGCGTTCTTTAGAAAAGTAATCGGTAATCGGTGAACGGTAAACGGTTTACTGTTCACCGATTACCGATAACCGATTACCGATGTTCTGGATTCTCGTTTTCTCTTACTGGATACATTTACTGGCAACGGCCGTGTGGCTGGTGTGTGTGGTGGTGATGGCGGCGACGGCCGTGCCTGCCTTTCGCCAGCAGCAATTGGCCGATAATGACTGGTTGGCGCTGCAAAAGCGGCTGCTGCCCTGGGCCAATCTCAGCCTGGTGCTGCTGCTACTCACCGGCTTTGTGCAGATGACCAACGATACCAACTACAGCGGCTTTCTGGTGTTTGATGGCGTGTGGGCCTGGGCGATGCTGGTCAAACACATCTTCTTTTTGGTGGTGATGGCGGTGGCCGCGTACTGGCAGTTTGGTTACTTTCCGGCGGTGGAGCGCACGGCCGTACTCGCCGCCAAAAAACCACAACTGGCGCAAGCCGAACAGGCTAAACTGGCCCACCGCGAAAAGCGCCTCCTCTGGCTGAATCTGGCCTGCGCGGTGTTGATTTTGTTTTGCACGGCCGTGTTGACGGCCGTTTGATTCGGTTATCGGTAAACTGTGTTACCATACCCGTAAATCGTAATCCGTAATCCGTAATCCGTGAACCGTCATCCGATTACGGCTCACGGATTACGGCTCAGGGGTTACGAAAACGGAGGGTATGATGAAAGAAGAACGCCGCCAGATTTTACAAATGCTGCAAGAGGGCACGATTACGGCCGACCAGGCTATGGAATTGTTGCAGGCGATGGATGAGGAGGGGTCAGGGGAGGACACGGCCGTGTCCCTCGCCACCGACCCCTACGCCGAACCCCTCTCCGGCGACATCCTCACGCCAAACGAGCCACCCAATTTAGACCGCTACCGCCAGTTTTGGAAAATCCCCTTTCTCATTTGCCTGGCATTCCTGGTGTTGTTTGGCTTCTGGCTGCGCGCCATTTACCTCTCCGCCGAGGGCGCGATCACCTTTGGTTTTATTTGCGTGTGGAGCTTTTTCATGCTCGCCTTTTTAGCCACGTTGTTGGCTTTGTTCAGCCGCCGCGCCGCCTGGCTGCACGTGCGCGTGCAAGAGAAAGAGGGACATCGCATTGCCATCAGCCTGCCCTTGCCTCTGGGTTTGGCCGGCTGGGGCATTAAAGTGGCGCATGGTTTTGTGGATGAAAAGACACGCGGTCAGCTAGACATGGCCTCGGCCTTTCTGTCTGCCGCCAAAGAAGAATTGAAACAGCCTGGCTCCCGCCCCATGACGATTGACGTAGATGATGACGATGGCGACAAGGTGCAGGTGTATATCGGCTGATCCCGCGTTCAGATTACACGATGGTTCCCCCACCCAACTTCCTCTGCTGTGAGCTTTCGGCGGCGCTGTATGAGCCGATGGCGGGCACGGCCGTAACCACTGCCGTCTGGTTGCTGCTGGAATACACCCGCCCCTGGGGGGCGCAGGCGACGGAAGAAAATGAGTTGCCGGAGGTAGTGAGCCGGTGGTTGAGTGAGCAGGTGAAGGGGTGCGACGGCCGTTTGCAATTCATTCGCCAGTTTCGGCCGGATGCGGACGTGTTGACCTTCTTCGTGGGGGTGAATGAGCCGGCGCACCCCCGGCTGTATGAGTTTCACCTGGGGGCGTATGAGGATTTGTTGGAACTGGATGTGGCGGCGGTGGTGCGCGGCGACGGCCGTTATGCTCCCCATCTGGTCACGGGGCCGCGTTATTTTGTCTGCACCAATGGCAAACGGGATCGCAGTTGCGCTGTTTATGGCGCGGCACTCTACCGGGCGCTGGCGGAAAAGGTGGGCGGCGCGGCCTGGATGACCACGCACCTGGGTGGGCATCGTTTTGCCGGGACGCTGCTGGCGCTGCCGGATGGGGTGTGTTACGGCCGTGTGGCCCCCGCCGACGTGCCCCACCTGCTGGCTGCCACGCAGCGCGGCGACGTGTGGCCGGAACGGCTGCGCGGCCGTACCTGTTATGGTCCCATCGAGCAGGTGGCCGATTTTTATGCCCGGCAGGCGTTGGGGCTGGTGCGATTGGACGCATTGCACTGGGCGGACACGGCCGTGACGGAAACGGGTTGGCTGGTGCGATTTGTGTCTGGGGACGGCCGTGCCGTGCAGGTGGCCCTCTCCCCCGCCCCGCCGCTGGCTGTGTATGCCAACTCCGGGCAGTTGAAGATCAAAGAGATGGCTCAGTATCGGCTTGAGGGGGTGAGCAGGTGAAGGGGTGAAATTGGGACGCGGATGAGCGCTGATGACGCGGATTTTTTTCTCTGCGCCTCCGCGTCTCGGCGTTAAAAAGGAACAACATGGACAACAGACAACTAATTGCGGAGAAGGTGGCGCAGGCGACAGCGATTTTGAACGAGTTTGGCGTGGATGTATGGCTGACGTTTGTGCGCGAGACGACGCTTTCGCCCGACCCGACGTTGGAACTGATTGCCGGTGTAGATGTGACCTGGCAGTCGGCGTTTATTTTGAGTCGAGACGGCCGTCACACGGCCGTCGTCGGCCGGTATGACACTGAAAATGTGGAACAGTTGGGCGTTTACGACACCATTGTTGGCTACGACGAAGGCATTGCCCAACCACTGCGGGAGGCGCTGGCCCGGCTGAATCCGGCCACCATCGCCATCAACTATTCGGCGGACGACGTGGCTGCCGATGGGTTGAGCCACGGCCTGTATCTGGCGCTGCAACAACATCTGGCAGGCACGCCCTTTGCCGACCGGCTGGTGTCGGCGGAGAAACTGGTGGCGGCCTTACGGGGGCGGAAGAGTGCGGCAGAGGTGGAGCGGGTGCGCACGGCCGTAGCCACCACCCTGCAACTATTCGACGAAGTAGAAGCCTTCGTCAAATCGGGCATGACGCAGCGGCAGATCGCCGCATTTGTCCACCGCCGCATTGACGAGATGGGGCTGGGTTACGCCTGGCCCAAGCCGTTCAACCCCATCGTTACCTGCGGTCCGGAGTCGGCTGTCGGCCATGCTGCGCCGGGGGAGGTGGTGCTGCAAAAAGGACACCTGCTGCACATGGATTTGGGCGTGAAGCAGGATGACTACTGCTCCGATTTGCAGCGCATGTGGTATGTGCTGGAGGATGGCGAGACGGAAGCACCGCCCGATGTGCAGCGCGCTTTTGACGTGGTGTATGGGGCGATTAAGGCGGGCGAGTCGGCCTTAAAGCCGGGCACACCCGGCTGGCAGGTGGACGAAACCGCCCGCGACTTCATTGTGGACAACGGCTTCCCGGAGTACAAACACGCCTTCGGCCATTTGCTGGGCCGGGTGGCGCACGATGGAGCCACGGTGTTGGGGCCGCGTTGGGAACGGTACGCCGGTATTTGCGAAATGCCGGTGGAAGTGGGCAACATCTTCACCCTGGAACTACACGTCGTGGTGCCCAACCGGGGCATCATGAGCCTGGAAGAAGACGTGCTGGTTACAGAAGATGGGGTGGAGTATTTGGGACGGCCGCAAACGGCCGTGCGCATTATCCGATAGTCAATTGACGCTCATTTTCTCAGCTCTTATACTTGCCATATGGCCCGACGAGATATGATTCATAAGGTTATTTGGCAATGGATCGAGTGAGCAAGTATCGCTGGATTGTTCAGTCTATCTTCAAGGAATATGCCCAATTGTTTAACCATCAGCCAGAGGGAGTAGAGGTATTGGCTGTTTGTGACGAAAGCATTGATACCTATGCCCTTATCAATGTCGGGTGGGATGGGGGCGAACGGACAAATACGACTTCTGTATTGATGCGCATTGTGAATGGCAAGATTTGGGTGGAAGAAGACCGGACGATGTATGGTTTTGTAGATGAATTGATGGAGGCGGGTGTGCCCAAAGAGGATATTGTGTTAGCGTTTCACTCACCCAAAATGCGCCAGTATATGGAATTTGCGACTGCGTAATGAACCGCACGGCCGTGCCCTCTCCACTCCCATTCACGTTGATAGACAGATTGCAGTGGTGTAACAAATGATGAATGAGAAACTGAAGGTTCATTTGGAGCGGTCATTCAACCTGACGCATGACCTGGTGGTTCATCTGGAGGAGGCTTCTCTGGGGCTGGATTTGCCAGGGCTGCCATCCAACCGAATCGCGGGGCAGCTTTGGTGTATCGTCGGCGCGCGTGAAAGCTACCTCAAGGCCATCGCGGCCGGCGGCTGGCAGGGATTCGCGTGCAGCCTCACCGCGCCGCGCGTAAAGGAAGCGGTGCTGGCAGCCCTGGCCACAACGCACCAAAGCCTGGGTGAACTTGACTTCGCCAACTTAAACAACGTGCAACTTGATCTGGCCTTTGCCCTCCTGGAACATGAGGTGCAGCACCATGGCCAGCTTATTCGTTTTGTGTACGCCAATGGGCTTACCTTCCCGGAAAGCTGGCATGAACGGTATACGGTGTAACCGGGGATAATTTATAGACAAGGGGGTGTTTGGCGATATGAAGATGTCAAAGATTGAATCAGGGGTGCGCACCGTGCTGGCGTTTAACGAAGCCTTCAACCGGCATGACGTGACCGGCATGATGGCGCTGATGAGCGAGGATTGCGTCTTTGAAAATACAACGCCGTCCCCAGATGGCACGGTGATTGCGGGCAAAGAAGCGGTGACGCAGTTCTGGCAAGAATTCTTCCAACAGTCGCCGCAGGCGCACATCGAAATCGAGGAGATTTTTGGCCTGGGTTATCATTGTGTAATGCGCTGGCGGTATGATTGGGGGGATGAAAATGGGGGCCGGGGCCACGTGCGCGGCGTGGACATTTTCCAGATAAAAAACGGCCTCATTTCCCAAAAACTCTCTTATGTCAAGGGGTAGGCCAACCCAAATCTTTTGGAAATTCTGGAGTAACATCTCAATAAATCGAGGTGAGAGGAGTGCGCATCCTCAGATGCGCATCTGAGGATGCGCACTCCTCTACGAGATAATGAGAAGATAAATTCTGGAGTTGGGTGTAACGTGTGACGAGTGATGCGTGAGGTCTCTCTGATCACGCATCACTCGTCACGCATCACGGGCCGCGTCCCCTGAATGAACAAAGAGCCACAACATTATTGCTGCAAGATGGATTGGGCTACCTGGCGCATACTCTGGCGGTTGGCGCGGGCGCGCTGCTGGATGGTCTGGTACGCTTCGTCTTCCGTCAGCCCGGCGGCCATCAGCTTGCCTTTGGCGCGGTCAATGAGTTTGCGCGTCACCAGTTCATCTTCCAGTTTATCGGCGCGCTGCTGTAAGGAGGAGGTGTCGGCAAAACGGCGGGCGGCAATGGCGATGGCGGCGGCCAGTTCTTCTTGTTTGATCGGTTTGATCAGGTAGCCCTGAATGGGTAAGTCGGCCGCTTCTTCGATCAGGTCTTGTTCGCTGAAGGCGGTGAGCAGCAGAATGGGCAGGGGGTGGGCGCGGGCCAGGGCGCGGGCGGCTTGCAACCCATCGGTGTAGGGCATTTTGATGTCCAGGATGGCCAGGTCGGGCTGGTGACGTTGGGCCATTTGCAGGGCTTCACGGCCGTTGCTGGCCGCCAGCACCTCGTGCCCCATCTCATTCAACATCGCCTTGATCCCCAGGCGAATAATGGACTCGTCGTCCGCAATCAAAATGCGCATGGGGGGAATTATCGCCGGAAGGGGGATTTTTTCAAAAGGAGATTGGAGATTGCCCAATCTCCAATCTCTACTCTCCAATCTCTAACTGGTGGCAAAGATCGCCTGTAAGGTGGGCGTAACCTTTTCGACGGTGGTGGGATGTTGGCGTTGGCGCAGGGTTTCAGCGGCGTCTATCACCTCCAGTGAAGTGGCAAAGGGGCCGGAGCGGGCGGAGACAACGGCCGTGACCGGCGTCATCAGCGGCGACCGGCGGCCATCCAAAAGCTGTACCTGGGCGGCGGCTAACTCCGCCGGGCTGTACCAGCGGCGGCTGGCAGCGGCGAACTGCTGTTGAAAGTGGGCCAATAGTTGGTTGGGCTGGGGGCTGCGGGTAATCACCACAAATTCATGGGCGCTGACAACGCCTACCAGATCGTCCAATTCTCCCCACTCGTCTAGCACCCCATTCCACAAATCGGCGATGGTGCGGCGGACGCGCTGCCCGGCCACTGCGCCGTACACATCCTGGTAAGCGGCCATGTGGGCCACGTGAATGAGCAACAGCGTCCAGTCTTGCCGGTTCAGCCGCGCCTGCAAATCCTGGTGAATGGCCGGCCAACCGGGCAGCCCGGTTATCAAATCTACGCTTTGCGCCGGGCGGGGCAAGGCATTTTTAAGACGGAATTGCAGTTCCACAATGTCAAATGGTTTGGCAATGTAATCATCCACGCCCATTTCCAGGGCGTTCATGCGCTGCTCACGGCCGTCGTCCGGCTGCCCCAGGAAAAAAATGGGCATATGGTTGATGAGTTTGAGTGGCTGAAGCTGTTGGAACAATGCCAGCGCACTCATATCCGGCAGGTTGGTATCTATGAGCAGCAAATGGGGCGCGGCTTGCTGGCAACTGGTGAGGGCGTCACGGCCGTTGGTCACAATCTGGCAGGTATAATCGGCCAGATACTCACTCAGCATCCGCCCTAAATAGGGGTCTGGCTCCACAATCAGCACCGTGGCCGGCCTGATGCGGTTTAATTCTTGTTGGAGACGTGTGGTTAAACCATTCATTACAACTCTTTAATGCGCGATATAGGTGTTGGATATTAGAGATTAGAGACTGCCCAATCTCCAATCTCTAATATCCAATTTCCACATTTCGTGGCAGGCGGATGCTGATTTCTGTGCCGCCATCGGGCCGGTTTTGGAATTTGATACGGCCGTGTAAATCAGCCGTTACCAATGTTTCTACCAGTTCCAGTCCCAATCCCTTTGCCATCTCATCTGGTAATCCCCGGCCATTATCTTTTACCAATACAATCAATTCTGCCGGGGACTGCCCCAGGGAAATGTCAATCTGTCCGTTTTTTAGACCCACAAAGGCGTGTTCTAATGCATTTTGCACCAGTTCATTTACAACCAGGGTTAAGGCGGTGGCTGCCTGGCTGGGCAGCAGCAGCGGTTCGCCAAAGATGTTGATGTGAATGTCCTGGTGGGGGGTGGTCAGCGTTTCGCTGGTGGCGCGGGTGATGCGCAGCAGCACATCCTTCACGTCTACCAGCCGGAAGCCTTTGTCAGACAGCACCTCATGGACGGCGGCAATGCTGCGAATGCGATGAATGTTGGTTTCCAGCACCTCGCGGGCGGTCAGGCGGGCGGCGTCGGCCAGTTGCAACTGCATGAGCATGGCCACGGTTTGCAGATTGTTTTTGATGCGGTGGTGCATTTCGCGGATCACGGCCGTATGCGTCACCAACCGCGCATTTTCAATGGCCAAAGCGGTCTGGTTGGCTAAAGTGGCAAACCAGGTTTGTTCTTCTTCGGTGAAGGTGCGGGGCACGGCCGTGTACCCATTCAGCACCCCAATCACCCGGTCACGCACACTCAAGGGCACGGAGAGCAGCGAGACCAACCCCTCGGCGCGGGCCAGTTCGTGCCCGGCATAACGCGGGTCGGTGCGCACGTCGGCAATGTACATCGGCTTGCCCGTCACGGCCACCGTACCGGTGACGCCTTCACCCAGCGGCAGCGGTGGGCGGTGGCGGTAGGGGTTGTCGTTGTGGCGGGCAGAGCGCAGTTCCAGGTAGGCGCCGGTTTCATCCAGCAGAAAGAGGGAGCAGACGGCCGTGTTCATCACCTGCGCCGCCATTTCCATGACCACATCCAGCATATCGTCCAGGTATTGCGGCGCGGTGATGGCTTCGCTCACCTGTGCCAGCGCCCGCATCTCCGCCAACTGCCGCCGCTGCCGGTCATACAACTGCGCCTTGGCCAGCGCCCCGGCCGCCAGATCGCCAATGAGGGAGAGGATTTCAATGTCGTTGCTGGTGAAGGTATACGGCCGTACCGTTTGCACATTTAGCGCCCCGATCACATCGGTCTCAATGGTCAGCGGCACGGCCAGCAGCGAATTAAACGGCGTCTCTTCGGCCTCATCCACCCATTTGAAATGGGGATCGTGTTGGGCGTCGGTGGCATAGACGGGCTGGTTGGTTTGCACGGCATGGCCGGTCATGCCTTCACCCAGACGCAGGGTGGCCCGCCCCACCGCCCGCCGCGCCAGTCCGGTGCTGGCCCGCAGGCGCAGCGTTTCCCCTGCCGGATCGAGCAGGTAGATGGAACAGGAATCTACGTGCATCACCTCGGTGGTTTTACGGGCGATCAGGTCAAGGGTGCTGTCTAAGTCCCAGGCGGTGCTGAGGGCGCGCGCCATCTCACGCAGGGCGGTGACAGCCTGGGGGCGGGTGGAATGGTGTTGGGGCATGAGCTGATAAGAGACCCTAATGGTTGCAAAAACCCTTAGGGTCTGGTATCTGGCAGAAAACCATCTATGAACTCAAAGTAGCCGCGCCGGCCGCCTTCTTTTTGCCAATATTCAACGGATCGGCGCAGGCGTTTGAGGCAGTCTATGACCTCTTGTAAGGAGAGGGCTTTGTCGCCCAAATCGCTCATTTGCCTGGCTTCATCTACCACCGGAGCGTGGCCCAGCCAACCGGCGCACACCAATTTCAGTTCGTCATACGATTGTTGGGCCAGGGGGGAGCGGTGGGGGGTGGGGGGCTGGCGGCGGCGCTGCACGGCCGTGTATTCCCGGATCAGCGCATTTAACGCATTCACCGTTTCCCAGTCGGTCATCATTTCATCGGTGCGGTAAGCCCGCACCAGGGCCAGTTCCATACTGCGCAGCGGGTTATTGTATCGCTCTTCAAAAGTTGACATAATTAAAAAACCTCTCACTCTCCCAGTCTCCAAAAGGGAAGTAATTCTGGTTCTCTGATGAATCCTGGGGTAGGGGCGTGGCCTTGTGCCCGCCCAGTCAAGGGCGACCACAAGGGTGCGCCCCTACGACCTCACAAAATCTCAGAGAACCGTAATTCTTAGCCATTCACTAAGATCTTATAGTTGGTCAACAAGATGGTCAATGTGATAGCAGGAATTCTGGCAGTGTCATGAAGTTTTCGCCACTTCTTTAAGACTATAACGGATTGAGGAATAAGCGGATAAATTTCCAGAGGAGCATCCGTTCAATCCTTTATCCGCTGTAGTCATGGCGAAAAACCTGAGACATTACCGAATTGCAGGCTTAGACAAATATCTATTCCCATTTCCCCCGACATACGCTACAATGCCGCCCGATTCAATAACTTGTTGTCGGGGAAATGTCAGGCAGATGGAAAAAAACCTGGCCTCGCCGGCGAGCCATATTCAAGTATAAGGAGTGTATGATGCAAAGAGATCCCTTGAAGCGCGTAATATTTGCTGCTGGTTTGTTTGTCCTGGCTGCTTTTTTTATTCTGTCGGGGCAGCGTGTGCAGGCCACGCCCGCCGGACAAACCGGCGACACCGACAAGCCGGTTGATGGGCCTGTGACCGATTTCATGCGCCGGTTCCTGGCAGACCAGGAGGGGCCGCTGGAAAGTGTCACCCCCTCCGCCGCCATCCCCTGTGTGGGCGGCATGGCCGACGTTTATCCCTGTAACAACGTAGACTTGCTGGCCCACATTTCGCTGGCGGCGATGTCTGCTACGGCCGGCAATGATAGCTGGGGCTGGACCGACCTGTTGGATGGCAAAGAGTACGCCCTGATGGGTCTCAACAATGGCACTGCCTTTGTAGACATCAGTGACCCAGAGAACCCCATTTACCTGGGTAAACTGCCCACTCATACTTCCAATTCTTCCTGGCGCGACATCAAAGTATATGCCAACCATGCCTTTATTGTCAGCGAAGCCAGCGGTCATGGGATGCAGGTATTTGACCTGACCCTGCTGCGTAACGTGGTTAACCCGCCGGTCACGTTTAGCAACACAGCCCACTACAATCAATTTGGCAATGCCCACAACATCGCCATCAATGAAGACAGTGGCTTCGCCTATGCGGTAGGTACCGGCACCTGCTCCGGTGGCCTGCACATGGTCAATATCCAAAATCCTACCAGTCCCACCAACGCCGGTTGTTTTAGCGCCGACGGGTACACCCACGATACCCAGTGTGTCATTTATTCCGGCCCTGACCTGGATCACCAGGGAGACGAGATTTGCTTTGCTTACAATGAAGATACGGTCACGATTGTGGACGTGACGAACAAAGCAGCGCCGGTGCAGCTCAGCCGTACCCCGTATGCCGGTTCGGCCTATACACATCAGGGCTGGCTTACCCCAGATCAGCGATACATTTTGCACGATGATGAGCTAGATGAGCAAAATTTTGGTCACAATACCCGCACCTATGTCTGGGATGCCAGCAACCTGGAAGCGCCCGTACTCATTGGTAATTACACGGCCGCTGTCGCTGCCATTGATCACAATATTTATACCAAAGGTAGCTATTCTTTTGGGGCCAACTATCGTAGTGGCCTGCGTATTCTGGATATTAGTAATGTGGG
Organism: Anaerolineae bacterium; assembly: GCA_019637635.1. GTDB lineage: Bacteria > Chloroflexota > Anaerolineae > Promineifilales > Promineifilaceae > CAADGU01. The sequence continues at coordinate 17,187 of JAHBVI010000103.1, forward strand.
CACCCCGGCCAGTATTACGGAGGCAGCTTTTTTTGACACCTACCCGGAAAGCAACAGTGCCGCATTTAGCGGCGCCTGGAGCAATTACCCCTACTTTGCCAGCGGTGCGGTGATCATCAGCGATATTAATCGGGGCTTGTTTATTGTCCGGCCGCTGCTGGCCTCTTTTTCCCTGACGGCCGAGCCAACTAATTTGAACATTTGCCAGGGTGAAGATGCGCTGTACACGGTGACGGTAACAGAAGCTGGCAGCACGGCGCCGGTCACACTCACGGCCGTCAACGTACCCGCCGGCGCCAACCATGGCTTCTCTGTCAACCCGGTCATCCCCACCGGTACCAGCGAATTGAGTATTACCAACACGACGGCCGTTTCTCCCGGCAGCTACAGTATCAACGTTGTAGGCGCGAACATCTCTGACACGCTGACCACCACCGTGAACCTGTCCGTCGCTCAGGGCACTCCTGGTGTGCCCACGCTTACATCGCCGGCCGATGGGGCCACCGGTGTTCCCAATACGCCTACCTTTACCTGGAGCCCTGTCAGCGGCGCTGCCTCTTACTACCTGGAAGTGGCCGACGACATCAACTTCACCAACATCATCTACACGGCTAACGTTGCCGGTACCAGCCACACCCTGCCCGGCGCCAATGCTCTGGCTTACAATACCTGGCATTACTGGCGCGTCACCGCCAGTAACCCCTGCGGCAGCGGCGCGACCTCGCCCCAATTCAGCTTCCGCACCGCGAGCCAACCGAACGTGTTCTGCGCCACGCCCAATCTGGCTATCCCGGACAACAACCCCACCGGTGTCAGTCACACTATCAATATCCCTACTAGCGCCAACATCCTGGATGTGGACATCTACGTCAAGGCCACCCACACCTGGGTGGGCGACCTGCGTTTTGTGGTCAACCACAATGCCACCAACGCCACCATCATTGACCGCCCCGGTGTGCCCGCCAGCACCTTTGGTTGCTCTGGCGACAATTATGATGTCACCGTCAACGATGAAGGGCCGGATGGCAACATCGAAACGCAGTGCGCCAGCAACCCGGCCATCTCTGGCGACCGGGTGGGCGGCGACCCGCCCAATGCCAACCTGCTGGCGGCTTTTGATGGCATGGACATTACCGGCGATTGGACCATCACCGTCTCTGACCATGCCGGCGGCGACACCGGTACACTGGCGGAGTGGTGTGTGGTGCCCACGCTAGAAGTGGCTGGCGGCGGCGTAGACCTCTCGCCTGACCAGGACGGTTCTGGCGCGCCGGGCAGTGTGGTGGTGTACACGCTGAGTATCACCAACACGGGCAGCGTCAGCGATACCTTTGACCTGGATGTGGATGCGCAGTGGGTGACCTTGCTGTCTACCAGCAGCGTTACCCTGGAGGCCGGTGAGGTGACGACGTTCACGGCCGAAGTGCAGGTTCCGTCCGCCGCCAACGCCGGTGATATGGGCCTGGCGCTGGTGACAGCCACGTCACAAAATGATAGTAATATCACCGATGAGGCTTTCCTGACAACGACGGCCACGGCCGTGTATGATGTGGCCCTCAGCGCCGATCCGGCGGCTCTGTCCGGTGGGGCCGGGGCGGTGGTGACGTACACGGTTCACATTACCAACACGGGCAATATCACCGACAGCTTCGCGCTGGACATGAGCGGGAACGTGTGGACGACACACGTGGAGCCGGTGACGGTGACGTTGGCTGCCGGCGAGGGCACGGCCGTTCAGGTGACAGTTCACATTCCCGGTGATGCGGCCAATGGGGATGACGATACGGTGACGATTACGGCCGTCTCTGACAACGACCCGGCGGCCACTGCCAGTGTAGACCTGACCACAACGGCCTCTGTGCCCGTAGAGCCGGGTTACACCATCTACCTGCCTATCATTTTGAAACCGTAGAGGTGGGATTGGTTCAATCTTCAAGATTGAACCAATCTGCTCCCCATATCCACAGAAGGACGGCTGTGTCACGGCCGTCCTTTTTTATTCCTGACAAAAGATGTCATAAATGGCGCTTAGAGTTTTCCATGTTTTCCCCATGTTTTTAGGTCAAAAGGTAGCGGTCGGGGCACGGCCGTGATACAATCACGTATACCAATCAGAACATATGTTCACATAAGGTAAGCAAGATGGAACCCCAACATATCATTGTGCGCGGCGCACAACAACACAATTTGAAACACATTGACGTGACCATTCCCCGCAACAAGCTGGTCGTCCTTACCGGCGTCAGCGGCAGCGGTAAATCTTCACTGGCCTTCGACACCATCTATGCCGAAGGGCAGCGGCGCTATGTGGAAAGCCTGTCGGCCTATGCCCGCCAGTTTTTGGGGCAGATGGAAAAGCCGAAGGTGGACGCCATTATTGGCCTCAGCCCGGCGATTGCCATTGAACAAAAGGCGGTGAGCAAAAACCCGCGCTCCACGGTGGGCACGGTGACGGAGGTGATGGATTATTTGCGCGTCCTCTTTGCCCGTGTAGGTACGCCGCACTGCCCGGAATGTGGCACGGCCGTGACCCCCCAATCGGCCCAATCCATCACCAACCAGTTGGCCCATTTGCCCGCCGGCACCCGCTTCCAACTGCTGGCCCCCATCGCCCGCAACCGCAAGGGCACACACGTGGACGCCCTGGCCCAGGCGCGGCAGGATGGCTTCGCCCGCGCCCGCGTCAACGGCCAACTGATAGATTTAACCGGCGACCTGCCGGAACTGGACAAAAAACGCAAACACAACATCGAATTGATTGTAGACCGGCTGATTGTGCCGGAGGTGCTGGATGAAGGTTTCACTTCCCGGTTGGCGGATTCGGTGGAAACGACGTTGAAGATGGGGGATGGCCTGCTGATTGCCGATTTGGGCGACGAACAGCTTACCCTCAGCGAACACAACGCCTGTCCCACCTGCGGTTTTAGTTTCCCCGATCTGTCGCCGCAGTTGTTTAGCTTCAACTCACCGCTGGGCATGTGCCCGGATTGCCACGGCATTGGCACACAGATGCAGGTGGACCCTGATCTGATTATCGAAGATGAAACGCGCTCTATCATGGAGGGGGCGCTGCGCTGGTACGGCAACGTGCGCAAGAAGAAAAACAAGTGGACGCTGTCCACGCTGCATACCATCGCCGAACATTATGGCTTTGACCTGGACACCCCCTGGCGCGAACTGCCGGAGAATATCCGACATATCCTGTTTTATGGCTCAGATGGGGAAGTGTTGACCTTTAAGTATGGCGGCGAAAATGACGAGGCGCAGTGGTCGGGGGAAGCCAAACGGCCGCTCAACGGCATAGTCAACAACATCAACCGCCTCTTTCACCAGACCCATTCGGAGATGACGCGCAAATGGTACGCCAGCTTTATGAGCCAACGGCCGTGCCCCACCTGCGCCGGTTCGCGCCTGCGCCCCGAAGCCCGCGCCGTGCAGGTTGGCGGCAAAACCATTACGGAAGTGGGTCGGATGGCGATTGATGAAGCGCAGGCGTGGGTGTTGGCGTTGGGGAGTAAGCAGTTAGCAGTGAGCGGTGAGCAGTTAGCAGTAGGCAGTGAGCAGTGGGCAGTGAGCGGTAAACGGTTATCGGTGAATGGGAATGGGCACGGCCGTAACGGCCAACATCCCAATACCCCAATATCTCAATTACCCAATTACCCAATTACCCAATCTCCAATCTCCAATCTCCAATCTCTCTCCGAAGAACAACTTGAAATCGCCGCCGAAGTGCTGAAGGAGATACGGGATCGGCTGCAATTCATGTTGAACGTGGGGCTGCATTACCTGACGCTGGATCGATCTGCGCCGTCGCTCTCTGGCGGCGAGGGGCAGCGTATCCGGCTGGCCAGCCAGATAGGGTGCGGGCTGGTGGGCGTGTTGTATATCCTGGACGAGCCTTCGATTGGCCTGCACGCCCGCGACAACCGCGCCCTGCTGGACACATTGCACCAGCTACGGGACATGGGCAATACGGTGCTGGTGGTGGAACATGACGAAGAGACAATGCGCGAATCGGACTGGCTGGTAGACCTGGGGCCGGGCGCGGGTGTGAAGGGTGGGCGCATCATCGCCGCCGGTACGCCGGAAGAGGTGGCTAACAACCCCGATTCGTTGACGGGCCGGTATTTGCGGGGCGATTTGATGATTACGGCGCCGAATGGCTACGGCCGTCGCCAATCCGATACGGCCGTGACCATCAACGGCGCGCGGCTGCACAACTTACGCAGCGTCTCCGCCCGTTTCCCGCTGGGTACCATGATTTGCGTCACCGGCGTCAGCGGCAGCGGCAAGAGCAGCCTGGTTTCCGAGACGCTGGAACCGGCACTGGCGCGGGCGCTGAACAATGCCCAGACCACCCCCGGCCCCTACAGCAGCTTGCACGGCCTGGAACACCTGGACAAAGTGATCAACATCACCCAGGATCCCATCGGCCGTACCCCCCGCTCCAACCCCGCCACCTACATCAAGCTGTTTGACGAGATTCGCAACGTCTTCGCCCAGACGCCCGCGGCCAAAGCGCGGGGCTACAAGTCGGGCCGCTTCAGTTTTAACGTGAAGGGCGGCCGCTGCGAAGCGTGTGAAGGATATGGCCTGCGCAAGGTAGAGATGCACTTTTTGGCGGATGTGTGGGTGCTGTGCCGGGAGTGCAACGGCCGTCGTTTCAACCACGAAACGCTGCAAATCACCTACAAAGGGCAGAACATCGCCGACGTGTTGGACATGGACGTGCAGGAGGCGCTGGAATTTTTCGAGAACCATCCCAAGATTCACCGCCAGCTACAAACGCTGCACGATGTGGGGCTGGATTACATCAAGTTGGGGCAGAGCGCGCTCACCCTCAGCGGCGGCGAGGCGCAGCGCATTAAGCTGGCGAAAGAACTGAGCCGGGTGGCCACCGGGCGCACCGTGTACGTGCTGGATGAACCCACTACTGGCCTGCATTTTGCCGACGTGCAAAAGCTGTTGGACGTGCTGCACCGGCTGGTGGACGCGGGCAATACCGTCATTGTCATTGAACACAACCTGGACGTGATCAAAACGGCCGACTGGCTGATTGACCTGGGGCCGGAAGGGGGCGATGGCGGCGGGCAGATCATCGCCCAGGGCACACCGGAAGCGGTGGCGCAGGTGGACGCCAGTTATACCGGGCAGTTTTTGCGAGCGATGCTTTCATCGCCGATGTTGGAGGAACACCGTCATGAGAAAAGTTGTTGTGCTTGAACATATCTCCCTTGATGGCGTCATACAGGCCCCAGGCGGGCCAGAGGAAGATACCAGCGGTGGTTTTGCACATGGTGGGTGGATAGCGCCCTATGCCGACGAAATTTTGGGAACGACCCTGAGAAAGCAAATGAATCTGCCGTTCGACCTGTTGTTAGGGCGGAAAACGTTTGAAATTTGGGCGCCGTACTGGCCGCACCATGCGGATGCCTGGCCGGGTGTCAACACGGCAACCAAGTACATCGCCTCGAATACCATCACGTCTGGCGAATGGCAGCCATCCGTGTTTTTAAGCGGCGATGTTGCCGAAAAAGTCGCCAACATCAAGCAACAGCCAGGGCCGGATTTACACGTTTGGGGAAGTGGGCATCTCCTTCAGACACTTATCCGGCATGATTTGGTAGATACATTCTGGCTGATGATGTATCCGGTAACACTGGGCAGTGGCAAGCGATTGTTTGCCGATGGCACGATCCCGATGGCGTTCAAGGCAACGGAAAGCACAGTCACCTCGAAAGGCGTCATTGTCGTGAATTACGAGCGTGCCGGCACAATGACAAAAGGTAACTATGAAAAATCCTAACACACCCAATCCACGTATCGCCAAAATGACTTTCGCCTCCGTTTATCCGATGTATGTCGAAAAAGTGGAGAGGAAAGGCAGAAGCAAAGAAGAATTGCATCAGGTCATCGAGTGGTTAACTGACTTTGATGAGCAACAGCTTCAGGAACTGATAGATGAAAATGTAACTTTTGAGACATTCTTCCAACAGGCTTCGCTCAACCCCAACGCGCACTTGATCACCGGCGTCATCTGTGGGTATCGGGTAGAGGAAATCGAGGATCCGTTGACGCAGCAGGTTCGCTATTTGGACAAGCTGGTGGATGAGTTGGCGAAGGGCAGGAAGATGGAGAAGATTTTGCGTGGCTCGTAATCGAAGGGTGACATGTGATAAAGACGCATCAAGAATTTATGACCCAATTTGATGATGAACGAAAGCCGCTTGTGGCCGTAATGCTTGAGGCCATAAGCGAAGTGTGCCCCACTTTGACCGAAACCATTAAATGGAACGCGCCACCATTACCTTTTCTGACCTTGACGAATTTTTATCTAAAAGAGAGCTTTTCAAAAAAGCCGTTAACCGTTGGGTCGAAGAAACAAAAGGTCTTTGACTGTAACCGTTCGGAATGACACGATCCTGGAGGTTTGGTATGAAAGAGATGTTACCGGAAACAACATTGGCCGAATTGATTCGGTACAACAATTGGGCTAACCAGCAGGTGTTGGCCGCCTGCGAGCAATTAGACGAGGAGCAGTTAGCGGCTACTTTACCGGGTTCGTATGGCACGGTTCGGAGTACGCTGGAGCACCTTATCCGCTCCGAAGCGTTCTATGTGAGCATCTTGACCGGGCAACGGCCGTTGCCGCCGTTCCAATGGGAGGCCAAACCGGGTCTGCCCGAAATGCGGGCGTATGCGGTGCAGGTGGGCGAGGCGCTGGTGAACGCGATTGCCCAACCTGGCCCCAATGACCTGGTTTACGAGGAAGAAAATGGCGAAAAATTCCAATATCAGGCTGTCGTCGTTTTCATTCAGATTATCAATCACGGCGTCGAACACCGCACCAACATCACCACAATCCTGAGCGCCGGGCAGCAAACGCCCCCCGAAGTGGATGGCTGGAACTACATGTTCGCTTACCCGGAGCGGTTTGAGTATGTGGTGAGTTGATGGTGGTTACGGCCGTGCCTGAACAAGGAGCGATAGGTGATGACACATCCATTGGTTACGCAGCTGCGTTTTACACGCAGTGAATTCAAACGCGGTCTCAAAGGGTTGACGGAAGAGGACGCCAGCCAACGATTGCTGCCGATGAACTGCATCAGTTGGAATGTGGGGCATCTGGCCTGGCAGGAGCAGCGCTATTTTTTGTATTACGGACAGGGTCAACTGCTGCTGCCGGAGATTGACCGCCTGTTTTCCTATGGCGCACCGGCATCTACCCCCTCTCTCAAAGAGATGCTGGCAGCGTGGAAAACCATTACCAAAGCGGCCAATCCCTGGCTGGATACGTTGACAAGCGCCACATTATCGCAGCCTTTTACCAGAAAAGACGGGCAGCCGGGGCAGCGCATCTTTGGTTCGCTGCTGCAACGGACGATTTATCATTACTGGTACCACACGGGCGAGAATCTGGCGGTGCGGCAACTATTGGGTCACGGCCGTTTGCCGCAGTTCGTGGGCAACATTGACGACAAAGCACCCTACCAGCCAGAGTAACCGTTCGTAGTAGGCGATTTATCGCCTGCTGAAGGCACTGAAGTGCCTACTACAAACGGTTTGAGGAGCAAAGAATGTACGGATTGATGGGAAAGATGACGGCCGTATCCGGCCAACGCGATACCCTGATTACCATTTTGCTGGCAGGCATCCACGAGATGCCCGGCTGCCTCAGCTACGTGGTTGCCAGAGACCCGGCCGACGCCGACGCCATCTGGATTACGGAAGTATGGGACAGCGAAGAAAACCACCGCGCCTCCCTCTCGCTGTCGCAGGTACAGCAGGCCATTGCCCAGGCACGGCCGTTGATCGCCGGTTTTAGCGACCGCACTGTCACGGAACCGGTGGGCGGGAATGGTTTGGTCAGCAGTCGGGCGCATAATCGCTCCATGCCGACGGCCGTTGTCATCCCCGAACTGGCCTACCCGGACGTGCGTGAAGCGGTGGCCTGGTTGTGTCGCGTATTTGGTTTCTCGGAGCGGCTGCAAATTGGCAGCCACCGCGCCCAACTGGTATGGGGCGAAGGGGCGGTGATTGTCACGGCCGTAGCCAACACGACCGCTGATCTTACCCATGCGATCATGGTGCGGGTGGCGGATGTGGACAGCCACTACAACCATGCCCGGCAGCAAGGTGCACAAATTGGGCAACCACCCGCCGATTATCCATATGGGGAGAGACAGTACACGGCGATGGATTTGTACGGCCGTCGCTGGACATTCTCCCAAACCATTGCTGATGTGAACCCGGCAACGTGGGGCGGCCAAATGAAGGAAGGAAACTGAATGACCCGTTACGTCGCCTTTCTCCGGGCCATTAACGTGGGCGGCCACATCGTCAAAATGGCCGACCTGCGCCAGCATTTTGCCACTGCGGGTTTTGCCGGTGTGGAAACCTATATCCAGAGCGGTAACGTCATTTTTGAGCCTGAAAGTGACGACCGGGAGGCACAGGAACGGCAGATAGAAACCCACCTGGAAAACATCCTGGGCTACCCGGTTGCCGCATTTCTGCGTACCTTCCCGGAGTTAACGGCCGTGATCGCCCACCAACCGTTCCCACCGGCCGAATTTGCCGCCGGCGCGTCGTTGTACATAGCCTTTCTAAAGGCCGAACCATCGGCAGAAATTCGGGATAAGGTGTTGGCCTTTACGAATGAAGTGGATGCGTTCCGCGTGAACGGCCGTGAACTGTACTGGCTCGGACGCAAACAACAAATGCAGTCCACTTTTTCCGGGGTGCTGCTGGAAAAGACAATCGGCGGCCCGGCCACCGTGCGCAACATTACCACCGTCCGTAAGTTAGTCGCAAAATACGATAGAGATTGAGTAATCCACAATCTCTCATCTCCCAATCCCCAACCC
>JAHBVI010000104.1 GCA_019637635.1 Anaerolineae bacterium
ATTGAGGTGATTGAAATGATGCAAATGTATGACCCTCCTCATCCTGGTGAAATTATTAAGGAGTTGTGTTTGGAACCGTTAGGATTAACGGTGACAAGAGCCGCAGAGGCGTTGGGTGTCAGTCGCAAAACGCTGTCAGCCATTTTGAATGGTCACGCGGGCATCAGCCCGGAAATGGCTATCAGGCTATCCATCGCTTTTGACACTTCAGCCGAAAGCTGGCTAAACCAGCAAACACAATATGATTTGTGGCAGGCCAGACAAAATCAACAACCGCTTCAGGTGGAAAGACTTTTCACCGCCCATCAAACAGCAAATTGAAGCGAATGCGGATGCGTGCGGATTTTTGTTCTGAAATCCTCCAAATCCGCATTCATCGGCGTTCTATTCAAAGCGTAAAAACCGGCATCACTGACCAGTACGGCCGTACCCTATCCACTTCGCCACATGAGAGAGAGGAGGGGACACGGCCGTAGCCAATCCCGATGAAATGGATGAGATGGGTGGGGGTACGGCCGTGCCTTCCCCTTTCTTCCCTTACTTTACCTGTTTTATATTCTTGCCTTGTGCTATTGTATTTAGTATCATACCTTTCGTGAGCAAAGCAGACAAAATCCTCCAGCAGATGCAAAACAATCCCCTTGACTGGCGGATTGATAGTCTGAAAACCGTCGCCAACGCTTACAACATTGAATGGCGGCAACGTGGCACAAGTCATGTTGTTTTTGTACGTTCCGATGGTCGGACGCTACCCGTTCCCGCTCATCGGCCTATCAAACCGATTTACATCAAGAAATTTGTTGATTTTGTGATGGAATAAGCTATGAGAGATTTGAGTCAATACCCCTTTGAAATTCGTCCACTTTCAGACGAGGAGGGTGGCGGTTTCTTGATTTCCTTTACTGACTTTACCGACTGTATTTCAGATGGTGAAACCATAGAGGAAACCATTCAAAACGGTATGGATGCCTTGCAAGAAACGATCGCGGCTTTGGAAAGTTTAAATCTGGCTGTGCCAGAACCGGGGAGTGGTGGCAGTTACAGTGGAAAATTTATCCAACGTGTTCCCAAAAGCATTCATGCACGCCTGGTGATGCGGGCGAAGCAGGAAGGCGTTAGCATGAATTCATTGGTAACGTCTATATTGGCAGAAAGTTTGGGGAAACGTGAAGCTGCTTGATCCCCTTGTTGTGGCTGGTTAACAAGACGGCCTACCTGACTTTTGCTCATGGATAAAAGAGAGGTGGGGGTACGGCCGTACTCTGAATCCTGATGAAATTGACGGGATAGGTGGGAGATACGGCCGTGCCGTATTCGTTTTGTCACATGAGAGAGATAAGGGGGTACGGCCGTTGCCAAGGCTGATGAAAGTGACGAGATGGGTGGGGTACGGCCGTGCTGTGTTCGTTTTGCCATATGACAGAGAGGAGGGGGTACGGCCGTTGCCAACCCTGATGAACTTGACGAGATGGGTGGGGGGTACGGCCGTACCGTATTCGTTTTGTCACATGAGAGAGAGGAGGGGGGTACGGCCGTTGCCGTCCCTGATGATATTGATGAGATGGGTGGGGAGTACGGCCGTAGCCAATCTGTTTTGCGGCATGAGAGAGATGAGGGGACACGGCCGTTGCCAATCCTGATGAAAATGACGAGATGGGTGGGGGGTACGGCCGTGCCCTATCCGTATTGGCACATGAGAAAGATGAGGGGTTACGGCCGTCGCCAGTCCTGATGAAATTGATGAAATGGGTGGGGGGATACGGTCGTAGCTTTCACCGACATGCTGAATTCTATGGTTACGGCCGTAAACTCCCCCAGATTCGAGTATAATGACAGGGCTTGTCAGCAATAATTGATTTACCCCTCAGTGTGGGTAACGTTAGAAGCGCCAAAAAGAGGAACTTATGCAAGCTCTGGAATTTGAAACCTGGATTGACAAAAATGGACGTATCTTTTTACCAGAGGAATTTCAACACGCCTATGGGAAATCGGCTCGCCTGCTGGTGCTTCTACCAGAGCCAGCGGAGGCACCCAAAAAACGGCGACAGCCCGGCAGCGCCAAAGGAATTCTGGAGATATTGTCTGAAGATGACGACCATTTGAATGACTTCAAAGCCTACATGCCATGACTCTGTTATTGGACACACAGGCGTTATTATGGTTTGTGCTCGATGATTCTCGATTGAGCAAAAAGGCCCAAGAAAGCATCGCCGCCACCGACGCGCTGGTCTTCGTTAGCCCGGCAAGCCTCTGGGAGATTGCCATCAAAATTAGTTTGGGCAAGTATGCACTGCCTCTGTCTTTTGCCACCTTCTGGGATGATCAGTTGCGCACTAATGATTTCGTTCTCTTACCTATCTCAGTAGCACATACGGCGCGTGTGGCGGATTTACCTTATCATCACCGCGACCCATTCGACCGTTTGATCATTGCTCAGTCCCTTGTAGAAGGAGTTCCCATTGTTAGCAGCGATGAACTGTTTACTCGTTATGGTGTTGAACGAATTTGGTAGCAAGTTGAGCCAGAGTTTTTGGTAGTTCGTTTCAAGGAGATAGGGGTAGGTGGGAGTACGGCCGTACCCTATCCATTTTGCCACATGAGAGCGAGGAGGGGACACGGCCGTTGCCAATCCTGATGAAATTGATGAGATAGGTGGGGGTACGGCCGTGCCCTATCCGTTGTGTCACAGCCATAGCTCCTTACTCATCTCAATTTGCCACCATCACCAGTTTTAGCGCGTTGATCAGAAGTTTAGTTCTGTCTGGCAATAGCATGACTTCCATGCTATGATAACGTCATGATTCGGTCATTCAAGAATCAAGGCACAGAGGACATCTTCAATGGGGTTAGCTCCAAATTTGCCCGCCGAACTTGCCCTCAATCCATTTGGCGTATTGCTTCACGAAAACTTGATCAACTTGATTCGGCTGAATCACTGCCTGAACTGAGGCTGCCGCCGGGAAATCAATTGGAATCGCTCAGCGGTGATCGGGCCGGGCAGTATAGTATTCGGGTGAACAACCAGTACCGCATCTGTTTTGTCTGGCGAGAGAATGAGCCAGATGAGGTGGAAATTGTGGATTACCATTAGGCCATACGCCTAAACCGGAGCGAAAAATGGTTCGTGTACCAACTCATCGTGTTCCTACCCATCCAGGGGAGATGTTGTTAGAAGAATTCCTGAACCCTATGGGATTAAGCCAGCGCGACCTGGCTGATAGTATTCATGTGCCCTATCAACGGATCAATGAAATCGTTAACGGCCGGCGGGGCATGACGCCGGCCACGGCCTTGCGTCTGGCAAAGTATTTTGGCACATCGGCTGGCTTTTGGATGAATCTGCAACTGCGATGGGATTTGTATCATGCGCAGCAATCTGAAGCGCCGTTATTGGAAACCATTCAGCCGTATCAGGTAGTATCAGGTAGTTGAGTAACCGGTCTGGTTCCCCTGCTTTGCCGGTTTTCAAGCCCAGATCATTCAGCCTTTGCCACGGAGATAGGAAGTTGGGGTCATGGCCGTGACCTATCCGTTTTGCCACATGAGAGAGATGAGGGGACACGGCCGTAGCCAATCTTGATGAGAATGACGAGATGGGTGGGGGGTACGGCCGTGTCCTATCCGTTTTGTTATATGAGAGGGATGAGGGGATACGGCCGTAGCTAATACTGATGAAATTGACAAAATGGGTGGGAGTACGGCCGTTGAACACTCAAGCCAGTGTGCAGTTTCCTCCAGAGTGAGGTAAGCTCAGATAATGAAAGATACCCGATCTGTAACCCATGACTGGCAAGATGAAAGTGACGAGGCAAAAGCTCGTTGGTTTCAGTCGCTTTCCTTGAGCGAGCGGATGGATATGTTTTGCTGGTTCACCGATATGGTGCTGAGCGCGAACCCTGGCATCGTGGAGCAGAAAGATGCTGAACCAATTGCGGGGCGTATACTCGTCCTTACAAAAACACAACGTCCGCTACGTAACCATCGGCGGGGTGGCCGCGATCTTGCACGGCGTACCGCGGGCCACGTTTGACCTTGACATTTTGATCGAAGCGACGCTAGAAAATGCCAGCGTTTGCCCGATGCTTTGCTGGCTGCCGAGTTGGCCACAGCCGAGATGACAACAGCATTCTACATATCAGCGGCGGCGTGCCTAACCCGGAGAGAAAAATGGTTCGTGTACCAACTAATCGAGTTCCCACACATCCAGGAGAAAGGCTGTTACGGGTGCGCGGAGTCTTCGTTGATACCAGGAGTTCGCACGCCCGCGTGCGAACGGGCATGTGGGCGTGCCCTACTCCTCAACAAGAAATCCGCGCGCCCAGCAGCCACCTGAGATTTTGCCGGCATGTATCCTGATAGTATAATAGATGTTGAGTAACTTCAGGCAAAAGATTGCCGTTCTTTTCTGAAAATGGCCGACCTGACAAGTTTTACCAGCCCAACTAGAAACTTTACAGGCCGAAAACCTGTCAGGTCCCTTGAGGGGCTGAACGCTAACCACAAAGAAAAAACGCCTGACAAATGAGCGTTAATTTTTTCACAGGGGATAATCGAAATGAGAGAGAACAGAATAACCGTAATGAATAACGAAGATGGCGCACTTTTCTATTACCCCGATACGAAAATTGTGCATCACCAATTGCATAGGCCCATCCAGGATCAGCCATTTCGGGAAATTCTAAATGCCGGTGCGGAACTGCTTGAAAAACACGGCGCGAAAAAATGGTTGTCCGATGACAGAGCCAGTTACGACAATTTGCCGGATGAAAGCAAAGCATGGGCCGGCACCGAATGGTTTCCGCGAATGGTCAAAGCTGGCTGGCGTTATTGGGCATTGGTGGTACCAGATACCATCGAAGGTAGGCTATTTATAAAAGAGTTTACCGATAATTACTTTGATCAGGGCGTGTGGACAATGGTGTTTCTCAATGCCGAAGAAGCATTACAGTGGCTAGAAAACTGTGACGCTTCATAAATGGCAATAGTTCGGGTTGTAGCCTTAGGAGCAGGTGGGGCTACGGCCGTAACCCCACCTGCTCGTGGCAACGAATAAATACCAATAACGTCAGGGCTGGTGAATGACCAGCGGCAGGTAGACAGAAGCCTGTCCACCAAAGGCCACATCAGCCATCACTTCCGGCGCGCTGCGTCCCGTCGCTTCCCATAAATCGTACAAAATCTGCCCGTTGTTGTTGGGGTCGCCAATGTTTGGATTATTGTCGCGCAGGAACTCGATGTACTCTTTGGAAGAAGTCTGGTAGAGCAGACGAACACGGCCGTATACCACCCCCTCTGGCAGCGTATATACCACCTCATCCCAATACTGCCCATCCGCATACCGCGTCGGGTCAGGCTGCCCGTTGGTACGCGGCTCCGCCCCTGCCGCCGCAAACGCCGCATATTCATACCCACGCGGCGGGATGCGGTTGTCCGTCAGGATGATGTTATTCAGCGCAAAATGGAAGGATTCCCCTGACGGTAATCCTAACTGCGCTGCCAGGTCTGGCGTCAGCCCATGTTTGGATTCATAAATCTGAATGTCGGCATCTTGCGTCAATTCACCGGTCGCCGGATTATACGCGCCAGAGACGTATACCAGATTGCCGTTGGCATCATAGCCTTCCACTTGCAGCCACATGCGCCGCCCTTCCACGTAGCCGGTGGGCAATTTGTGGCCGGAATTATTGGTGATGCGCACAGTTAATTCGTTGGTGGGGGAAGAGAGTACGGCCGTGACCACCGCCGCGTTTTGCAGCATATACCGGGCGCGCTCAATGCCCAGATTCAGAGCTTCCAGGCGTTTTGGCGCTACCACCGGGTCAATGGTCACATCAAAAGTCTGGCTAAACACCGGGTGCAGCGGGATCATTTGTGGCGCCCAGGTATTCGCCCCCGTCAGGTCATGCATGGGCAAATCAGTTCTCACCGGAATGCCGGCAATATCCCGAAAGATAGAACCACCCACTCCGGTCACTTTCCGCATATGGCAATCCTGGCAAGTGGAGACAAATTCGATATTGCCGCCGAACTCTGGTGCATAGACCCCTTCCGGTGTGTTGTATTGGCTTAGCTGCCATTCACTGAAGGTGCGCTCAATGGGAAACATCTTGCTCGTATCGGTAAACGGCTCACCTAAGGGATTGAGCGCATACGTCTGGCTTGCTTCATCCCAGGACAACAGCGGGTTGCTAATATCATGGCAGGTAGCACAAATCAGCGCCTCCCGATGGTAGGTGGATTGCAGCGTGCCCTTCGCCCCTTGTGCCACATGTGGGTCCAGCCCAATCGTTTGGGTAATGATGGAAAAATCAAACGGCCCACGCCGGTAATCTTCCGGGTCAAATACCATCGCCGCATTGCCATAGGTAATGGGAATCGTGGTGGTGATGGTCGTCAGCACGTAGAAATCGCGGGGGTCATTACCGGCCCCAGGTGTGGGATCAGACAGCCGGTGGCACACTTCACACTGCACCCCTTCCAGATCAATGTGATTTTGGGTGGGGTCTACAGCCAACGTGCCGCTGACGATACGCCCTTCCAGCCAGGCGCGGGGCAGGTGGCAGCGCAGGCAAAACTCGCCGCTGAATTGGGCATCGGCCATGGCAATATCCAGCGCCGCATAAAAAATGGGGTCACGGCCGGCCTGGGCCATCATGCTGCCTTGCCAGCCAGTCCAGGGTTCATAGTCGGCCGGCTGGGGCACTTCATCGCTGTACTCGGCGTGGCAGTGGAAACAGCCAGACGGGTCGGCGATGCTGTCTATTGTGGAAACAGGCTGCGAGCCAGGCGCAAAAAAGTCGGCCAGGGTACTGGGAACGAGCGCCGCCCCCCTGTAGTTGTCCGGCAGCGGCGGATGATTATCCGGCAGCGCCAGCGCCGCCTGCGGTCGGGGTGTGAGTGTCAGCATCATAAACAAACCACCAGCGCATAACAGCGCAAACCCGATGGGGAATAAGATGGAAGGTATACGGTTCATAAATACTCCTTGTCTAAAGTAGGGCGATTTTGCAAAATCGCCCCAAAGTTTATGCTCCTTCTCTGGAAACAACTCGCCCCCAGGCATGGGCGGCAAAAAATAAAACAGCCCCCAATTCCGCCAGCCGCCCGGCAACCAACACCCACGCCCCGGCGCGAAATGTTGTCCCGGCTACCACCAGCCAGATGCCCAGGTTGAGCAGGATAAAGGCAATTTGCGCATACCGTTCATTCGGCCGTCGTGGTTGCTGCCAGTAGCGGGGCAATATCCAAAAGGCCACCCCCAACGTGAGCTGCAAAATCCAGCCCATCAGCAAAAATTCAATGTGCGCCGGCAGCCAGGCCCATAACATGGGCAGAAATGGAACCCCTTTGTGGGCCAGCAGCAGCGCGCCAATGGTAATACCTGTTAACAGATAAATCAATGCCGCCCGGATAATCCATTGGCTCAAACGTGGCATCTCATCCTCCGCGATATTTTTCCTTTACACGCGGCCAGGCCAGGTACACAAAAAGCACAACACCCAACCACTGCAACAAGGCGGACACGATCAACAACCAGCCCAGACCTGCGACTGCCTGGGTAGCCACCAACGGCTCCCCCAGCATACGCAGCAGCAGACCGGCGTTCAACAGGATATAACTGAGCCAACCAATCTGCACATTGCCGCGCGGCTGGACGCGGGTGATGATGGGAAACATCCAGTAGATGACGCCAAAGATCATTTGTGTGACCCAACCCACCAGGAAGAGATGAAAGTAAACCGGAGACATAAATCGAATAAAGAGGGGCAGGTTGATGGTGGCTGGTAGCGCCAACAATAGCGCCAATATCAAGGCGACCGCCAGATAAACCAGGGCGGATTTGATGTACCAACGTGTCAGTGTAGGCATGATTTATTTATGAACCCTAAGGGTTTCCCAAAACCCTTAGGGTCTTGTTTGGGCATTGGGATATAATCGCCCGCGTTTGCAGATTTCAGGTGCGCATTGTAGAGAGGTTAACCTGATTTGCCAACATGGAGATTGGCGACTGGAGATTAGAGAATAGAGATCAGAGAATAGAGATTAGAGATTGGAGGTTGGTATCTTGAGATTATTTTCAACGCAGCGGCGCGAAGGCGCAGAGGAAGAAACAAGGTTTCCCGTTTCCCGGCGCTTTTTGCGGATCGGATTATTGTTGTTGGCAATGATGGGGTTGGCGCAGGGGATCACGGCCGTGCCCCTCTCTACCGCCGCCGCCTACATCCCCCCGCAACAAACAGCCATTGATCCCCGCTTTGGGGCCATCGAGTCCTTTTGGGCGCCGGCCGAGGCCGCCGAATTAGGCGTCGGTTTTGAGCGCATCCTCTTCTACTGGAACGAAATTCAGCCCGCCGGCCCTAACGATTGGAATACATTGCACGTGCATGAAGAGTGGCTGGCCGAGGCGCGGGCGCACAACCGGCAGGTGCTGGGGCTGCTCAAAAATACACCCCGTTGGGCCACCGATGGCGAATTTGCTTCCGGCGTACCGCGTGGTCTCTATTTGCCCATTGACGATCCCGGCAATTTGTGGGCCAACTACGTGCGCCGCGTGGCGCAGTATTACGGCCCGTTGGGGGTGCATAACTGGATTGTGTGGAACGAACCAGACATTGCCCCGCACGTGTACGGCCACGAATTTGCCGGGTCAACCGAAGATTATTACCGCCTGGTCAAAGTGACGTACCAGGTGATGAAACAGGCGGACCCCCAGGCCAAAATCCACATTGGCGGCATGACCCACTGGCATGATACCGGTTATCTGCGCCGCTTTTTGCAGGTGGTGGTGAATGATCCCGAAGCGGCTGAAAATAACTATTTTTTTGACGCTCTCACCTTCCACATTTACTTCCGACCGGAGACCATTCCCGGTATTGTGGGTAATGCCTTCGGCGTACAGCAGCAGTTGGGCATCAGCCCCATGAAAGCGGTGTGGATCAATGAGACGAATGCCCGCCCCAGTATGGACCCGGAGTGGCCGGTGCAGGTGCAGGCATTTCACCTCGATCTGGAACAGCAGGCGTGGTATATCCCCCAGGCGTATGCCCTCGGTTTTTATGCCGGGGCCAGCCATATTGGTTTCTATAAGCTGGTGGACATCAATATGAATCCGGGGGATGAAAGCTGGGGGTTAATACGGCCGTATGACTTCAGCAAACGCCCCGCCTTTTACGCCTACAAACACACCATCAAATACCTGGCCGGTTTCCAATACCCCATTCGCCGCGAACAAAGCAATACCCATTACCTCTTCAGCTTCACCCGGCCACAGGGGGTGACGCGGGTGATGTGGGCGCGCACCACCGCGCCGGTGGATTTGCGCGTGCCGGCGCTGGCCGCTTCTGGGGTGTTGGTTGACCTTATCACCGGTGTGGAAACGCCGATCACACCCAGCGGTGGGTTTTACAACATTCGTCTGGAGGGGCAGCGCTGCCGCAACGGTGAATGTTTGATAGGTGGCCCACCGGTTTTCCTGGTGGAAGCGGGCGTGGCCCCGGAAAGTATTCCCACCTCGCCGCCGCCCGCGGCGGCGGCTCCGGCGACGGCCACACCCGAAGGAACAGGGGCGGCCGGCGCTACGGTGGCGGCCACGACGGCTATCACCGGCACGGTTTCAACCACGGGCACTGTGGCTGTGGCCGGTGTCAGCGTCACCGCGGCGGATGCCACCGATGCTCCGGCCACGGAAACGGCCACCACCCGACCAACCAACACGCCGCGCCCCACGCGCACGCCCTCGCCCACACCCGTGCCCACCGATACGCCAACCGTGATCCCCACCAACACGGCCGTGCCGCCCACATCCACCACCGCCGCTACCGAAGTCGCCGCCCTGCCGCCGCCGACCGCACTCCCGCCGGTGATAGAGGAGACGGCCGTTGCCGGCGTCATCCCCGCCGACCAGGCTTCTTATTGGTTTTTAGGTGTGGGTCTGGGGTTAGGTTTACTGCTCGTAGGGGTGGTGATCTGGCGGCGACGCTAAAAAAGCATTTGTTACCTGGACACCCCATTCACTATGCCACTTGCTCTTCCCGCCATGTACCGGCGCGCCTCGTGGCAGACCATGGAAATGATAAATGATCTTCGATATTCATGCAGAGACTGAACGGCTGGCTGTATTGAGACGTGGGCCGGATAGCCGACACAAGATTTTCCTTCGCACTGTGCAAGGACAAACGCTTGGCGAAATACCCGCTGACCTTCTGCCATTAGAGCCGCATTGGTCGTCCGATGGCTCAACCGTTGCCTTTGGCAGTAACGATGGCTTGCTGTACATCCATCGCCTTGGAGAAACTGGCCCCAAAGTTGTTTTTGCCAATCCTTCCCTCCAGGCCGGTTTTTGCGAGTGGGCGGCGGATGGAAACCGATTGGTCTTTTCTGCCTACGACAGGGTGCGACACACCCCGCCCAGCATCTACTGTCTGGCGCTGGACACAGGACACACGCTTCAATTGACGAATGACCCCAAAACGGTTGACCGTTTTCCGCATTGGTCGCCTTCGGGGCAATGGGTGGCGTTTCAACGACAATTTCTGGATGAACCCGAATTGCCACGGCGGGTGTACCTGGTCGAGGTGCAATCGGGTCGTTGTTTTCCCGCGTTGGACGTATTCGAGGGCGAATGTGAAACTGCCCGCTTCAGTTGGAGTCCTGATTCTTCATCCTTGCTGGTCACGCTGTCGCACAAGGGCCGGGTTGAACTGCGGATCATTGGGCTTCAGGATCAATCTACTGCCTGGAGCTACGAATCCGAGACGATTCAACGCGGCGCTTTCTCGCCTCAGGGGGATCGGATTCTATGTATTTGCAGCGACGAATTGCTGTGGTTCGCTTACCCGGAAGGAACGCTCCTTCAACGTCTTTCACTCGCTTCCGCGGCATCGGTGTGGAACTACTACACCGGCGCACAAATTGGTTTTGACCTGCATGCAACGGCCGTTTATTTTGTTGGGGCGAATGCTTGCCTGTATCGTTGGCGTATCGGCGGAAATTGCGACTGTATTCTCCAGGATACCCCGCCGGTGGGGCCCGCTTTTACCCATGAAGAATACTTTGTTCCCTCTCGAGATGGGCGGCCGATCCCGGTGCAGCGCTTCATCCCTTCCCAGCCCCGATCACCGGCAATTCTGTACGTCCACGGTGGGGGAGGCGTCATTGACCCCGATGACCCGTTCATGCTGCGCCTGCTGGCCGAAGGCATTGAGTTTGTTTCCGCGGCCTATCGAGGGAGCAGTGGATACGGCCGAGAACACGAGGAAGCGAACCGGGGAGAATATGGCCGAGCTGATGTATGGGACGTCCTCGCCGCGGGCTTCGACTGGAAAAAACGTGCCGGTGAAAACCGGCCGCTCATTCTTGCCGGTTATAGCTACGGCGGCTTTCTGACCTTTTTGGCGTTAGCACAAGAGGAAACTCCCTGGGCCGGCGGCATCACGCTGTGGTCGGGGACCGATACCTTTCTTCACCTGGGCTTAGATCGGCATCGCGCCTTTCCAACCGATGCGGATCAGTACGCAGCGGCGCAGGTTGAACGGTCGCCTCTGAAACAGGCCGGGCGCATTCGCGTCCCCCTGCTCATTTTTCATGGCGCTCTGGATACAGTAGCGACGACGGATGAAATGAGAGCGATTCAAGCCAGTGTTTTAAGCCAGGGAGGGGAATGTGAACTGATCATTTTTGACGATGACACACATGGCCTGATGCGTCACCGGGATGAAATACATGCTCGTGTAATGAGCTTTCTAAAACAGCTTGAATGATTGCCAAGATGTGGGCTGCGGCCTAACGTGCCCGGTCAAGCGGCCGAAGCGGAACGCCAGGTTGATCAACCGGCAAACTGCGCATCCGGCAGGCCGGTGACGGCCGTTTCCAACACAAACAGGCTGCCCGCCAGTGGTTGTTGGGCGCGTTCGGCGGCGGAGAGGCCCACGCTGGCGCTGGTGATGTAAAGTTGGTTGAGTGCGGGGCCGCCAAAGGTGCAGCTTGTGGGCCGCTGCACGGGCAGCGGGATTTCGTGGTCAACGATGCCATCCGGGGCGTAGCGCACAATTTTCCAACCGTCCCATTTGGCGCTCCAGATATAACCGGCGGCGTCTACCGTCAGGCCATCCGGGTAGCCGTCGCTGTCCTGGGCAAAGATGCGTTCGTTGCTTATCTGGCCGGATTCCCCGTCAAAATCATAGGCAAAAATGTGGCGGGTGGGGGTATCGGTGTAATACATGGTGCGGTTGTCTGGCGACCAGCCCAAGCCGTTGGAGCAGGTGATGTTGGCGCGCATGAGCTGGCAATTTCCCGCCGTATCCAGCCGGTACAGCGCCCCCACCGGTGCGGCTACTTTTAGCTCCATCGTGCCCGCCCAGAAACGGCCGTAGCGATCACACTTGCCATCATTAAAGCGTGTACCCCGCTCCGGTTCCGGGCGGCAAATGTTGGTCAATACGCCGCTGTCCAGGTCAAAGGTATACAGCCCATCCCGCAGCGCCACCACCGCCCCGCCACCATGCCGCAGGGCAAAACTGCCAATCTGGGTGGGCATAGCCCAGGCGGTGTACGCGCCAGATTCGGGATGCCAGCGTTGCAGGCACGGCCGTTCAATATCCACCCAATACAACGCCTGCTCCCCCACCGACCACACCGGCCCCTCGCCCAACTTATCCTCCGCCGCAAACGCTACCTTTAGCTTCATTGTTTCCTCCTTGGGGAGGAGATTGAGAGATTGGGAGATTGAGAGATTAAATCTCCTAATCTCCCAATCTCCTAATCTCCCTCCGCCACCTCCGGCAGCCATCGCCATAATAATACTGCTGCCGCCAGCGCCAGCATCCCGCCAAATAAAAACGGCGCGGCCATGCCAAATCCCGGCCAACTGCCCACCCCCTGCCACAACAATCCGGCAATCAGACTGGCGGGCAGGGCGGCCAACCCAATCGTTCCATTAAACCAGCCATAAGCCGTACCCCGTTGATCCTTTTGCACCAGGTCGGCCACAAACGCTTTGGCAATACCTTCGGCAAAACCATAATACACACCATAGGCCACAAAAAGAATGACCAGATGCCAGCTTTGCTGCGCCAGGGCAAATCCCAGATAAACGAGTGCATATAGCAACCAGCCCGCCAGCAGCACCCGCCGCCGCCCCCACCGGTCGGAAAGCGCCCCAATGGGGCCGGAGACGATGGTGTACACCAGGTTGAACAGCAGCAGCAGCCCCAGGATGGGCAGCAGCGCCAGACCGGTGGCCTGGGCGCGCAGGATGAGAAAGGCGTCGGCGGAATTGCCCAGCGTGAAGAGGAGCATGATGAACAGGAATTGGTGAAACGGCCGTCCCAACGCCTGCCACGTCGTGCGTGATGGCTCCGCCTTAGCAGTCTGGCTGGTAACTTCCCGTACTCCCACTACCAGCAAGATGACGCCCATCGTCGCCGGGATCAGGCTCAGCCAGACCAGGGTGTTAAAAGTGGCGCGGGTGAGGGCAGGTGTGTTCCCCTGCCACTGCCAGATGACCAGCATGGCTACCAGCAGGCCGAAGACGGCCCCGGCGGTATCCCCGGCGCGGTGCAGGCCAAAAGCCAGACCGCGCTGCCGGGCGTCTATGCTGTCGGCAATCAGCGCATCGCGGGGAGCGGTGCGGATACCTTTACCGGTGCGCTCCACAAAACGGATGGCGAGCACGGCCGTCCAGCTATTGGCCCATGCCAGAAACGGTTTTGCCACGGCAGACAACCCATACCCGGCCACCGTCAACCATTTTCGTTTCCCTAGCCGGTCAGAATACCGCCCGGAGAGCAGTTTCACCAGGCTGCTGGTTGTCTCCGCCACCCCTTCAATCAGGCCGATAGTCAGGGTGCGCGCCCCCAGCACATTAGCCAGAAACAACGGCAGCACGTGAACGACCATTTCGCTGGAGAGATCGGTGAGGAAGGAGACGGCCGTGAGTACCCATACATTACGCGGCAGGCGCTGCCACTGTCGGGTTTTCTCTGGTTGATTACTTGCCTGTGGAGCGGCCATTTACTCTCCGCGCAGCAAATTGACCACATTGTATATGGTCGCTGCATAAAACCACCCCCGATAACGCCGTAAATTCATCTCAAGCAGTGGCAAAGCCGGTATGTTGTCGCAAGTGGGCAGGTCGGAAGCCTAAGACAATGTTTTCGCGAGGGATACCGGCGACCACCAATTCTTCTGCTACACCAGGAGATGTGCCATCTTGTTGTATCCACACTTTGTCCCCAATCACATCAATGTGAATTAACACACCATGTACTCGCCGTTGCCCGTCCCACCCCACGTGCAGCACCTCAAAATGGCCTTTTTCCCAATCAATAATGGCTTCCGTGTCTATTTCCCCATGAGAAGGTTTCAAGTCGGCATAGTCTAGTATCAGGTTCTGGACAGCCTTTTTATAAATCTCTATGGTATCCATTTCGTAATAATCCCTTCTGATTCATCAAAAACAAACAGATTCAAGTTTTGCCTTTTGATAACCAGTTGACCTAATGGATCACTAAAAATCCCTGCGAAACACGAACCGGAATTGCCAGGTACAGCTTGCGTTCTGGTTCTACTCTTGTGGGCATCGGGTTCTCCTCAGGTCTTGGAGCTTTGTATCAACTCCCACAATTTGCTGGGGCTGAGGGGGATTTGGCGAATCTCCAGGGTGGGGTGGTGGGTTAGGGCGTCTTCGACGGCCTGGGCGAAGAGCGGGCCGGTAGGGATGGCGCCGGCTTCACCCGCCCCTTTGATGCCCAGCGGGTTCAGCGGTGAAGGGGTCACTTCGTGGCCGATGGCGATGCGCGGCACGTCGGTGGCGGTGGGCAGCAGATAATCCATAAAGGAGCCGGTGAGCAGTTGCCCGTCTTCGTTATAGATGATTTGCTCATAAAAGGCGTTGCCGATGCCCTGGGCCACGCCGCCTTGAATTTGCCCGTCCAGGATGAGCGGGTTGATCACCTGCCCGCAGTCATGCACCACCACGTATTGCAAAATTTTGACGGCACAGGTGTCCGGGTCTACCTCCACGATCATGGCATGGACGCCGGCGGCCGTCGCCCCATATTCCGGGCCGAAGTAGTTGGTCGCTTCCAGCCCCGGCTCTGTGCCCGGTTTGACCGCGCCGCGCATGGGGTTGGCCCACTGCGCCAGTTGGCCGAGGGGGATGGCTCTGTCGGGGGCGCCTTTGACGTGAACACGGCCGTCGCCCAACACCAGGTCCTCCTCCGCCGCCTCCAAAAAATCGGCCGCCAACTTCAGAATCTTCTGCCGCACATCCCGCGCCGCCTCGTTGATGGCATTGCCCGCCACCACCGCCCCCCGGCTGGCAAATGTGCCCGCGCCCCAGTGGAATTGGTCGGTATCCCCGGTGACAATGTCCACATCGCCCACGTTTACGCCCACCTGGTCGGCCACAATCTGGGCAAAACTGGTGAAATGCCCCTGCCCCTGGGTGCCAATGCCCGTGGCCACGCTGACCCGGCCGCTGCTCTGCACCTGCACCCGCGCCCCCTCATACGGCCCAATGCCCGTGCCTTCCACATAGGCGACGATTCCCAGGCCAAGATGCCGCCCCTCGGCCCGCGCCTGGGGCTGGATTTCGCGGCGAAATTTCTCATAGCCAATCATTTCTAACGCTTTATCCAGGATAGGCTCGTAATTGCCGCTGTCGTAGGTGAGCGGGGCGAAGTCCTGGTAGATGATCTCGTTGTTGTAGGGAAATTTGTGCGGTGGGATGAAGTTGTGGCGGCGGATTTCGGCCTTGTCTATGCCCAATTCGCGGGCGGCGATGTCAAGCAGCCGTTCGATGACAAAAACGCCGTGCTGCCGCCCCGCGCCGCGATAGGGGGTGACGAGGGTTTTGTTGGTGAACACGGCCGTAAATTCCGACTCATAATGGGCAATATCATACGGCCCCAGCAGCGTACACTGGCTGTTCAGCGCCACCGTCAGGCCATAGGGCGCGTAGGCTCCCTGGTCGTGCAGGAATATATCGTGGATGCCCAGGATACGGCCGTCCTTTGTAAATGCTGCTTCCACATCATGGATTTGGCCGCGCTCGTGGGTGGTGGCCACAAAATTCTCGGCGCGGTCTTCAATCCACTTCACGGGCCGATTCAGCCGCATCGCCGCCCAGGGGATCAGCACCTCTTCCGGGTAAAACATCATAATCTTCGGCCCAAAGCCACCGCCGATATACGGCGCAATCACCCGCACCTGGTTTTCCGACAGCCCCAACATGGCGGCCATGCCGTTGCGAATGAAAACAGGCGCCTGTGTCGTGTCCCAGATGGTTAGCCGTTGGGCGCGGCGATCCCACTCAGCGACCACGCCCCGGTTTTCCATGGCGGCGGCGATGCCGTGATCGTAATGGAAGCGGCGGCTGATGAGCAGGTCGGCCTGGCTTTTGGCGGTGGCATACTCCCCTTTTTTCTGCACCACGTGGGCGGAGATGTTGCTGCCCAGGTCGTCGTGTACCAACGGGGCATTGGGTTGTAATGCTTGTTCCAGGTTGGTCACGGCCGTGAGCGGCTCATAATCTACAAACACCAGTTCGGCGGCGTCTTCGGCAATATAGCGGCTTTCGGCGATGACCAGGGCCACCGGTTCACCCACATGCCGCACTTTGTCCTTGGCCAGGGGCACCTGGGTGCGTTGGTTAAAGACAATATCTTTTACCGGCGGCGGTGGCACGAGCAGGGGGCCAGGTTGCCAGTAATCGCCCAGGTCTACGGCCGTGATCACCGCCAGTACCCCCTCCTTCTCCAGCGCCATCGCGGTATCAATACTCAGGATGCGGGCATGGGCATAGGGGCTGCGCACAAAAGCGGCGTGGGCCATGCCCGGCAAATGCACATCATCCGTAAACAACGCCTGCCCCGTCAACAGCCGGGGGTCCTCATTCCGTTTAATCCGTTCGCCAAAAAATTGTGTCGCCGCCATAGAACCCTCGTTTTTTGGCTCTTGGGGAACTCAGGGCGTGATGCGTGACGAGTGATGCGTAACCAGAGAGACCACACGCATCACTCGTCACGCTAAACCCCATGAAATCCTGTAGAGCCGAGGCAAAGATAAAGAGATAACATGGGAACTATAGCCAGCTATCAGGGGGCGGGCAACCCCGTCAGGAGCAGAATCATAGGTGATCGCATACTCAAGTCCAGGCGATTGAAATCGCGGCTACAAAAAGTAAAGCCCACCTTCGTGGGCTGGGTATCCGCCCGGCTTCAGTCGGCGAAGGCCGACTTTGCCTTTTGTTGGTGCAGATTTATCTGCCGAGGAATATACAATCACCCTGGGCAGTGCCAGGCACAGGGCGACAGGTATTGCATTAACCAGGGCCGTTTTGCCCTGTGCCTGGCACTACTTAAACCGCAGCAGCCGCATCCCGTTCAATGTCACCAGCAGCGAAGTGCCCATGTCGGCGGCGACGGCCATCCACATGGTGCTTTGGCCTGCCAGCACCAGTAGTACAAAAAAGAACTTCACACCAATAGCAAAGGCCACGTTAAAGCGGATATTGTTCATCGCTGCCCGGCTCAGCCGGTAGGCAAAAGGCAGCATTTTCAGGCCGTCGCTCATCAAGGTGATGTCGGCCGTCTCCATGGCTTGCGCCGTCGCCCCCGCGCCACCGATGGCAATGCCCACGTCGGCGGCGGCCAATGCGGGCGCGTCATTGATGCCATCGCCGACCATCGCTACTTTGCCAAACTGCTGCTGCAATGCACGCACGGCCGTCACCTTATCCCCCGGCATCAATTCCGCCCGCATATCCGTCACCCCCACCGTCTGGGCAATGGCCTGGGCCACCGCCGCCTGGTCGCCGGTGAGCATGATGGTGTGGGCAATGCCCGCCGCCTGCAATTGGCGCAGCACCGTCGGGCTGTCCGGGCGCACGGTGTCGGCCACGCTGATTGTGCCCTGGTAACGGCCGTCCACGCTCACCAACAGCGGCGTAAACCCCTGCGCGGCATCATCCCGCGCCTGTTCACAGGCGGCGTCTGTGTGCGGCACGTTGGCCTCAAAATAGGTGTGGCTGCCGATGGTGACGGTACGGCCGTTCACCTGCCCTGTCACCCCCTGCCCGGTCAGGGCCATCACCCCCATTGCTGGTGCAAACTGTTGATCCAGGCCGCGCACGGCCGTTTCCTGCACAATCGCCTGCGCCAGTGGATGTTCACTTTGCTGCTCCACCGCTCCCGCCAAGGCCAGCAAGTCGTTACAATCGGCGCACGACCCATCATCACACACGGCCGTGCGCAGCGCCACCACTGCCGGTTTACCCTGGGTCAACGTGCCCGTCTTGTCAAACGCTATGGCCTGCACCCGGCTGAGCGCCTCCACAAAGGCGCCGCCCTTGAACAAAACGCCATGCCGCGCCCCATTGCTGATGGCGCTGACGATGGCTACCGGCGTACTGAGGACCAGGGCGCACGGGCAGGCCACCACCAGCAGCGCCAGTCCACGATACAGCCAGCCGAACGCCTCCCCTTCATTCAAAAACGGCTGCCCAAAAAAGAGCGGCGGCACGGTGGCGACCAGCAGCGCCAACACCATTACCGCCGGGGTGTAAATGCGGGCGAACCGGTCTACAAACCGTTCGGCGGGCGCTTTTTTCTCCTGCGCCTCTTCCACCATCTGGATGATGCGGCTGATGGTGTTGTCGGCTGCCAGGTGGGTCACTTCCACTTCCAGCGCGCCCGCCCCGTTGATGCTGCCCGCAAAAACGATGTCACCCGGCTCTTTGTCCACCGGGAGGCTTTCGCCGGTAATGGGCGCCTGATCTAAAGCGGAACTGCCGGAGCGAACACGGCCGTCCATAGCCACCCGTTCGCCCGGTTTCACCAAAATCACGTCGCCAATGTGCAATTCCTGGATGGGGATGCGTTGAGGACGGCCGTCTAGCAGCCGCGTCGCCTCTTGTGGCGCTACGGCCATCAGACTACGAATGGCATGGCGGGCGCGCCCAGCGGTATACCCTTCCAGCGCCTCGCCGATGGCAAACAGTACCATCACCATGCCCGCTTCGGTGTACGCGCCAATCAGCACGGCCCCCACCGCTGCCACCGTCATCAGCACATTGATGTTGATCTCGCGGTTCAAGCGCACGGCCGTCCATGCACTCCGCGCAATCGGCCAACCGGCGGCAATCATCGCCGCCACCGATAACAAATTGACCCAGGCCAACTCCTGCCCGCCAATTTCCACCAGCAGCAAACCGGGCAAAATGAGCAGCGCGCCCAACAGCGCCAGCCGCGTATCCGTTCGCTGCCACATGAATTGCAAAAAGTTGGGTGGAGCCACATCGGGCAAAGGGCCATCTGGTCGGTCTGGTTTCACATCGTAGCCCAACTGCCGCACCTGGGCGATCACCGCTTCCCGGCTGACGTTGCCCGCCAGCGTCATTTTTTCGGTGGTGAAGTTGATCTCACATTGAGTAACGCCCGCTAGTTGCCCCACCCCTTTTTCCAATGTCCGCGCACAGCCGGCGCAGTCCATTCCTTGAATTTCAAACGTGTATGTTTGTGTGTTCGTCATTGTTTATTCCCGGTTGTCACAGGCAACTTGCCACTTGCAACCTGTGACCATCCTACACCTTCAAGCCGGGTTGAAAGTCAAGCCTGTTGTTCCAGAGCCAGGAACAGGCGGGCATAGATGAAGGCGTTGGCCCCGCGGACAATGAGGTGATGGCCGTCGGTATCGTGGTGGGTCACGGCCGTTAAGTCGGCATGGGTGGGCGCGTCGCAGTCAGCTTCCAGCCGGGTCAGGTCGGTCAGCGCCCGGCCAATGGCCGGGTCGTGGTTGACCATGAGGATGTGGTAGCCTTCCTCCTCGCGCCAGATGTGGCTGTGCTGCCCGGCCAACTGCTTGAGGATGACCTGCCCGCTCTGGCTGTGCAACTGACAACCGGCGGCCTCAATCAGCCAATTCAGCCAGTTACGCGCTGTTTGCTGGTGGGGATTGAGACAGATGTGTTCCAACAATTTGTCCACATGGTCCCGGCCTGAATGATCGGCGGTGGTTGGTTCGCCATGTTCATGGCGGATGTCTTGCAAGAATAAGTCCAATTCATGCTGGTAAACCAGCAGTTCCGTCAACTGCTGCTCCAGGGCAATGGCACGGGCCTCTACTACCTGAATGATGGTTTCGTCACTGAGAGTGCCGCTTTGATACCCGGCTAACAGGCGGCGAATGTCATCCAGCGAAAGCCCCAACCGTTGGGCGCGTTGAATGAGGCGCAGCGTTTTTTCGGCGGTTGGGCTGTAAAGGCGATACCCGGATTCGGTACGGCCGTCTGGCGCCAACAGCCCTTGTTCCTCATAATAGCGCAGGGCAGACGGCCGTAAGCCCACCCGTTTCGCCAATTCGCCAATCGTCATCAGCTTTGTCATGCCCTCATCATACCTCGCTGTTCAAGTGCCAGGCAAGGGGCGGTTCTTATTCGGTCAGCCCAAACGGTTCTGCCCCTTGCCAGGCACTTCCCAATCTAATTGTCGCCAAAATGTCGTAATATCAATATCTTGACATATTGACCGACCTGTGATATGCTTCCCACCGTAACATAAACTATGTGACGGGAGAATGAGATCATGTTTTGCCATCAGCAAACCAAACGCATATCAATTGAAAAGCAAAATGATTTGGCGTCCGGTCAATGGCTCAGCCCGCGCACAAGTGCATGTTCGTCCGTGCCACATACGTTGCCCAATAAGCGGTAACGTTTCCACACCAGGAACAGCAGCAACGTGGCGCGGGCAAAGACAGCCCGCGCTTTTTATTTCTGGCTCATCTAGCCAATTCCAGGCCCCAGACTGCCCCTTTTGCGTAGGAAGCAGGGTCAAAGATGCCCTGTTCTATCGCCCCAACCTGATCGCAGTCACGGCCGTGTGCAGTATGGCACGTTAACAACCACATACCGCCCTTTTGGGTTTTAACGCAGAGACGCCGAGGCGCAGAGAGCAAAAACTTCGCGCGCCTTCGCGCCCTTTGCGGATCAATTCCGGTCTCGTGGGGAAGTCTGGAATCCCACTGGTTTGTCACGCCAGAGATCGCCGGTTCAAATCCGGTCGAGACCGCCAACGATGCAAGATAGCTTAAAGGCAGAGCCGCCGACTGTTAATCGGCATGGTGCAGGTTCGACTCCTGCTCTTGCAGCCTTTGGGAACGTAGCTCAATTGGCAGAGCACTAAAACCCGATTGCTCTTACTTGACCATTTTGCATGGGCCGGCTGTAGTCGGTTATCGCTCATAACGAAGGGGTTGCAGGTTCAAGTCCTGCCGTTCCCATACATCCAGGGCTGGTCGTCCAACGGGAAGACGCTGCGCTTGCAACGCAGAAATGTGGGTTCAATTCCCGCGCAGTCCACACATACAGGTGAGTAGCTCAACCGGTAGAGCGGTGGTCTCCAAAACCACAGGCTGTAGGTTCGATCCCTGCCTCACCTGCTGGCGATCACTTTGTGGGGTGTCGCCAATTTTTTCTTCCTCTTCCCTCCTTCTTGTGGGGCAAAAGCCTCAACTCCTTTTTTGGGGTGAGACGGCCGTTTACGGCCGTCTCACCCTCCTCTTCTCACCAATTTGGTACGGGGTCGTCTAACTGGCAGGACTACTGACTTTGAATCAGTAAATCCAGGTTCGAACCCTGGCCCCGTAGTTTTAGAAGTTAGCAGTGAGCGGTGGGCAGTAAGCATTCGCCCACACTGCTC
The DNA here is from genome assembly GCA_019637635.1 of Anaerolineae bacterium. Taxonomy (GTDB): domain Bacteria; phylum Chloroflexota; class Anaerolineae; order Promineifilales; family Promineifilaceae; genus CAADGU01. The sequence goes on from JAHBVI010000104.1 coordinate 21,699, forward strand.
ACCGCTCACTGCTTACTGCTCACCGATTCAGGGTGTGGTGTAATGGGAACATGCGGCGCCTGGGACGCTGAGCCGGAGGTTCGATTCCTTCCACCTTGACTATCTTATTGCTGGTGTAGCTCAGATTGGCAGAGCAGCCGTCTTGTAAACGGCCGTGCGCGAGTTCGAACCCCGCCGCCAGCTTCACAATAGGCGTGTAACTCAGTTGGGTAGAGTGCCTTCCTTACAAGAAGGAAGCCGCAGGTTCGACTCCTGCCATGCCTATTGGCTCAACCGTCTCCGAGAGGGTAGTGACCCATTTCGTCGCTGCATCCCCGAAGCCTCTCGGAGTACCTGCGGAGATAGTTCAACTGGCAGAACCTCTCTGTGCCATAGAGAAAGTGTGGGTTCAATTCCCGCTCTCCGCTCTGAAAGAGAGGTTGGAGATTTGAGATTGGAGATTGGCCAATCCCTAATCCCCAATCTCTAATCTCCAATTCCTGGAAGGGTGGCCGAATGGTAAGGCGCTCGTTTGCTAATCGAGTTTGGTGAAATAACCAGTGCAGGTTCAATTCCTGTCCCTTCCGCCAATCTTGGGCCGGTAGCTCAATCGGCAGAGCAGTGGTCTTTTAAACCGCAGGTTGGGGGTTCGATGCCCTCCCGGTTCACCTGTTTTATGCCGGCGTGGCGCAATTTGGTAGACGCACCGCACTCAGACCGCGGTCGTTGCAGGTTCAAATCCTACCGCCGGTACACATTTTTGCCTCTGTAGCTCAACGGAATGAGAGCGCCTGGTTTCGACCCAGAAGGTTGTAGGTTCAAATCCTACCAGAGGTACACAGGGGTTGGTGACCCGAGTGGCAAAGGGGGTTGGCTGTAAACCAACTGCACCAATTGGTGCTGCGCAGGTTCGAGTCCTGCTCAACCCACTACGGCCCTATCGTCTAATGGCAGGACACAAGGCTTTCAACCTTGGTGCAGGGGTTCAATTCCCCTTGGGGCTTTTGCAGGCCGGGGTAGCTCAGTTGGTAGCAGCGTCTGTCTGAAGCACAGAAGATCCTCCGTTCGATTCGGAGTCTCGGCACACGATTTAATTCGGGAAGGCAAGCCGATGGGCGACGGCAGCGGTCTTGAAAACCGACGAGGCGCAAGCCCTTGGGGGTTCAACTCCCTCCCTTTCCGCTGGGTAAGAGGTTCTTTTAGTGCAGGCCCATACGGGTGATGGCGTGGTCAGAAACCGGCCACAGCGGGTATGGCTTGCAGGAGGTGGATCATGTTGGAAAACCAGGCCAAATCTCAGTCTTATGCTCATTTTGAATTGTTATTGAAGTGCATGATCTGATTTTGGAGAACAAAACTGATGAACATTCCCATGTTGAAAGACCACTTTGGTCGGTTGGGCGCTGACTTGCAGGTGGCGGTGCATGATGGCCCGTTCAACCCCTGGTCTCGTCGGTGGCGGTCGCGGACGCGCGTTGTGGAACCGGCGGAAACCCGCTACGTGCTGAATGTGGTGGCGCACGGCCGTCGCCAGGAACAGTTCACGCTGGACATCTGGCCAAGCGACGTGGACAGCCTCGAATTTGTCACCGCCGACGTGCGCCCGGATTGGCGTCATCTCTTGCTGTTGGTCAAACGGCTGGATCGCCAACAGGTAGAAGTCAGCAAGGACAAATTCCTGTGCGGTCACGACGAGCGCCATTGGTTCATTGCCTCTGTGCCTGATCAGCAGGGCATCGCCGGTGTGGCCGACGCGATGGAAGCGTTGAAGCCGCCCAACGTCGTACAGTCACAACTGCGGCAGAATGTCCGGCCAAAGGATTGGCACAAGCGGCGTAATGCCGGTTTTATCCGGCAGGGTGAATGGTTCTTCATCCCGGAGCCCGCCTTCCGTCCTTTTGATGCTGGTCTGATTTTGCGCCAGGAACCGCTGCAACGGCCGTTTGGCAAACCACACATCGTGGACGAAATCATCCGGCTGGGCGGCGAAACCGTCTACGTCAGCAGCCGCCATCCGGCGGGCCTGACCGAGCGGCAGTACCAGGCGTTAATCCAGCAGCAGCCAGAGGCCAAAGGATGGAACTGGCGGGTGATGCGTCGCAACCCCACCGTCTATGCGCGGGGCAAAGTGCGTCATCCCGACCACAAAACCATCACGCTGCCCTTCTGGCATCGCGTCGCCATGGCCGCCGAACGCAGCGCGGCCGCCGGTGGACGCCCTGCCAATGTGGCCTTTCTCGACTGACGGTAATCGGTGATCGGTAAACGGTAATCGGGCATCCGAAGAACCTTTACCGATCGCCGATAACCGATTACTGATTACCTTTCACGGTGGCTGTAGCTCAGTTGGCAGAGCGTCTGGTTGTGGCCCAGAAGGCCGCGAGTTCGAGCCTCGCCAGTCACCCTTGTCCGTGAAGCGTTATCCGTAACCCGTGAACCGTAATCGGATAACGGATAACGGCTTACGGATAACGGATTACGAATTTTAAAGAAGGCGGGCCGGAGAGCGTGGGTTATCTCACCTCGCTGGTTCTGTTGTTGGAGAGCAACAGCCGGCCGCAAAGATTTTGTGGGCCGGTATACCACCCACTCTCACATTTGCCCGCCTGTCTTTAACAATTTTGGGGCGTTGCCGTTCCCAATTCTTGCCCTGCAAGCCTTAGACTGGCATGGCCGGGCCGGCGGCGAACGGTTATCTGGTGAAACGCGCAAGCGTGAGCGAGTTCGAACCTCGCACGCCCCGCTGGTGGGCCGGCGTTGATGGGTTACCAGACTGTTAATCTGACTTTGTCCCATCGGCAAACCTTGCCCACCTTAAGCTCATAAACGGGCCGATATCTGTGGGTTATCGGAGTATGTCTCCTGTGGGTTCGACTCCCACCGTCTGTTGGCAACAACAGATGTGGCGAAACTGGCAAACGCACGTATTGAACGCCACAGTGACAACTTGCCCGTCTAAAAACCAGACGCCGGATTTCGGCAGCTAAAGGCTGCTTGAGAAATCGGATGTCTCAAACTATATAAGGAGGTGCAATATGACAAAACTGCGACAACTTTTTTCTACGCGGCAAACGCCCCAGAACCAGCCGATGCCGGGCAGCAGCCAGGTGGCCAATTCGGCCGGAGGCTACGCCTGGGCGGTGGATGACTGGATGCAGCTTGACCGCTTCCTGGTGCTGGGTTCAGAGGGCGGCACGTTTTACATCCAGCCGCAGAAACTGACCCGTGAGAATGCGGAAGCGGTACTGCGCTGCCTGCAAACCGACGGCCGTCGCGTGGTCGCCCGCGTGGTGGAAGTGTCCGAAAACGGCCGTGCGCCGCGCAACGATCCCGCCCTGTTTGTGCTGGCCATGGCCGCCGGCCTGGGCTATGAAACCACCCGGCAAGCGGCCATCGCCGCCCTGCCGCGAGTGGCCCGGACGGGTACGCACCTCTTTCACTTCATGGAATTTGTGGAAGGGTTCCGCGGCTGGGGCCGGGCGCTGCGCCGGGGTGTGGCTAACTGGTACACCGGCATGGACGCCAAACGGCTGGCCTATCAGGCCGTGAAATACCAACAACGAGACGGCTGGAGCCACCGTGATGCTCTGCGGCTGGCCCATCCGCAGGCGCCAACGGCCGTACACGACCAGCTTTTCCACTGGATGACGCAAGGTTGGGACGCGACCACTTTGCCAACCGCTGCCCCAGATGACAGCGCGCTGCAAACCATCTGGGCCTTTGAGCAAGCCAAACAAGCCACCTCGGTGGGGGAAGTGCAGCGGCTGGTAGAGGGCTACGGCCTGCCCTGGGAAGCGATTCCCACCCAATGGCTGGCCCAGGCAGATGTGTGGCGGACGCTGCTGCCGCACCTGCCGCTGACGGCGCTGCTGCGCAACCTGGCCCGGCTGACGGCCAACGGCGTGCTGCTGCCGCTGGCCCCGGAGACGGCACAGGTGACGGCCAGGCTGACGGATGCGGAGCAACTGCGCCGGGCGCGGGTGCATCCGGTGGCCGTGCTGGCGGCGCTGCTGACCTATCGGCACGGCCGTGGCGCGCGTGGCGGCCCCCGCGCAGGCGGCCCCCGCGCAGGCGGCCCC
>JAHBVI010000105.1 GCA_019637635.1 Anaerolineae bacterium
AACCGATTGGTTTCAACTGGAGTTCCTGCAATCACTGGAAGAGGATGGGGTGATCAAAGTGGCGCTGGCACGGCCGTCGGCGCAATTGAATCAAAAGCAGCTCATATCTAGTAGCTATCATCTGAGATTAGGAGATTAAGAGATTGAGAGATTTAGAGTTTCCCCAATCTCCTAATCTCTCAATCTCCCAATCTCTACGGAGAAAACCATGCAACCGTTTACGACTTTAACCAGCCACATGGTGGCGATTCCGACCGAAAATATTGATACCGACCAGATTATTCCGGCGCAATTTTTGAAGACGATTAGCAAGGCTGGATTAGGTAAAAACCTATTTTTCCACTGGCGTTACCTGGAAGATGGTTCGCCCAACCCGGAATTTGCGCTGAATCGGCCAGAAGCGCAGGGGGCCAACATTTTGCTGGCGGGGGATAATTTTGGCTGCGGTTCCAGCCGGGAACATGCGCCCTGGTCGTTGATGGATTATGGCTTTACGGCCGTGATCAGCACCAGTTTCGCCGACATTTTCCGCAACAACTCGCTCAAAAACGGCCTGCTGCCCGTCATCGTAGACGAGGCCACCCACCGCCAACTCCTCAGCCTGGTGGAAGAAGACCCGACGACCCAGGTAACAATAGATTTAGCCGAGCAGAAAGTGATGTTGCCGGACGGCCGTGCCGTCCCCTTCCCCATTGACGCCTTCAGCAAAACCTGCCTGCTCGAAGGGCTGGATCAACTAGGCTATCTTCTCAAACAAGAAGAACGCATCGCTGAGTATGAGGTCGCGTATCCGGCGCGTGTAAATACGGTTGGAGATTAGAGATTGGAGATCGGGTAGTGTCACGAAGTTTTCGCCACTCCTTTTAGACTACAACGGATGGAGGAATAAGCGGATAAATTTCCAGCGGAGAATCCGTTCAATTCTCTATCCGCTGTAGTCATGGCGAAAAACTAAAGACATTGCTGAGATCGGAGATTTCACAAATCCATAGACTCTTGTCATTCCGAACGAACTCTTCGGAGTGAGGAATCCCTTACAACAAACCGTGTAGAGATTCCTCGGAAGATACTTCGGCAGCCTCAGCACAGGCTCTCAGAATGACCCATTTATAAGGGCAACAATGACCAAAATTTACCTTTATGACACGACACTGCGGGACGGCACACAGCGGGAGGGAATTTCCCTTTCGTTGGATGACAAACTGAAGATCGCCAAAAAGCTGGATGAATTTGGCATTGATTACATTGAAGGCGGTTGGCCGGGGTCGAATCCGAAGGATATTGAGTTTTTCCAACGGGCGGCGACCATGGAATGGCAACACGCCAAAATCGCCGCCTTCGGCAGCACCCGGCGCAAGGGGGTGACGGCCGTTGAAGATGCCAATTTGCGCCTGCTGATTGAGGCCAACACGCCCGTCATCACTCTGGTCGGTAAAAGTTGGGATTTGCACGTGACCGATGTGCTGGAAGCGACGATGGAAGAAAACCTGGCGATGATCGGCGAGAGCGTGGCCTACTGCAAATCGTTTGGCAAAGAAGTGGTTTATGACGCCGAACATTTTTTTGACGGCTACAAAGCGAACCCGGAATATGCCACCGCCACGTTGAAAGCAGCGGCCGTCAACGGCGCGGACAGCGTGGTTTTGTGTGACACCAACGGCGGCACACTGCCCTGGGAAATTGAGGAAATCATCCGCAATGTGCGCGATGAGTTAGGGCCAAGAGTGGCCATCGGTATTCACACCCATGATGATGGGGAGTGCGCGGTGGCGAATACGCTCACGGCCGTGCGCCTGGGCGCAACACAGGTACAGGGCACCATCAACGGCTATGGCGAGCGCGTGGCCAACGCCAACCTGTGCAGCATCATCCCCGATTTGCAGCTTAAAATGGGCTACCAATGTGTCAGCGACGACCAACTGCGGCGGCTGACCGAACTCTCCCGCTATGTGGCCGAGGTCGCCAACCTGGAACTGGACGATCACCAGCCCTTTGTGGGCAAGAGCGCGTTTGCCCACAAAGGGGGCATTCACGTGGCCGCCATGCTCAAAAACCCGCTCAGCTACCAGCACATCGAACCGACACGGGTAGGCAACCAGCAGCGCAGCGTCGTTTCCGAACTGTCCGGGCGGGGCAATCTGGTGGACAAAGCGGCCCAATTTGGCATCAGCACCGAAGGGTTGGATTTACGCGGCGTGTTGGAGCAGATTAAGCAGTTGGAGGCAGGCGGTTTCACCTTTGAAGGAGCGGAAGCATCGGTAGAACTGATGCTGCGCCGCACCCATCCCGCCTACGTGCCCCCGTTTGAAGTGATTGATTACCGCGTGGATGTGCAGCAGCGGCGCGGCCGTGGCCTGAATGCCGAAGCTATCGTCAAAGTGCGCGTCGGCCCCAAGCGGATGCACACTGTCGCCGAAGGTAACGGCCCGGTGAATGCCCTGGACGCGGCCCTGCGCAAAGCGTTGGTGGATGTGTACCCTACCCTCAGCGGCGTGAAACTGGCAGATTACAAAGTGCGCATTTTGGACGGGGAAAATGCCACGGCCGCGACCACCCGCGTCCTGATTGACACCCGCCTGGGCAACAAAACCTGGTCAACGGTGGGAGCCAGCACCAACATCATCGAAGCAAGCTGGCAGGCATTGACTGACAGTATGGAGTATGCGTTGTTGAGCGGGAAATAGGCTAAAACAATTTGGCCTGCCGGGGTTCATCGTCCTGGCCTGGGCGCCATTGGTACACCTTCAAGTCAACTTTGTCTTTCACAAAGACGATCCCCTCTGCCTCTAACAGTTGTCGTTGCGTTTGTGCGCCGGGTCTGGGGCTGATTTTGCCCTGCGCATTGATGACCCGCTGCCAGGGCACGTTGGCCGGGCAGGCGGCCATGGCCTCGCCAACCCAGCGTGCGCCGAAGGTTTTGTATTCATCAGGGTCAACACCCGCCGGCAGTGGGATCAGTTGCGCGATCTGGCCGTAGGTGACGACTTTTCCATGTGGAACCAGGCGGGCCAGATGCCACACCTGTTCGTTATAGGCTTGCTGATCAGTTGGGGTTGTATAGTGCATGAGTTGTCTTTCCGTTTAATGATGGCCGTATATGCCATGGTGGGCTACGGCCGTCATTTCAACACACCGAATCTCACAGTTTCATACCGCTGATACCAGTTGCACAGCCATAAAAGTATTGGTGATATTCTACCTGCAACCCCTGATTGGCCAGGGCGGTCATCATGCCCCGGCAGTCGCCAAATTGTTCGGTGTATATGCCTAACATCCGGTAGTTGTCCGGGTTGCCTAATAACAGGCGTCCGATGATGGGAATAAGGCGTTGGAGATAAAACATATACAGATTTTTGAAAATCCATCCACCGGGCACAGAGATTTCAACCAGAGCAAAAGTACCCTGTGGTTTTAGAAGTCGTTTGATTTCTGCGGCCAGTTGTTCTTTTTGGGCGTCTGTTAGCGTTTTCAGGCCAAAGCTGCAAATGAGGGCGTCGGCGCAGGCATCAGGCAGCGTACTCTCCAGGACGTCTTGTTTAAGCAACTGGATATTCAGGTCAGGGAACCGGGACTTACGCCGTTCTGCGCCGTTCAACATTCCCTGGGACATATCGAGCGCCATCACCTGCCCCTGAGACCCAAGCAAGGGAGCAAGCGCCGGCCAACATTCTCCCATGCCACACATCAAATCGCATACCGTCATGCCTGGCCTGATGTGAACAGATTTAACGAATTGTTTCCGCCAGCGCTCGGAAAACCCAAATGAGGACAGGTTGTTTACCCTATCGTATGTTTGGGACATTTCATCAAAGAGTTGTTCGATGTAATGGGTATCGTAAATGTTCACAATGTGCGGTTTCTATGTACTGGATTCATGTGATGCTCCATTGTCGGCAGAACAAGTGTGGTTAATCAGTGGCGGCAGTATAGATGGGTTTTATATATGTGGTCAACAAAGTGGGAAAAGGATCACGGCCGTGCCCCTTCACCCCCCTACACCACCGTGATGATCACGTTGCCCTGTTTGTGCCCGGCTTCCACGTAGCGATGGGCTACGGCCGCCTGCTCCAGCGGGAAACAGCGGTCAACCAGCCCCTTAATTTTGCCCGCTTCTACCATTTCTTTGATCACTTCCAGATCGGTCGCACTATCCCCAACCAGGGCGCAAATCACTTTTTTATCGCCAACTATGGAAGTCCACAGCATTTGAAAAACCGCCTTCATCTTAAAACTGGCTAACAGGTAAACGCCGCCGGGCTTGAGGGAATTTTTACAGCGGGCAAAGGAGCTTTTGCCCAAAACATCCAGAATCAGGTCGTAGGTTTCGCCGTTTTGGGTGAAATCTTCTCTTGTGTAATCAATCACAGCATCGGCGCCCAATGCCTGCACAAAGGCCAGTCGGGGCGTGCCGCAGACGCCGGTCACGTGTGCCCCTTGCGCCTTTGCCAGTTGCAGCGCCGCCGAGCCAATGGCCCCGCTGGCCCCATTGATCAACACTTTTTGGCCGGGCTGGATGTCTGCTTTTTTCAGGATGTTGAGGGCCATGAGTGCGCCATAGGGGATAACGGCCGTTTCCGCATGGCTCAAATTGGCCGGTTTGTGGGTCACAGTGCCCGTTTCCGGCATACAAAGATATTCGGCGTTCGCGCCCATGTTCATACCACAATATCCAAAGACAGGGTCTCCCGGCTTAAAACGGGTAACCTGGCTGCCTACTATTTCAACGACCCCAGAAAATTCGTTGCCCAGAATGGGGTTTTTGGGTTTGCTCCAGCCAAAGGAGAATCGCGCCGGTATCATCAAGATGGTGGGCATGTTGAATTCAGCATAGGAGATGTTCTTGAAATTGCGGGCGACGAGATCTCCATAGTTCACGGCCGTCACTGCCACCCGCACCAATATCTCATTCTCTTTCGGCGTCGGTTTAGCCACCTCTTGCAGATGCAAAACCTCGGGCGGCCCATATTCTGTGTAAACAATTGCTTTCATAACTTATTCCTCCACTACAATGTGAGATTTTGTTGTGTCATGTCACTATTGGGCCAAATCTTATACAGAAATTGAGGGGGCGCGCCGGGGACGCATCCGCCGCACGCGCTGCCTGCGGATAACCCATTCGGCCACCATGATGTTGATGACCCACCCCGCGCCCATCAGCATCGCTCTGGTGAACTCGTCCGGGACGCCAAAAAATAGAAACCAGGGCAAATGCGTCAGCACCTGTGTCCCCGCCCCCAGGCCAATGGCGTAGCCGCGAATCATCCACTCGCCATGCCGGAAGTAGTTGCGCTGCCGCACGGCCGTAACCCCAAGAACAATAGATAACAACATGGCCGAGCCAAAGACGAGCCGCATCACATTCAGAAGCTCACCATCACTCTCAGGCAAAGGATAAAACAGCGTCATCCACAGCCCCGAAAGCGCCGCTGCCAGCCCGGCCGGCACCAGGATGCGCCCAGAGGTGCGGTGCCATTTAGGCTTTCGGTGACGAAAAGTGGGCACGAACTGAAATGCGCCTAAGAGGGCATAGATCGTCACGCTCAGGATGTGTACCACCACCGGCAAGGGCGACGCGAAGAAGCGAGCGTTGTCCGCCGTGATTTCCGCCCCACCGGACAACTCAGCGATACGCGCCGCGCCGGCGATTACCGGAACGAGGCTGAGCAGTATCAGTCCGGCCGGTATGAGCCATTCTGCCTTGCTGCCTTTTTTTCTGTTTGAATTCATTTTGAATCTCCTTAATGGTTGATTTACACACAAGTTGAACCAACAGCAGTGGCTTCTCCTCTGGTGTCATCAGTCTGGCATCTGAGGATGCCAGACTCCTCATTGTTCAATTGTTGAGTTCAGGATTAGATAGGATCGTCTTTCGGCTCGTAGGTGAACACTTCTTCCAACGGCGAATCCAGGACGAAGGCGATGCGAAAAGCCAGTTCCAGCGAGGGGGAGTATTTGGCATTCTCAATGGCGATAATCGTTTGCCGCGTCACGCCCACTTTTTCCGCCAACTGCTCTTGCGTCATTTCGTTATGGTAAAAACGCAGTTTGCGAATGTTGTTGCTAATGCGACTCTTGCCCATTTTGGAACCCATCTCAGAACCCCCTGCGATAAAGCACTAAGCGGAAAATATCGCCCACTACCTGGGCTACCAGCCCAGAGAGAATCAGTAAGCTGAACATCACATACGGTGACCGACCCAGAGCAAAGGTGAGCATGGCCAGCAGCGTGCCAATGGAGGAAAAAAGATAAGTCACTTGTGTGCCCCTTAAATCAATCAACTTGTCGCGCTCATCTTCAGAATCATCAATTTTGGGGTCATCATCACCCGTCCTGATGACCTCGAAAATGGCAAACCCGATGTGGGCGATGATGGTGAGGACAATGGTGGCGATGATGCCCATCACAACGACAGTCGCCCACAAGCCAAAAACGTCGTCTGTCAGACCGCCGCTGCGCCACATCTGTGTTATCTGTTTGAGATAGAATCCCAAGATGAGGGTGAACGTCACCAGTGATACGGTCACATTCTTTTCTTTGTAAGACATATTGTTTTCCTTTACAGACCTGACAGGTTTTTTCAAACCTGTCAGGTCTTATTTTCTTTACACCAAGTAATGTATGATGTACAAATAGTAATGCATATTTTACTAGATGTCAAGTACAGTTTACATCAAATGATAAAAAAAGAGGCCGTTGCTGGCAACGGCCGTCATGCAATCTGGAAAATCGCGTTACCCCACCGTGATTATCACTTTCCCCCTCACGTGGCCTGCGGCGGCGTAACCGAGTGCCACCGGCGTTTCCGGCAATGGGTATGTCCGGTCAATGACCGGCGTCACCTTTCCCGCCTCGATCAGTTCCCGCAAATATACCAGGTCTTTGGCGTTGTTTTTGGTCATCAGCGGCTGCCCTTGCTGGCGCATGAAAGGAGCTAACAAAAACGCTTTAAACACATAGCCCATGCCGCCGTGCCCACTGTTGGGCACGATCAGGCCACGCGGCATCAGCACCCGCCGCAGGTCAGAGAAGGCGCGGTTGCCCACATTGTCCAGAATGAGATCATAGCGTCGCGCACCCCGCGTGAAATCCTCGCTGGTGTAATCCACCACATGATCAGCGCCGATGGAACGAACCATTTCGACATTGCGGGTACTGCATACGGCCGTGACCTCCGCCCCCAACGCCTTAGCAATCTGCACCGCAAACGTGCCCACGCCGCCCGCCGCGCCATTGATCAACACCTTGTGACCCGGCTGCACCTTTCCCGCATCACGCAACCCCTGGAGCGCCGTGAGTCCGGCCGTAGGCACGGCCGCCGCCTGTTCAAACGTCAGGTTTGTCGGTTTCCGCGCCAATAGATCGGCCGGCGCCACCACATACTCGGCAAAGGCATGACTCACAGCCCCATACACGGCGTCCCCTGGCTGGAACTGCGTCACCTGGCTGCCCACCGCCTCCACCTGCCCGGCCATATCCCAGCCCAGCACGTAATCCTTTGGCCGGGGAAAGCCGACCGTGAGGCGCACCAGCCACGGGCTTCCTTTCATCGTAAAATAATCACCCGCATTCAGCGACGCAGCGTTTACCCGCACCAATACCGCATCATCCGGCATCACCGGTTTATCCATTTCTTTGAGTTGCAGCACGGTTGGGGGGCCATAATTGTTTTGTACGATTGCTTTCATCTATTTCTCCTTGTCAGGTTCCAGGGAATTCACCGCCAGCAAAGTTAACCCACAGTCGCGCACTTTTCGCAGCAGGCTATGCAGCGCCGCCTGATCGGCCACCGCGCCGGTTAACACCGTTGCGCCGGTATCATCGGGGGCAATGGTCAGGCCGCCAAACCAGGCCGCCCACGACTCATCCAAATGGCCTTTGAGCCGGATTTGATAAACCCTTGATTCGTCGGGTGCAGCCTGGGAAGTGGGTATGTTGGTCATTTTGCACTGCCTGTGGTGAACGGCCGTTACGATCACCCGTTCACCATACCACCAGCATAACAGCCCTCAGGTGTTACCGTATAGACACTTTGGTGTTGATCGAAGCCAACGTTCAGTGCGTTTTTTAGTCTCAGACGCCGGATTGCGTCCGGCGGCCACTTGTTCCCTGCACCTGCCCCCCATATCGGCAGAAGTGTGCTAAATTTGATGTCGGTGTTTGGCCGATAACAACCAAAAAAGGAAGTAAACGAGACCGATGAAAGTAGCTGTGTTTGCCACCAAGGGGTATGACCGGGAGTCATTCGCGCAGGTGAATGCCCGTTTTGGGCATGAATTGTCTTTTTATGAACCGAAGTTGACGCCGGCCACGGCCGTACTCGCTGCCGGTTATGAAGCCGTCTGTGTCTTTGTGAATGACCAGGTAGACCGGGAAACGATCAAGCAATTGGCCGCGGGTGGTACGCGCATCATTGCTACTCGCTCGGCGGGGTATAACCAGATTGATTTGCAAGCGGCGGAAGAGCTGGGCATTCAGGTGGCACGTGTGCCCGCTTACTCCCCCAACGCCATTTCTGAATTCACCGTCGGTCTCATCCTCACCCTGGGGCGGCAAATTCATCGCGCCTATAACCGGGTGCGGGACAATAACTTTGAACTGGATGGTTTGCAGGGGTTTGAAATTCACGGCAAGACGATTGGCGTTTTTGGTACAGGGCGGATTGGCACGGCCGTGCCAGGCCAGTAGATACCACAGACACGTACTCTGATTGTGCCCGGCGCCGGGCACATGGTGAACATGGAAGCGCCGACGGCCCTGTTTACAGGCGATTCGCCCGTTTTGCGCAGAAGCTCAGCTTCTCTGAAGAAGTTGAACTTCTGTGCCCCAATCGGTTAAAACTCCCCCTCTCCCACATAGGGTACACTCCATAAAACCACCGACAGCACAACGGCTTTGAACCAGGCCTGGTGCATCTTTTCCACCTCATCGGCGCTGTGCCCTTTGGCAGCCAGGAATTGGCGAATAGTGGCGGTGATGGGGTAGATAAAGGCGACCATGTACCGAAAGTGAATGATGGGGACGGCGTGAACGCCATCCGTCTGGTTTTTCTTTGCCCGGTGGTGGCGTAGGGCGATTTCGTGCTGGTAGTTAAGCCAGTCCTGGTCATACGGCCGTTGGCACAAATCGGCGATCCACTGCCCAAAGCGCGCCCGCACCGCCCCCAGGTAATCGGTAAGGGCATTACCCTGCCCATCGGTGAAGTAATGCACCAGGTGGGGGTGGGAACCAACAAAACCATACCACAGGTCAAGAATGGCATCTGTCTGGTCGGCCAGCACCTCGCCGGCCATACGCAGATAACGTTCATCCTCGGCCCCAAACAGCACGGTGGCCTTGAGTTTTTCAAATTCGTCTAAAGCGATAGGGGAGGAAGCAACGGCCGTTGTCCCATAGGTATATCCAGCAATTTCACTCATCATATGCCTCCATTGACTCAGGCGGTGGTGGGCGGGCAGCCTTCCATCGCCACAATAAAATAACCTTGTTGTGTTATAGTCTGCGCCACTTCAGGCGTGGCCTGCTCCACGTGGCAAAAGCGGCAGCGTTCGGCCGTGACCTGGCTGTCGGTCACCCCCACTGCGGCCAGGTACGCCTGACCGTAGGCCAGGGCCGTTTCCGGGGCGGCACCGGTGGGCACCAATACGTCAAAGTGCATTGTCTGCCCATCCGGGCGGGTAACGTAAGTATCAAACACATCACAATTCATAAAGGGTCTCCTTTTTAGCTATTTAGGAATCCTAATTATAAAACCTAAAAAAAATTAGCCAGCAATCTCAGCCTCATGCTCCGGGCAATGGACGCGCAGGTCGTGGACAGCCAGCGGTTTGTCTAGCAGGCGACAGAAGTAGGGCTCGGAGCCGTTGACCACCCGCTGGAAGTGGCGACAGGTAGTACACATTTGCTGCAAGGGAATGAAGCCGTTTTGTTGCAACGAGGCCATCAGCAGCAATAGGGATTCCAGCACCACACCCTGGTCGGGCAGGGTTCTGACAAATGCCTGTACCTGATTGGCAAACAGGGCCAGCCGTTCGGCCATTGCCGCTCCGGCCGGGGTGAGGGCCAGGATGTGGCGGCGGGCGTCTTCGGGGCACGGCCGTTTCTCCAGATACGCTTTCTGCTGCAGCACCCGCACCGCATCGCTGACTGTAGCCTCCGTCAATTCCAGGTAACGGGCGATGGCGGAGACGGCATGAAGCTGGGGCTGAAACCGCAGAGCGATCAGAATTTGCATTTGCAACGGGCTGAGGCCGGTCTCTTTGTTTTGTTCCCACCAGTGGATACGAAACAGGTGGGAAAGCCGCTCCAGCGAAAAGACAATTTTGCTGGCGGTGTCCTCCTGATGGGCCATGGGATCAAGAACAAAGTAAAGCGGGTCGCTCATTAGTTAGGATTCCTAAATAAATGATAAGCGAGAAGTAGAATGATGTCAAGGGTTATGCGCTACCTGCTCAAGCTGTGCGGCGACCTGGCGCATGCTGGCTAACCGCTGGCTGCGGTCACGGACGAGTGTCTGCTGCAGCAGATGGGCTAATGGGGCGGGGGTGTCTGGCTGCTCGGCGTAGATGTCGGGCAGGGGGGCATGGAGTACGGCCGTGACCGTAGCGGCAAATGGTTCCTGGGCAAACGGATTGCGGCCGGTGAGCATCTCATACAACATCACGCCAAACGACCAGATGTCGGCACGGACATCCAGCTCTTCACCCAGGTACGCTTCCGGGGCCATGTAAGCGGCCGTGCCCAGCGTGGCCCCTTGTTGGGTCAGGCGGGTATGCCCCTGCCCCAGCCGGGCAATGCCAAAGTCAGTCAGGCGAGGCGTGCCGTCGGCAGCCAGGAGGACGTTGGCCGGTTTCAGGTCGCGGTGAATGATGCCCAGGTGGTGGGCGCGCGCCAGGGCGTCGGCCAGTTCCAGAGCAATGGCAATCGCCTGCGGCCGCGGCACTCCCTGGCCGCTGGCCAGTAAATCTTGCAGCGAACCGCCGGGCAGGTACTCCATGACAATCGCCAACTGGTCATCCACAGCATAGGTATCAATCAACCGGACGATATTGGGATGGTTTAGGCGGCGCAGCGCTTCCGCCTCGCGCCGGAAACGGGCCAGGTGATCGGCCCCGGCGGTCAACAGATGGGGCAGCAGCCGTTTCAAAGCCACTGTCTGACCTGTTTGTGCATCTACTGCCCGGTACAGTTCTCCCATGCCGCCGCGGGCGATGAGTTGCTGGCTATGGTAACGGCCGTCGGCCGCCAACGGCAAACCGGCGGAAAAGGATGGGGGTGTGCTATGGGGTGGGATTACGGCCGTTGCCCCCATTGGCGGCGTGACGGCGGGCGCTGTATCCCGGACCATCACCAGCACCTCAGCCAATGATAAATCGGATGGAGTCAGGGTCGCTTCTCCCGCCCACTTCGCCAGCGCCTCGTTTGCCCGCAGCCGTTGTGGTTCGGTTGCCTGCGGCTGGTCGCGCAAAAAGACCAGCGTCACGCGGCCGCGGGCCACATCCCCCATCTTGACCAACAGGCAGGCAATCTCCAGCAAACTATCAAGCACAGCCGGGATTTCCTCTATTTCGGCGGCCAACGCCAGCGCCAGGCGAAACTCTTGCAGCGCCGCCTGCTCCTCTTCCAGCCCGGCGGCAATTTGCCCCAACCGGTAATGCCCGTCGGCCGCCCCTGACAAAAAGCCAATTTCCTGGCTGATCTGGATCGCCTGTTCACAGAAGCGGCGCGCTTCGGCGATTTGCCCCAGCTGCCGGTTTAATTCACCCAGGGTCAGCGCCGCCTGAATAGCGCCATATTGATCGCCCAATTCCTCATAAATGGTTTGCGCCCGACGGCCGTAACCCAACGCCAGCTCATACAACCCCAACTCCCGGCAACTCAGGCTCAGGCCGGTCAGCAGATGGGCTACAGTCTGCCGGTCGCCAGCCAGTTCGGCTACTGACAATCCTTCCTGGCAAAAGGCGCGACATTGTTCATAGTCGGCGGCCATAAAAGCCACCCCGCCCAATTCCAGCAGCGCCACCGCCTGCCCCTGTCGGTTGCCCGTTTCCCGGCGCAGCGCCAGCCCCTCCTCAAGCCATTGCCGCGCCTGTTCCAGATTACCCTGCACCCGCGCCGTGCCCCCCAACTGCCCCAGGACATAGGCCATCTCATCTGGCTCGTTCAGGGCGCGCAAAATTTCCAGGCTGGCCTGTAGCCGCTCTTGCGCCGCCGCATATCGGGAAAGGAAAGAGAGAAAACGACCTTCGCGGGCCATCACCCGCGCATACACCAGGCGCGCCTGGGGGTCGTGTTCGGCAGGTGGTTGCAAGGCCAACCGCGCCGCGCCAAAGCTATCGGCCGCTTCCTGGAAGCGGCTGCGAATGGCCAGAAAATGGTAATAACCATCTATAGCCGCTGCCAGCCCATTGACATCAGGTTGCTCTGTTAACCAGTGCCAGGCAGCCTGGACGTTCTGCGCTTCCTGTTCGATGAGCAATAATGCGGCCGTTTGCTCTTCTCCCGACAAGCGTCTGGCCTGCCGGTCCAACAGGTCGGCGTAATACTGCGCGTGGCGAGATTGTAACGCCTGTATCTGGCCTGCCTCTGTCACTTTCTCCCAGCCAAATTGCCGCGACAGATCGTGCAGGCGATAAAGCTCCCCGCTGCGTCCCACCAATGATTTATCCACCAAGGCTGCCAGCAACGGCCGTGTGGCCCCTGCCACCTGTGCTGCCGCCGCCGCCGTAAAACCGCCGCGAAAGACGGAAAGAGCGGCAAAAAGCTGTTGTTCAGCCGGGTTGAGCAGTCCCCAGGAGTAGTCGAAGACGGCGCGCACGCTGCGCTGCCGGGTGGGGATGTCGCGGTAGCTGGTAGCCAGAAAATCGAGGTTGTGGGCGATGGCATCGGCAATTTCGGCGCAGGAAAAGTGGCGGATGTTGGCCGCAGCCAGTTCCAACGCCAGGGGCATACCGGCGGTAAGCTGGCAGATGCGGATGATGTGGGACACGGCCGTTGGCTCATCGGCCACAAAATCATACCGGGCGGCGCGGGCGCGGTTGAGGAATAGCTGCACGGCGCTGTAAGGCGCCGGGTCGGTTGGTGGCGTGGGGGTAGTGGCTGCCGCTGGCGTGGCCGGAAAATCCAGCCCATCCAGCGCCACGCACCATTCCCACTGCATGTTGAGCCGCTCGCGGGAGGTGAGCAGCAGTTTGAGGGCGGGCGCCTGTTGCAGTAAGGTGGTCAGCCAGAGGGCGTTGTCCAGCAGTTGCTCGAAGTTGTCCAAAACCAGCAGCAGTTCCCGCTCGTGCAGGTGGGCCAGCAGCTGCGCCGCCGGTTCCTGGCTGCCGCTAAAGGAGAAGCCCATGGCCTGGGCAACGGCCGTGACCAACCCCGTCAACGTCTCCACCCTTTCCAGCGGCACAAAATAGACGCCGTGCAAAAAGAGGCCGCGCTGGCTGGCCTGCGCCGCCGCTTGCAGCGCCAGCCGCGTTTTGCCAATGCCCCCCGCACCCAACAGGGTGATCAGGCGACATTCCGGGCGCAGCAGCAGCGTCGATATTTCGGCCAGTTCGGCAATGCGGCCAACAAAGGGGGTGGGCTGCGGCGGCAGGTTGTGGCGCGCCCCTTCCCCGGCGGCTTTGATCCGCTGGTAAAGCGCGGTGGTCTCGGCCGAGGGGGAAACGTCTAACTCTCTGGCCAATACCCGGCGGCAGGTTTCGTATTGGGCCAGGGCGGCCGCCCGCTGCCCGCTGTGGGCCAATGCCTGCATCAATTGGCGATAGGCGGCCTCGCGCCAGGGGTCAAGGGCCAGCAGCCGGGTGGCGCTGTCTATAGCCCGGCCGTATTCGCCCCGCTCCAGGTGATGTCCGGTGACGGTGTGCAGGGCGTGCAGCGCCAGTTCACGGTAGCGGGCGCGCTGCGCCAGCAGCCATTCTTCAAAGTCGGGGGCATCGCGCACGTAAAAACCGGCCAGAAAATCCCCCTGGTAGAGGGCGGCGGCCTGCTGCAAGGCGGCCATGCGCGCAGGCGGGGCAGCGTCGCGGGCGCGGTGCAGGTGGCTCTCAAATTGGGCGACGTCCAGGGTGTGGGGCACGGCCGTGTCAAATTGCACAGCGTCGCGGGTGATGAGCAACCAGGGTTCCAGCAGTTTGCGCAGGTTGGAGAGGGTCTGGCGCAGGTTGTTTCTGGCGTCAGCATCGGCCATTTCTCCCCAGAGCAGGGCGGCCAGGGCGTCGCGGCTGTGCGGTCGGGCGGTGACGGCTAAATAGGCCAGCAGGGCCGGCGCTTTGGTGGAGACAAAACCGCTGATGGGCGTACCCTCCCGGCGGATTTCTGGACTGCCAAATAAATGGATTTCGAGGACGGCCGTCATGGTGTGATGAAGAGCCTAAGGGTTTTCCGAAACCCTTAGGCTCTGGTTCGTTAATGTCTCTTGCAGCCAGACCAGTTCTTCTTCACTTAAGGGGACATCGGGTGGCTGGCTGTAATCAATCAGCAGGTCATAGCCGCCCACATCGTAGCAGCGGGTGAAGACGGCCGGTAAATCCAGCACCACGTCCGGGTCAGGTGGGCGCAAGGGGATGCGGCAGCGGGGCAGCCGCTGCCGCAGCGGCACGGCATAAAACTCCAGGTGTTTGCGCCGGTCGGCGCGGCTGATGGTGATCAGGTAACGCCAATTGGCCGGTTCGGTGATGCTGGCGTTGCGCGCCAGGACGGTAGGTTGCCCATAACCGAGCAGGTCTATTTCCACCAGGTTGGCTTTGGTGTCCAGTAGTTCGGCTTGTTTTTGCAGGTATTGGTCACGGCCGTCGCCCACTTTGTTGGCCGGGCTAAGTACCTCAATCACTGTGACCACTTCCCCCGTATCGCGTTGAATGATTTCAATGTAGGGTACGTGCCGCTCTTCATCGAAATAGGTCATAGTTTGTGGTTCGTCGGCCACCATTTCACCGGTGATAGCCAGCATGGGGGATGGTTCCCGCAGTTGGTGAAGCAGCAAGACATCCGGCACATAGCTGTGTCGGGATTCGGCCAATTGGATGCGTTCCCCAATACGGGCTATATAGCGCGGGCGAATCTGGGGTTGCAGGCTTTCCCGAATGTAGGCAATCAACGATGAGTGAACATCAGGCCATAGGAAGCGATTTTCCAGATAGGGGTCCATACCGGGGAATGGGCTGGGCATCTTAACCTCACTTTTATCAATAAACGATCTCCAAATGATCGCTTTGTATGATGGGCACAGATTAACACAGTTTGAACGAGTTAGCGAGAGGTGAGGAGAGAGAAATGGGCCAACGGCCGTACCGCCATTACAGTTTTATCCTCAGCCTGTGGGCCGAGGGGGGCGCGCGACCCAACGCCCCGCCCGTCTGGCGCTACAGCCTGGAAGACCCACACAGTGCGCAGCGGCGCGGCTTTAAGGACATGGCAGAGTTGGTGCGCTTTTTGGAGGAGTGGACGGCCGTGCCGCCAGAGGAACCGCCGCTGGATGAATAAACAGGGTGACAGCCCGCTTAAATTTACAAATCATATTTACATAAGGAGATAAACATGAACAATCAATCTATCATTCGATATGGCGGCATCGCCGCCATTGTCAGCGCCGTGTTTTATGTCGTTTCTATGGTCTTTTGGATGGGTGCGGGCGCAAGTGGGCCATCGCCGTTGGCGCAAACCCTTTATGTTGCCAGCCAGCTTATCTTTTTCGTCACGTTGTTTACCCTGTATGTCGTCCACCGGGATGAATCGCCAACGCTGGTGGTAATTGGGGCGCTGGTGCTGGCCGTTAGCATTATGGCCAGCCTGTTCATTGACCCCACCAATACCGACAATCCCATTATGCCGCTCCTGACCATTGGCTATGGGGTGGGCGCGTTGATTTTGGGCTGGCTGGCTTACCGCAGTCCCAAACTGAATAAAGGCATCGGCGTCGCTGCTCTGCTCACCGGCGTGATGAGCCTGGTGATGGTGCCGTTTATCATGGGTGGCGCGTCGGCGGAATTGGTAGGCACGTTGAACCTGGGCGTAACCGTACCTTACCTGGTCTGGTTGATCTGGTTGGGGGTGTATTTCTTGCAAGGCAAAACGGCCGTTCCCCAGAGCGCGTAACTTTCATAAGACTAGACGTTCAACTTTTTTAGAGAGGGTGAACGTCTAGCAATCGAGGAGATTGTCACGTGAAAAAATTAACGTGGTGGTTCCGTATTGTCGGCGTGTGGTATTTGCTGCTTTTCTTGATGAACATTTACATGATGTTCCTGGGCGACCCGCAATATCTGAGCAGCAACATCCCCTTTCCCGCCGACGAATGGGCGCTGCGCGCCTTTGTGGATGGCTGGTCGCCCTTCCTGTTTGAGATGTTCGGCATTGCCACCTTTGCCCTGTGGGCCAGCCGCAAACCGGTCAAATACGCCAGCGCAGCCATACTCCTGGTCTGGCTGGAGTTTACGCACGGTGTATTGGATGACATTTTCTTGATTGCCAGGGGGTATGACGCTGGCGGCTACATTGCCTTCATCGTCATTCACCTGATCATCATCGCCACCGGGGTGTGGGCTGTGCGCCGGACGGAAGCGGAAACGGCCGTAAAGCCCCAGTTCGCGGTAGGTGACTAGCGGGTGAGGCGGCAGACCTGACAGGTCTCGGAGACCTGTCAGGTCTTGTTATCCAGGAGCAAAGTAATGAAAGTACGGCCGTATCTCCTCCCCCTTCTGCTTATCTTGCCCTGCCTGCTGGCCGCCTGCGGCCGCCCCGCGCCTGACGAGGCCACCATCACCATGAAAGAGATGGCCTTCCGGCAAAGCGAAATCACCGTCATCGCCGGGCAGCCCGTTACCCTGCGGTTAGTCAACCTGGACGGCTACGCCCACGCTTTTGATATAGACGCATTCGACATACACACGTCGCTGGCGGCCCATGAAACGGCCAGGGTTAGCTTTACACCAGATAAACCCGGCCGTTACCCCTTTTATTGCAGTTCACCCGGCCACGAGATGGCCGGGATGGTCGGTACGTTGATTGTGGGGCCGTAGAACACGGATATGCAGGATTGGCGGATCAAATCGGGTAGAATCCGTTCATCCTGCCCATCCGTGTTCCCCCAATAAACGATCTCCAAATGATCCCCCTTTATGCTTGGGGCAATGATTAACGCTCACATATTTCCGAAAAAACACAATTCAATAAGGAGGCTACGATGTTTGCAAATCTATTGGTGTTGTTATTAGTCATTGGTCTGGTTGTGCTGTTTGGCTGGCTGACCTACCGGGCCGTGCGGGCCAAAAAGCTGTGGGTGAAAATTGTGGGCGGCCTGGGGGCGGGGTTGCTGACGCTGCTGTTCACGGCCGTGGCCTTCTTTGGCGCCAAGGGCATGGCCGACACCTACTTCCCCGGCGCCGAACCGGCGCCGAACCTGACGGTGGCCGGTACGCCGGAGCAGATTGCCCGCGGCGAATACCTGGTGAACATTGCCTGCGTGGGCTGCCACAGCCAGGTGGGAGCGGATGGCAACCCCACGGGCCAGCACCCGCTCAGCGGCGGCTGGAACATCGCCGAGGCCGAGGGGTTTGGCTTTATTGGCGACATGGTGGCAGAAAACCTGACGCCGGGCGGCAAACTGGCGGGCTACAGCGATGGCGAACTGTTCCGCGTGCTGCGCTACAGCATAGACCAGCAGGGCCACGAACTGGGCATGATGTCCTTCTTGCCTTACCGTGAAATGAGCAATGAGGATACCGAAGCCATTATTGCCTACCTGCGTTCACTGCCCCCGGCGCCGACCAATGGCGTTACCGGCGACAAGATGAATTTCCTGGGCGCGGTCATGTCCGGCGCTGGCATGTTTGGCGAAGCGCCGCCGCCCGCACCAGCCGTGGTCACTGCCCCACCACGAGGCGTTACAGCCGAATATGGCAAGTATGTAGCCACTTTTGGTGAATGTCGCGGCTGCCATGGGCCAGATGCCACCGGCGCGCCAGCCACCTCGGTCAGCCCGGCTATTCCCAATCCACGGCCGTTTGTCAGCGAGCTTACCCTGGAGCAGTTTACGGCCGTGATGCGCAGCGGCGTCAAGCCAGACGGCCAGCCCTTCCCGGAGACGATGCCCTGGCAAAACGCCTCGAAAATGAATGACGACGACCTGGCCGCGCTGTACGCTTATCTGACGACACAGCCGTAAAATGCTCAGTTTCAGGTGTGACGCACTTTTGAAGTGCGTCGCACCTGATAAGCGAATCGTGATGAACACAATAAACGATCTACCGGATTGGCGGGTAACGGGCGTGGCGTTATGGGTCACGGCCGTGATCTTTATGATCGGCGCATTTGCGGCGGCTTACTTTCGCCGCTGGCTGCTGCCTGCTGACCCATTGGATAAACTGACCTTGATTGCCAATGATCGGGAGGGCTGGACGGCGCAGGCGATTTTGTTTCCGGTGGCGTATTTGGGCACGGCCGTCACCTTTACTTTCATCGCCGCCAGATTGACCGCCCCCGGCCCCCGCGGGCTGGCCGCGGCGGCCACATTCCTGTTTTTCGTCGGTCTCCTCTGCTGGCTGCCCATCAGCATAGACCGGTTGCAACTGGGAGCCAATGCCGCCGAACTGATTCGCACATATGATCCCGCCGCGCCGCCCCCAATCATGGTCAATTTGGGTTGGTTTTTTTGGGCAAACACCTTGTGTATTCTGGCGGCGTTGGCGTTAATGGGCGCGGCTCTGGCCCTGGCCGGGGTCTTGCCAACGGGGGGTTGGGTGGTGAGTGGGCTGGCTGTTGTGGGGGTATTGTTGGCAGCTTTTGTTTTGCATGATTGGCCGCCGTTTATGAGCTATGTCATCTTGCTGCTGCTGGCAATTGGGTTGATACGAACGGGCTAAACGGCCGTGTTATACCGCCACTTCAAGTTGCATCCCCACAAACACATCCTAGCCGGCAACGGCCGTGCCAAACACAGCGCATCAGACTCCCATTCCTGTTTATTTTGAAGGGTACGAACAGATTGTGCGGCAGACGGCCGTTGCCGCTCACCTGACGCACATGATCAATGACTACTCTGGCTGGCATTTTGTCCATTCTAACCCTGAACAGGGCATCGAACCCCCGACAACCCAACGCCTGCACGAGTTACAGATGCCGGTGTTGGTGATAGCGGGTGAATGGGATACGCCGGACTTTTTGCAGATTACGGCCGTGCTGGGGCAGCAGATACCACAGGCGCAGACGGACGTTGTGCCCGGTGTGGGACACATGGTCAACATGGGAGCGCCAGTGGTATGCAACAGGCTGTTGGCAGAATTTCTGAGCCAGTTGTGATGAATCAAAATGGGGCATGTTCAAAGCGGTGGTTTTGCCAGAAACCCCGTTTTGTTATTCGGCGTGCCCGGCGCTTTTAGCTACAATACCGCCCATCATGTTTGCACAACAACTCACTCCCACAATGGATGACTGGCAGGAACAGGTAGCCCACCTGCGAGCAGAACTGGAAAACCTGATGCCGCGACTGGTGGACGCGGAAGCGGAATTGGCCGAGCGTCACGCGGCTATCAATGCTTTTGAGTTCCGGCTGCGGGCGCGCCTCAGCCCGCTCACGCGCAAGTTGAGCGCGCTGGACGAGGAAATCCGGGAACTGCGGCAGCAGTTGCGCTGGTTTGGCGAGGGGTGGCACGCTGAAGCGGCGAACGACGCGGCGGCCTGGGCGCGGGGGCAAAGCGCCACCGAGGAGGGGGAGTACCGTTACCGGGAGACGCCCACCACTGCCCGCCCGGAACAGGATGAGGATACACGGGCGGAGATGAAGAAGCTATACCGGCAGTTGGCGCGCCGTTTTCACCCGGACACGGCCGTAGATGAACCCGACCGCGCTTATCGTACCCAACTGATGATGGCCATCAATGCCGCCTATGCGGCCGGTGATGTCCAGAAGTTGCATGAACTGGCTGAATCCCCCGAAACCAATCACCAACTCGATTACAGCCAGGCCGACCAAAAGCTGGCGGAAACGCTGCTGCGCGAAGTGACGCGCATCAAACGGCGGCTGGCGGAAATTAAACAAGAGATGGCCCGGTTGGAGAAACATGAGAGCGCGAAGTTGATGAAAAAGATGGCCCAGGCGGAGGTGGACGGCCGTGACTATCTGGCCGAACTGGAAAAACAGATGCGCGATTTGCTGGCCGAACGTCTGGCGCAGCGGGACAGTTTGCAAGTGCAGGTGGAAAGTTTGGAAATGGGGGAGGGCGCCGATGTCTCCGACGAAGATTTCGCCGACCTGGTCTGGGACGTGAGCCTGGAAACCAGCTTTGAGGATGAAATCTCCGCCGAATTTGACCGCTACATCCAGCGCCGCCGAGACCGGGTTTATTTTGAAGACGATTTTGATGATGACTATGATTTTGAGTAATTCGTGATGCGTGATGCGTGACCCGTGAGAAGCGGTCACGCATCACGTATCACGCATCACGAACATGCACCCATCTGCCCAAAAAGTAGCCGACGCCGCCCAGCAATTGGGCCTGACTATCGAGATTGTCGAGTTTGCCCAGACCACGCGCACGGCGCAGGAGGCGGCCGACGCCATCGGCTGCCAGGTGGCGCAGATTGTGAAGAGTCTGTGTTTTGCGGTGGAGGGTCAGGCAATTATGTGCCTGGTCTCCGGCGCGAACCAACTGGACGAAAAGAAGCTGGCGGCGCTGTGTGACGTCGGCCGTAAGCAGGTGCAGCGCGCCGATGCGGAGTTTGTGAAAACGCAGACCGGTTTTAGTATAGGCGGCGTCCCTCCCTTTGGGCACAGCCAGCCGCTCCACATCTTCATTGACGACGATTTGCTGACATTTGATGTGGTCTGGGCCGCCGCCGGCACCCCCTTCGCCGTTTTTGCCATCTCCCCCACTACCCTGCAAACCGCCAGCAACGGCACAGTCGCCGATTTGAAAAGGTAGTTTTGTGATATGATGCAGGCCATGAGTAAGCAAAAAGTTGGGATTCCACAAGAGCAAATCGAACGGCTTTGTCGCCAATACCACATCAAAAGGCTGGCCTTGTTTGGCTCGGTGCTGCGTAATGATTTTCGGCCGGATAGCGATGTAGATGTCCTGGTAGAATTTGAGGAAGGGCACACACCGGGATTTGACTTTTTTGTTATTCAAGAGGAACTGGCTAATCTGATCGGACGATCAGTAGATTTGCATACCCCCGGTTTTCTGAGTCCTTATTTTCGGGACGAAGTGCTGGAATTGGCCGAGGTGCAATATGCCGGAGCCTGAACAGATACGGTTAGAGCTAAAACGATCTTCCCCCATTGATTGCTGCATTGCAAAAGCATTTGTCCACAAACAGTTCATAATTCATCCTTCCTAATTCATAATTCCAAAGAGGAGAAGTCCATGGAAGCAACTATTACCTTATTGCCCGGCGATGGCATTGGGCCGGAAATTATTGTGGAGGCGAAGAAGGTGCTGACGGCCGTAGCCCACCGCTATCACCACACCTTCCACCTGCCCGAATACATCTATGGTGGCGCGGCCATTGACGAATTGGGCGACCCGTTGCCAGAAGAGACATTGGCCGCCTGCCTGAACAGTCAGGGGGTGCTCATGGGCGCGGTGGGGCATCCCAAATTTGATGACCCCACTTTGAAAGTGCGCCCGGAACAAGGGCTGCTGCGACTGCGGCAGGCGTTGGGCGTTTTTGCCAATTTGCGCCCGGTGATGGTGTTTGATGCCCTGGCGGACGCCAGCCCATTGAAGCCGGAGCGGGTGAAAGGGGTGGACATCCTCTTTGTGCGTGAACTGATTGGCGGCATCTATTTTGGGACGCCACAGGGCAGAACGGTGGGGGAATACGGCCGTGAAGGATTCAACACCATGCGCTACAACGAACAGGAAATCCGGCGCGTGGTGCAGGTGGCCTTTGACCTGGCCCGCAAACGGCGCGGCAAAGTGACCAGCGTAGACAAGGCCAACGTCCTGGCCGTCTCCCGCGTCTGGCGCGAGGTGGCCCACGAGGTCGCCGCCGAAAACCCGGACGTGCAGTACGAGGACATTCTGGTAGACGCCATGGCCATGTACCTGATCAACCGCCCGGCCGATTTCGACGTGGTGGTGACGGGCAACCTCTTTGGCGACATCCTCTCGGACGAGGCTTCCATGATCACCGGTTCGCTGGGGATGCTGCCCTCGGCGGCGTTGGGCGCGGCGGGCGGCGTGGGGCTGTATGAACCGATTCACGGCTCCGCCCCGGACATTGCCGGGAAAGGGATTGCCAACCCGCTCGCCACTATTCTCAGCGCGGCCATGCTGCTGCGGTCGAGTTTGAATCTGGATGCGGAGGCGGAGGCGGTGGAAACGGCCGTGTCCCAGGTATTAGCTAACGGCTACCGCACCCGCGACATTGCCAGACCGGGCGAAAAGGTGGTGGGCTGCGCCGAAATGGGGGATTTGGTAGCGGCGGAGATTGGAGATTGAGAGATTAGGAGATTGGGAGATTGACCAATCGCTCAATCTCCTTCTGGATAAACCATGATGAACTCTTTCCTCCCTGCCCGACAGCCATTTTCATTGGCAACTGTGGTCAATTCACATGGGTGGGTGCAGTTGGCCCCATTTACCGGGCCAGACGCGGAAAATGGGTTTGATTATGTGCTGGAACTGACCTCTGGCCGGGTGATCGCCTTTCAGGTGGGCGCGGCCGAAGGTGGCGTGCGCGTTTCCACGGAAACGGCGTTGACCGCGGCCGAACGCGCCGAAGTGGAGCAGACCGTCACCTGGATGTTGGGGCTGGACATGGATTTCAGTGATTTTTATACGGCCGTCCGCCATGAACCCAAACTGGCGCAGGTGGAAGAACAGGCGCAGGGACGACTGCTGCGCGCCGCCACCCTGTTTGAAAATGTGGTCAAAAGCATCCTGACTACCAATACCACCTGGGGCGGCACCAAACGGATGGCGTCGGGACTGGTCAACACCTTTGGCGCGCCCTTACCAGATGACCCCCAACGCCGCGCCTTTCCCACCCCCGCCCGGCTGGCAAATGCGGATGTGGAGATTTTGCGTAAAACGGTGCGACTGGGCTACCGCGCCCCGTATGTGCTGGAACTGGCGCAGCGTGTAGCCAGTGGGGAATTGGATTTGGAGGAGTGGAAAACGGCCGTGTTGCCCACCGACGAATTGCGCAAACGGTTGCTCTCCCTCAAAGGGGTTGGCCCGTATGCCGCCGCTTCCCTGCTCATGTTGATGGGGCATTACGATGCGGTGCCGGTAGATTCCTGGGCGTTCAAGCTGGTGTCATACGAATGGCATGATCAACAGCCGGTTGGCCGTGCCGAAGTGGAAAAAGCGTTTGCCGATTGGGGCCAGTGGAAAGGGCTGGCCTACTGGTTTTGGGACTGGTCATATCATCACAGCCTGTTGGATGGCAGTGTGTCATCGGAGAAGCCATGAGCAAAATTAGCCTGAATCCCAATTCATTGTTCCCCAGCCACCAGTATGGCTTTTCGCAAATTGTAGTGGCGCAAGGCAGCCGTACGGTCTACTTTTCCGGGCAGGTGGCCTGGGATGAAAACCAGAACATCATCGGCGCAAACGATTTGCGGGCGCAGGTGTGGCAGAGCTTTCGCAATGTGGAAATCGTGATGACTACTGCCGGCGGCGCCCTGGCTGATATTGTGGCCCTCCGTATCTACATCGTCCATGATTGGATGGACAAAACGGCCCCGGTCAGCGAAGGGTTAAAAACCTTCTTCCCCGGCGACCATCCCCCCGCCACCACCTGGATTGGCGTACAATCCCTGGCCCGCCCGGAATTTTTGATCGAGATTGAGGGTACGGCCGTGTTGGATTGACAACACCTCTTTCATCAACCTGGTTGATGGTACAATAGCGGCAGTTTAACTTTACTGGAGGTGAACAATGGAAAATATGGTTAATCTTCCCCAACAAGCAATTAAGTATCGAGTCGAGGTGACTCGTGACGGCCGTATTGAACTCCCTGTCCCCTTTACGCCAGGCGCATACCTGACCATCTTTGTTATTGCCGAAAATGGAGAACCTTTTTGGGAATTGATGCAAGCTTCCGAAAGCAGCCTGGATTTTTGGGACAATCCCCTGGACGACGAGGATTGGAACGATGCCTGAACAGGGGGATATTGTTCTTGTGCCCGTGCCATTTACTGATTTGTCGTCACAAAAACGACGACCTGTCATTGTGATTTCAACCAATCAGTACAACCAGCAATCACCTGACATGATTGTCGTTGCCATGACTTCACGGCCGTTGCAAACCTCCTATGGCTTCACCATCACCAATAATGATTTGGAAAAAGGCAATCTCAACAGATCAGGACAGGTGAGGGTGGACAAGATTTACACCTTGTCTCAGTCCATCGTGGTGAAAACTTTTGGTCGTGTGGATGCCACTATTTTGAAACGAATAAACCAGTTGCTTCAAGAGTTGACAAAACAAGCTGACTGAGGACTCGACATTACAGAACGCCATTGTATTAGTGGATCGGATAGCAGAACCCGGCCATTAGTCAGAATAATTGCCCCGAAGGATTCCCCCTGATCGCTGAAATTTTGCAACAATCATATATCTTTATGGAGGAAGAACATGACTCAACTGAATAAATACAGTTCACGCATTACCCAGGTGAAATCCCAGGGGGCGTCGCAGGCGATGTTGTACGCCACCGGCTTGCAGCCGGCCGATATGGACAAGGCGCAGGTAGGCATTGCCAGCATGTGGTACGAGGGGAACTCCTGCAATATGCACCTGAATGACCTGGCAGCAAAGGTCAAAGAAGGGGTGCAAGCCGCCGGTCTGGTGGGGATGCGCTTCAACACCATCGGCGTCAGCGATGGCATCAGCATGGGCACAGACGGCATGAGCTACTCGCTGCAATCCCGCGACCTGATCGCCGACTCGATAGAAACGGTGGTCAGTGCTCAATGGTATGACGCCGTCATCACCCTGCCGGGCTGCGACAAGAACATGCCCGGCAGCATCATGGCCCTGGCGCGGCTGAACCGGCCCGGTTTGATGGTCTATGGGGGGACGATCCGGGCGGGTTGTACCGTTTTGCACGACAAACTCGATATCGTCTCCGCCTTCCAGAGCTATGGCGAATACCTGGCGGGGCGCATCACCGAAGAGGAGCGGCAGGACATTGTGCGCTATAGCTGCCCCGGCGCGGGCGCGTGTGGCGGCATGTACACCGCCAACACCATGGCCTCGGCCATTGAAGCGTTGGGCATGAGCCTGCCGTATAGCTCTTCCTACCCGGCCGATTCGCCGGAAAAACTGGCCGAATGTGTGCAGGCAGGCGCAGCCATTCGCCTGCTGCTGGAACGGGACATCAAACCGACCGACATTATGACCCGCGCCGCTTTTGAAAATGCGATGGTGGTGGTCATGGCTACCGGCGGTTCCACCAATGCCGTCCTGCACCTGATCGCCATTGCCCGCTCAGTGAGTGTGCCGCTGACGATTGATGATTTTCAGGCTGTCAGTAGTCGTGTGCCCTTTATTGCCGATTTGAAACCAAGCGGCAAGTACGTCATGGAAGATTTACATAACGTGGGCGGTATCCCGGCTGTGATGAAATATCTGCTGGCCAATGGCCTGCTTAACGGCGACTGCCTGACGGTGACAGGCAAAACAGTT
>JAHBVI010000106.1 GCA_019637635.1 Anaerolineae bacterium
ACAATTTTGATGGCAGATGATGATGCGGATGACCGCCTGTTGACGCAAGAAGCCCTGGAAGAAGCGCGTCTGGTGAACTATTTACATTTTGTGGAAGATGGCGAACAGTTGATGGATTATCTGTTCCGCCGTGATAAGTATGCACATTTGCAAGACGACCCCATGCCCGGCTTGATATTGTTAGATTTGAATATGCCCAAGAAAGACGGCCGTGAAGCACTGGAAGAGATCAAACGTTCCCCACACCTGCGCCGTATCCCCATTGTGGTTTTAACCACTTCTAAAGGGGAAGAAGATATTTATCGCAGTTACGATCTGGGCGCCAGCTCTTATATTACCAAACCCGTTACCTTTGCTGCCCTGGTAAAGGTAATACAGGCGATTGGCAAGTATTGGTTTGAACTGGTAGAACTGCCCCCCGCCGAACATGATCCGGCCATATAAGCAGTTCACTGAACAGCATGTATAGGATGTTTCGTCAGGAATTCTAAAGTGCCCAATGGATTTGATACGCATATTACTGGTAGATGATGATGAGGATGATTACCTTATCACCCAGGATTTATTAGCAGACATTGGTGATAATCGTTACGTCTTAGAATGGGTAGCCACCTATGAAGCCGCCACAAACAAAATTGCCCATAATGCCCATGATGTTTACCTGGTAGATTTACGGCTGGGTAAATTCAGCGGGTTGGAATTGCTACGCTGGGCCGTAGCCAGCGGTTGTAAAGCGCCGGTCATTTTGCTCACCGGCCAGGGCGACCACCAGGTAGACCTGGAAGCAATGGAGGCGGGCGCGGCCGATTACCTGGTGAAAGGCCAGATAAATCCGCAAATCCTGGAACGCTCCATTCGTTATGCCGTTGAACGATATCGCGCCCAGGCAGAGCGATTGAAACTGGAAGCGGAACTACGGCAGGCTCAGAAAATGGAAGCCATTGGGCATATGGCCGGCGGCATTGCCCATGACTTCAACAATGTGCTGACCGCCATCCTCAGTTATGCCAGTCTGGCGCGGCGGCATGTGCTGCCGGATCACCCGGTTTACAGCAAATTGGTTGGCATTGAGGAGTCCAGCCAGCGGGCTGCTAATCTTACCCAGCAGCTACTGGCGTTTGCCCGGCGGCAGGTGGTGGCGCCGCGCATTTTGAATTTGAATGAGGTGGTTCTTAACCTGGATAAATTGCTTCGTCGTCTGATCAATGCTGATATTGAGTTGGTGACGTTGCCGGGGCAAAACTTGAACCTGGTGAAAGTAGACCCTGGGCAGGTGGAACAGGTGATGGTGAATCTGGTGGTAAATGCCCGTGATGCCATGCCAGACGGCGGAAAATTAACCATTCGCACAGAGAACAAGGTGCTGACGCCGCAGTATGCGCACCAACATGTGGATGTGACGCCCGGTGAATATGTGTGCCTGAGTGTGAGTGATACCGGCATGGGCATGACGGATGAAGTAAAAGCGCGCATCTTTGATCCTTTTTTCACTACCAAAGAGCCGGGCAAAGGTACCGGGTTGGGGCTGGCTACGTGTTATGGAATTGTGAAGCAAAATGGGGGGCATATTCAGGTGGAGAGCCGGCCGGGTAAGGGTACCACTTTTTACATTTATCTGCCCGGCGTGGCGGTGGCGGAAGCGGAACGGGTGGTGCGTGAACCGGCCGCGCTTTTACCCCAGGGGGAGGAATCTATTTTGCTGGTGGAAGATGAGCCGGCCGTGCGCCAGATTGTGACGGAATTGCTGGAACAACAGGGGTATACAGTGTATACGGCCGTTAATGGCGAAGATGCGCTCCGTTTGCTGGAAAGTGAAGAAATGCCCGGCAAATTAGACCTGCTGTTGACCGATATTGTGATGCCCCGTTTAACCGGGACGGCATTGGCCGATAAAGTACGGGGGCGTTACCCGGAATTAAAAATCATTTTTATGTCTGGGTATGCTGATGAGTCGCTGACTAAACAAGGTACGCTAGAAGCGGGCACGGCTTTTGTGCAAAAGCCATTCACGTTGGAAGTGCTGGCTCGCAAAATTCGGCAGGTTTTGGATGCTTAACCAACCAGGACGGCCGTTACCAACCGCCCCCACCAATGCAAAACCCAATGAATTCCCTGCCGCCACCATGCAGGTGGGGAACCCGCCCACACCCTGGCTGCTTTTCTGCCCATGAGTACCCGGTTATCCCAGGACGCTAACCAGACCAGATGTCGGTTTAGCCAATATCCGCGCCCATGAACCAAATGCTGCCAACGGCCGTGCCGCTGCCGTTGAATGACCAATCCCAGCACACGGGCTGCCGGCGTTGGGGGATCGAATACCACCGGTTTGTCCCCGCGTGTCAGCAATAATGGCGGGTTTGTTTCGGGCACGTATCCCCAGAAGCGATGGGTTAGCAACCCGGCATCGGTCTGAAATGTGATGATGTCGCCCGGTTGCAACGGCCGTGCCAGAGCTATAAGCATCACCTGATCTCCCCGGCGTATCAACGGGGACATGCTGTTGCTGGTGACGGTGAGCATCGCCTGGCCCCCTTCTTGCAACGTTTCCTGCAAAAGGGCGCGCACCTGATTACTTTCCGGTTGGTTCATATGGCTGCTGATTATGCCTCAGCTTTTCTATGAAGTCAGGGAACGGCTGTACCAGGGACAACAGAAGTTTGGCGGGGCGGGTAGTCAGGGTTACAATGGCTGTACCTGACCAGGAGGAAAACAAGATGAACGTTCGTTGTAATTTTTGTGGGCATTCGTTTAGCATCAGCCGGGAATTTATTGCCGAGGCCGTGCCCCAAGCCCTGGAAAAGAAACAAAAATCAGTGATAGTGGAATGCGCCAACTGTCGCAAACAGGTAAAAGTGCCGGTGCGCCAGATGCAGCGCTACATGCCGCGTTCAGCGCCAGAGGAAGCAGCGGAGTAATCAAGTAATTGCGCAATTACTTTTGATTACGATACAAGCCGTGCTGCTGGATGTAAGCCAACACGGCCGGTGGCGTCAGGTAGCGCAGCGAGCGTCCGGCTTCCGCCCAACGGCGAATCTGGGTGGCAGAAAGAGCCACGGATGGCCCATCTAACCAATGAGTGGCGTGTTGGATGTGGGGCACGGCCGTTTCCAACACGTCCCAATCAATCTCCACGCCAGGGCGCGGCAACACGGCCAGCCGGCATTGTGTGATCAGGCGCTGCGGTTCTATCCAGGCGGGCAAATCGCGCAGCGAATCAGCGCCGATCAGCAGCCACAATTGGGCATCAGGGTATTGGGCTTGAATCTGTGGCAGCAACGTCACGGTAGTGTGGGGGGCGGGCCTGTCACTGTCGGTGGTGTCCAATAAGAAGGCAGAATTATCCTGGATAGCTAATTGGGTCATAGCCAGACGGTGGGAAACGGCCGTGATGACCCGGCCTTCTTTATGCGGTGGCGCGCCTACCGGTAAAAACAGCACCCTCTCCAACCCCAACTGTTCCCGCGCTGCCTCCGCCAGCCACAAATGGCCCACATGCGGCGGATCAAACGTCCCTCCCAGCAATCCAATTGCGCGCTCTTTCACCCGTTACCTTTGGAATTAGGAATTATGAATGAGGAATTATGAAGGGTGAAGAGAGTGGCTCCTCATCACCCATTCATCCCTTTACCTGCTCACCTGCTCACTGTGTCACTCGCCCCACTCCAATACCTCGTCGCCAATGTGTACTGTATCCCCAACCTGCACCCCCGCTGCTGTCAGCGCCGCCGAAATGCCCATGCGCTCCAAAACGGTCTGGAAGTGCAGCAAAGTGGTATCAAATTCAAAGTAGGTCATGGAGGCTATGCGCTCGATGTCACGGCCACGCACCCGCCAGCTATCTCCTTCCCGCTCAATAGTGAACGGCTCTTCCTCGTCTACGGTAATAACGATTTCAGCCGGTACGGCCGGTTCTGGCAGTGGCGCTTCATCCAGCATCTTTTTTACCCGGAACAACATCTGCCGTACCCCCTGACCGGTCACGGCCGAGATGCTGCAAAACCGATAACCCGCCTTCTCAATCTCCTCGCGCAAAATTGGCTCCCAGGCTACCGCATCCGGTAAATCCATCTTGTTTAGCACCACCAACTGCGGCCGTTCTTCTAGTGCTACGTTATAGAGAGCCAATTCCTGGTTAATGGCGATCCAATCTTCCAGCGGCTCTTTGGCGCTGCCGTCTAGCAAATGGATCAGCACTCTGGTGCGTTCAATGTGCCGCAGAAAATCATGTCCCAGCCCCACACCTTCGGCCGCGCCTTCAATCAGGCCGGGAATATCGGCCAACACCATCGTCTCAAAATCATCCAATGCAACCACTCCCAGTTGTGGCTGCAAGGTGGTAAAGGGATAATCGGCAATTTTGGGGCGGGCTTCGCTCACGGCCGTCAGCAGCGTAGATTTGCCCGCATTCGGCTTACCCACAATGCCTACATCCGCAATCAGCTTCAATTCCAGCGTCAACCACAACTCTTGTCCGGGTTCACCACGCTCGGCCAGCCGGGGCGCCCGGTTGACGCTGGAAACAAAACGAGCATTGCCACGCCCGCCGCGTCCCCCTTTGAGGATCAACACTTCTTGTCCATCCTGAACAATATCTGCCAGCAACTCACCCGTTTCGGCATGGCGAATCAATGTGCCCACCGGCGCTTCAATGCGCAGCGTTTCGCCATTTTTGCCGTGCCGGTTTTTGGTGTTGCCGTGAACGCCGTGTCCGGCGCGATAATGCACCTTTTTATGAAAGGCAGCCAGCGTACTCATGTGCCGGTTGCCCACAAACAGAATATCGCCGCCCCGTCCGCCATCACCGCCATCAGGGCCGCCCAAGGGCACATGCGCCTCGCGGCGGAAGCCAATCATGCCATCGCCGCCGTTACCACTGCGCACGTAAATTTTTGCCTCATCGTAAAACATGATTTTTTATCATAGATTGGAGATTGAAGTGATCAATCTCCAATCTCCATTCACTCATCTAAAAGTTCCCGCAGCGCCGCCAGCCGGGGATCAATTCTTTCCCGCTGGCAGTCACAAGGGC
Organism: Anaerolineae bacterium; assembly: GCA_019637635.1. GTDB lineage: Bacteria > Chloroflexota > Anaerolineae > Promineifilales > Promineifilaceae > CAADGU01. The sequence goes on from JAHBVI010000106.1 coordinate 5,030, forward strand.
CTTCATTCAGATTTTGCCCGCATTCCACGCACAAACCCAGACAATCCGGTTTGCAAATGGGCTGAATAGGGATTTCTAACAAAGCCAGTTCGCGCACCAGCGGCGCCAGGTCTATGAACCCATCCTCGCCAACAATAAATTCCCCTTTGGGGGCGGTGGTTTGTGGGTAATAAAACAACTCATCAATTTGCAGCAGCGCTTCGATTTGCCCATTTTCCAGGCAGCGCACACAGGTGATGTCCAATTGCGATTTGAGCAGACCGCTCACATAAATCCCCTCGCCGGTACGGGTGACCACAAAAGCGCCAGTGAGGGGGGCGAGGGTTAAATCGGCCGCCACCTGAATGGTGGGATATGCCAGTTCAATGGTGCGGCTTGTCCCCAGTGAGGCTTCAAGCAAAAATCCCAGGTTGAAGCGGAGCCGGGAAGGGAATTGCTTTTCCATGATAGTCCCTCCAATTACGGTAGAATTGAGTGGCGAGTATAACATAGGGGAGATAATTTCAGAAAAAAGCTCATCAAGAGGTAAATAAGCTATGTCTCAAACTAAGAAAATGGTGGTAGCAACCCACAACAAAGGCAAGGTGAAGGAATTTGCGGAGATGATGCAGGACATGGACATTGCCTGGTTGGGGTTGGATGACGTGGGGGTGACGGAGGATGTGCCGGAAACGGGTGATACCTTTCGAGAAAATGCGGTAATGAAGGCGGTTGCTTACGCCCAGGCCACCGGCTTGTTGGCGCTGGCTGATGATTCGGGGTTGGAGATAGATGCATTGGATGGTGCGCCGGGCGTTTTTTCGGCGCGGTATGGGGGGGCAGACCTGAGCCATGCGCAGCGGTATCAATTGGTATTGCAGCAGTTGGCCGATGTGCCCGCACCGGCCCGCACGGCCCGGTTTCGTTGTGTAATTGTGGTGGTGGATGGACACGGCCGTATCCTGGCCGAAGCCGAAGGTGTATGTGAAGGTCTCATTGCCCCATCGCCGGCGGGCAGCGGTGGTTTTGGGTATGACCCCATATTTTTCTTGCCAGAATTGGGCAAAACAATGGCTCAACTCAGTTCTGCGGAAAAGCACCAGATCAGCCATCGGGGGCGGGCCATGCGCCAGCTAGAACCGCTGCTGCGTCGGATTTTAAGTGCGGCGTGACCGGGCAGACAACACCGGTCGCGCCGCACCAGCACCCCTTCAGCGCCATAACTGTGAAATAATTTACTATTTCCTCGTTCTCATTAAACACACACCTTGTATGAATCTTGTCGTGAACCTTGCCGAATTTCTGACAGGCAACGGCCGTCTTTCGGGCTTTAATTAAGGGCATAACTTTCCTATCCCCTGGGCGAGTTAGATTTGTGGAAGACAAATTGGGCAGAGGAAGTTCGCGGAGCGGTTTTAGCCGCCGTTGCCCTTAAGCGAAATGTGATGAAGGAGTCCCAAGACATGCAAGTTGTTTTGATCATTGACGATAACACGGCCGTGCGCATGGTCATTTCAGATTTTCTAACCTACACCTTTCAACATATTAAAGTGCTACAAGCCATGGATGGGGTGGAAGGGATGGCGCTCGCCAGAGAAGCCAGACCCGATTTGATTCTGCTCGATGCAGAAATGCCGAATATGAACGGCTTTGAGGTAGCCCAACATCTCCGCGCCGCCAGTGATACCCAGACCATACCCATCATTGCCATTTCCAGCGGCCCGGATAGTAACCCCATCGTTTCTGGCTTACGCGCTATTTCTGATGCCACCTTGCCCAAGCCATTTTCCCCGGATGAACTGGTGCAAGTAGTTAATGGCCTGAAACATTTTTCACGTATCATGGCTTAACCAACGTGAGCCGGAGCAAAAAATCAGCTCCGGCTCAAATTTCACTCTGTGGTCACAAAGAGCCACTAAAACATGACCTTTTTGACCTTGCATACACCATGATTGCCTCTATAATGTCAAGACTACCCTGATTAAATCTGGCATAGAGAGGGAATTTTATGGCGGCGTCAATCCTGATAGTGGAGGGAAAGGCGGGTGAACACTCTTTTGCACCCGCTCTGGAAAAAGCCGGGTATCAGGCGCACGTCGTTCACACCGGCGCTGCGGCTTTATCCACCATCACCCAATCACCGATTCAACTGATTGTGTTCGATGCCGCCTACATGCGCACCAATGGCGCCAGGACGTGCCACCGGCTGCGGCGAGCCGCCGAAACCACTCCCATCATTCATATTCGTGGTGAGCAGCAATCATTGGACAATGTGGCCGAGGTGGATGTATTCATGCAACGGCCGTTTACCCCCCGCAAATTGCTGAATCGTATTCGTGCCCTGCTGCCCGCCGATGAAATTAAGGAAGAAGTCGTTCGTTACGGTTCCATTTGTCTTTACCGCACCAAACGTTCCGTTGAAGTAAACGGGCAAGGTGAAAACCAGCTAACCCCCAAGCTGACTCTCCTGCTGGAAGAATTTATTCGTCACCCCAATGAAGTAATTAGCCGTCGCCAACTCATGCAAAACGTCTGGGACACAGATTATATTGGCGATACCCGGACACTGGATGTTCACATCCGCTGGATGCGGGAATTGATTGAAGACGATCCCGCCCATCCCGTTATCTTGAGAACCATCCGCAACAAAGGATATATCTTCTGCCACCCCTCATTTGCCGCCCCCAACGGAAAATAAAAACACCACCGGATGGGTGGTGTTTTTTATTCTTTACTGTGGTTACTTTCTAACCGTGTTACTTTGATACGGCCGTTAACTCTGTGCCTGTTGTGCCGCAGCCAATGATGCCATCAAACGACCTTTGCGCCGGGCGGCATTACGTGGATGGATGACGCTCTTGCGGGCTGCCTTGTCCAGCGTTTTGTAAGCCTGGTTAGCCACCGCTTCCGCTTCATCAAACTTGCCTTCCGCCATAAGACGGTGCGCTTTTTTGATGTAGGTGCGCGCTGACGACCGGTATTGACGGTTGCTTGCTGTTCGTTTTTTGGTTTGCCGTATCCGCTTCTTTGCAGATTCTGTATTAGCCAATTCCTTAACCTCCAAAAAATTAACGTAGCCTGTTTGGGGCTACAAATCCAGCTTCAGGGAAGTCTGGAAGCGTGAGAGCAGCGGGATAATAACATATCCCCGGAACCGATGCAAAGATTCGGCGCTTATTTGCATATACAACCTTCGCCGTCCGGGTAAAACTAACGTAAAATGAGTGATGTGTTTGAGGAGAATAAGCCCATGATGAACCGATCTTACGCTCAACCCTTTTTTACATTGTGTTTGCTGTGTGTGGGTCTGCTGCTGATAATTACCACCGGCACTCTCGCGCAATCTGATAACCCGGCTTCCCTTCCCCCACCGAACAGTGTGACCATCGCCGGTACCGTCCAGCCCCAACTAGGCTGCTCCGGCTCGTGGAACACCACTTGCGCCGACAGCCAGCTGACCTACAGCGCCAAAGATGATTTGTGGTTGGCGACCTTTGAACTGACGGCCGGTGATTATGAATACAAAGCGGCGCTGAATGGCAGTTGGGACGACAACTACGGCCTCAACGCCGAATACTATGGCCCCAATATCCCGCTCAAGGTGGCAGAAGACGGCCCGGTCACATTCTGGTATGACCACAAAACGCGCTGGGTTTCGGACAGCATCAACAGCCTCATCGCCAATGTGCCCGGCAGCTTCCAGGAAGAAATTGGCTGCCCTGGCGACTGGCAGCCGGACTGCCTGCGCTCGCTGCTGCAAGACCCGAACGGGGATGGCCTGTATACCTTCATCACGGCGTTGATTCCGGCGGGGGAATATGAAGCCAAAGTGGCCGTCGGCCAGAGTTGGGATGAGAACTATGGCGCGGATGGAGCGGCGGATGGGGCCAATATCCCCTTTACCGTTGGCGAAGGGCAGGCCGTCATTTTTACGTTTGATCCAGACTCGAAGGCGATCACCATTGAGACGACGGATGAGATACCGGCGGGTTTGATCACCTCATTGGATCAGGTGGGGGGTACAGGCGGCAGTTTGCCGCCCCCGGCAGCGCCATTTCCTGACCTGGTGGTAATCCCCGGCACCATTCAAAGCGTCCTGGGTTGCCCTGGCGACTGGCAGCCGGATTGTGAGAATACGGCGTTGGTCTTTGACGAGGAAGATCAGGTGTGGACGGCCGTGTTCATCATCCCCGCCGGTAGTTACGAATACAAGGTCGCCCTCAACGGCAGTTGGGATGTCAATTTTGGCCTCAATGCCGAACCAGGTGGCGCGAATATCCCGTTGGTGCTGGCGGAGGAAACGGCCGTGACCTACTACTTCGACCACAACACCGGCTGGGTGGCGGACAGCGTGAACAATCTGATCGCCAACGTGCCCGGCGATTTCCAGAGCGAAATTGGCTGCCCAGATGATTGGCAGCCCGACTGCTTGCGCTCCTGGCTGCAAGACCCGGACGGCGACGGCACATACACTTTCCAGACCGTTAGCATCCCCGCCGGTAGTTACGAAGCCAAAGTGGCGGTAAACCAGAGTTGGGATGAAAACTACGGCGAAGGCGGCGCGCAAGGCGGCGCTAATATCGGCTTTGCCGTGCCGGAAGATGGCACGCTTGTCACCTTCACCTGGAACAGCGGCAGTAAACTGCTGACGATTGGCGTGGGCGCGGGCGCCGGCCCAAAGGGTAATCTGGCCGAACAGCGGGCACATTGGGTCCGCGAGGGCTTGATTTTGTGGGATGTGGACGCCGCGCCCGGCAACCAATACTTCTTCCACTATGACCCGGCAGGCAACCCGTTTTCCCTGACGCCAACGGGGATGAGCGGCGGCACGGCCGTACCCCTCATCGTTTTGCCCGATGGTGTGCCTGCTGACGTGGCCGCCCAATTCCCCCATTTACGCAATGCCGTCGCCTTGCAAATGGCCGCCGAAGATTTAGGTTTTGTGCGCGTGGCCTTGAAGGGGCAAACGGCCGTGTCTGCCCAGGACGCCGACGGCCAGCTGCTGGACGCCACCGGTCTGCAAATCCCCGGCGTGTTGGATGACCTGTATGCCTACGACGGGCCGTTGGGTATCACCTGGGACGGCGATACACCCACATTGCGGGTATGGGCGCCCACGGCCCGCCTGGTGCGGCTGCACCTCTTTGACGACAGCAACCCCGGCGCCCGCGCCCAAACCTCGCCCATGCGCGTTGATCCTGCTACCGGCGTCTGGTCTATCACCGGCCAACCGGATTGGAACGGTAAGTATTACCTGTATGAAGTGCAGGTGTATGTGCCTTCGGAAAGCAGCGTGCAAACGAACCTGGTCACAGACCCCTACAGCTTTAGCCTGGCGCAAAATTCGCGCCGCAGCCAGATTGTAGACCTGAACGACCCGGCGCTGATGCCAGACGGATGGGATACCCTGAGCAAACCACCGCTGGACGCGCCGGAAGACATCGTGATTTATGAACTGCACGTGCGAGATTTCAGCGTCAACGACGCCGGTGTGCCGGATGAGTGGAAAGGGACGTACCTGGCCTTTACGCTGGCCGATTCCGCCGGGATGGCCCATTTGCGCCGCCTGGCCGAAGCCGGGCTGACGCACCTGCACCTGCTGCCCACCTTTGACATTGCCACCATCAATGAGGATAAATCAACCTGGGAAGGGCCGACGTTTGCGGAACTGTCTGGCTTCCCGCCGGATTCGCCGGAACAGCAGGCGTTAGTCGAGGCGACGGCCGATCTGGATGCCTTTAACTGGGGGTATGACCCATTCCATTACACCGTGCCGGAGGGCAGTTACGCCACCAACCCGGACGGGGCGCAGCGCATTTTGGAGTATCGCCAGATGATGCAGGCGCTCAACCAGAGCGGGCTGCGGCTGGTGATGGATGTGGTTTACAACCACACCAACGCCGCCGGGCAAAGCGATTTTTCGGTATTGGATCGCATTGTGCCCGGTTATTACCACCGGTTGAACGCGGCCGGCCGGGTGGAACGGAGTACCTGCTGCGCCAACACGGCCAGCGAACACGCCATGATGCAAAAGTTAATGGTGGATTCGGTGCTAACCTGGGCGGAGGCGTATAAGGTGGATGGTTTCCGTTTTGACCTGATGGGGCACCACATGAAGGAGGATATGCTGGCGGTGCGGGCGGCGCTGGATGGGCTGACGCTGGCGGAGAATGGGGTGGAGGGCACGGCCGTGTACCTTTACGGCGAAGGTTGGGATTTTGGCGAAGTAGCTGCCAACGCGCGCGGCATCAACGCCACGCAGTTTAACATGGGTGGCACGGGCATTGGCACCTTTAACGACCGCATCCGCGACGCCATTCGTGGCGGCAATCCCTTTGGCGATTACCAGAAGCAAGGTTTTATCAATGGCCTCTACTATGACCCCAACGAGACCGACCAGGGAACTGAAGCGCAGCAGTTGGCCCGCCTGCTGGAATTGAGCGACCATATCCGCGTGGGGTTGGCCGGGAACCTGGCCGATTTTAGCTTTATCGGTGCGGATGGCGATCTGACGACGGGGCGGCAGGTACTCTATAACGGCCAGTTTGCCGGATATGCCCTCGACCCGCAGGATACGATCAACTACGCCTCGGCGCATGACAACGAGACGTTGTTTGACGCCATCCAATACAAAGCGCCGCTGACGGCGACGGCCGTTGAGCGGGCGCGGATGCAGCAAATGGGGCTGAGCCTGGTGATGTTGGGGCAGGGCATTCCCTTCTTCCACGCCGGCAGCGACCTGCTGCGCTCCAAAGATTTTGACCGCGATAGTTATAACTCTGGCGACTGGTTTAACCGGCTGGACTTTACCTATGAGACGAACAATTGGGGGATTGGGCTGCCGGTGGCCGGTAAGAACCAGGAAAACTGGCCGCTGCAACAGCCACTGCTGGCAGACCCGGCGCTGGCGGCGGATGGGGAGTTGATCCGGCAAACGGCCGTGCATTTCCAAAATATGCTGCAACTGCGCCGCAGTTCGCCGCTGTTCCGCCTGCAAACGGCCGAGGAGATCATGGCCCGGTTGCAGTTCCACAATACGGGGCCGGAACAGATTCCAGGGCTGATTGTGATGAGCCTGTCTGACCAGGTGGGCGCGGATTTAGACCCGCAGTTTGACCGGATTGTGGTGTTGTTCAACGCCAATAACCAGGCGCAGACGTTCGCCATCGCTGATCTGGCGGGTATGGAGATGGTATTGCACCCGGTGTTGGCTGCCAGCAGCGACGGCCGTTACACGGAAATGTCCTACGATGCGGCCACAGGGACGTTTGCTGTGCCGGGGCGGAGTACGGCCGTGTTTGTGCTGCCGGAAGTTGTGGATGCGGTGAGTGAAGAAGAAACGGCGGCAGTTGTGACCGAAGAAGCGAGTGAGGAGACGGTGGTGGTGGAGACGGCCGTGATCCCCACGACACAATCGGCGCCCACACCGGCCCCAGCCGCCAGCAGTGAAGGTAGCGGCCTGCCATCCTGGCTAGGTATTGCCGGCATCGGCGTCATCGTCGCCCTTGTCCTGGCCTTTTTCGGCCTGCGCCGTCGGCAGAAGAACGCATAAGGTGTGAAGGTGCGATACACCACAGCCGGCGCCGAACACAGTGAAGCGATGGAAGGATGAATGAAAATTCATAATTCATCCTTCCTAATTCATAATTTTTCAAAGGAGAACCATTCATGTTTTCAACAGAAGCCATTACCCAGGCATTGTCTATTTGGTTAGGGTCGGCGGCCGCTGGGCTGGCCTTTGCCCTGCTCATTGCCCTGATCAGCCAACGCAGCAGACAGACCGCCGATGCCCATGACGCGCACGAGGCGCACGGGCACGAGGCGCACGGGCACGATGAACACGCCCACGGTGACGCGCATCATTAAAACTAGATTTGCAAGGTGAGGAGAGCAGCACACCCTCGTGCTGCTCGTTCGCACGCCCACGTGCGAACTCCTCAAATTCCGGTTGATTGGATGCTAACCAAAGCCCGAAGCCCGAAGTCCAGAGCCGGGTTTTGGGCTTTGGACTTCCGATTTCGTACTCCGTTCCGCCCTCTCTAAAAACCTGAGAAAACTCAACATAACACAGTGTAAAAGTCGCTTGTCAGGGGCAGGTGTGGTAAAATTCTGCCTGATTTGGCGCATGGACGACGAATGGAATTCGCCGCCTGAAATACACAAGTGCGTTAAGAACGCACTGCCCCTGATTCTTTCTGGCGGGGCCTCTAACCGGCTTTAGCCGGTTTGTGTATATCAGCCACCGATTGGCAATCGGTGGTCTTTAATGAAGGGAAAATATGGCAAAGACAGAAGCAGAAAAACAATATGATGCCGGTAATATCCAGGTATTAAAAGGGTTGGAAGCGGTGCGCCGCCGCCCCGGTATGTACGTGGGCGGCACCGACGTGAAGGCGCTGCACCATCTGGTCTACGAAATTGTGGACAACTCCATTGACGAGGCGCTGGCCGGCCGCTGCGACCGCATTGAAGTGATCATTCATCCCGATGACAGTGTGAGTGTCACCGATAATGGCGTGGGTATTCCTGTGGCGCTGCATCCCACCGAGAAGGTGTCGGCGCTGGAACTGGTGCATACCACCCTGCACGCCGGTGGCAAGTTTGACAATGCGGCTTACAAGGTGTCTGGTGGTCTGCACGGCGTGGGCGCGGCAGCGGTGAACGCCCTTTCCGAATGGATGGAAGTGTACGTGCGCCGCGAAGGGCATCTCTGGTTCCAGCGGTATGAACGGGGTATCCCTCAGGCGCCGGTGAAAAAGGTGCGCAAGTTAAAAAACGAAGATATTACGGGTACCACCACCCATTTTAAGTTTGATCCCACCATTTTTGAGAAAGAGGCCACCTACCGTTTTGAGACGCTGCTGAATCGTTTCCGGGAGATGGCTTTTGTGACCAGCGGTGTTTACCTGAGCCTGCGAGATGAACGGCCAGACCCGCTGCGCGAGATGAACTTTTATTTTGAGGGTGGGGTGAAGTCGTTTGTGCGCTATCTGAATCGTAACCGCAAGGTGCTGCACGATCCGGTGTATGCTCACAAGGAAACAGACAACATTGACGTGGAAATTGCCCTGCAATTTACCGAAGGCATTTCCGTCTCGGAATACTCGTTTGCCAATACCATCCATACACCAGATGGCGGCACGCACCAATCGGGGCTGCGTTCGGCAGTGACACGGGTGATCAACAATTACGCCCGCAAAAACAATTATCTGAAGGAGAAAGATAAGAACTTTTCCAGTGATGATACCCATGAGGGGTTAACGGCCGTAGTCAGCATCAAACACCCCGATCCTCAATTTGAAAGTCAGACCAAAGTCAAGCTAATGAACGCCGAAGTCGCCGGGATCGTCACCTCTATTGCTGCCGACGCCTTCTCCGCGTACCTGGATGAGAACCCGCGCGAAGCCAAGAAAATCATCGAACGCTGCCTGACCTCCAGCCGCGCCCGTGACGCCGCCCGCAAAGCGCGGGAACTGGTGATGCGTAAGAGTGCGTTGGAAAGTCTGACGCTGCCCGGCAAACTGGCCGACTGCTCTGAACGCGACCCGGCCCGTTGTGAACTGTACATTGTCGAAGGGGATTCGGCCGGCGGCTCGGCCAAACAGGGACGTGACCGCCATTTTCAGGCCATTTTGCCCTTGCGCGGCAAAATTCTGAATACAGAACGCGCCCGGCTGGATAAAATCCTGGCTAATAATGAAGTGAAAGCGATGATTTCGGCGTTGGGTGTGGGCATTGGCGATACGTTCGACCTGAGCAACCTGCGCTATCATCGCATCATCATTATGTGTGACGCCGACGTAGACGGCAGCCACATTCGCACCCTGCTGCTCACCTTCTTCTTCCGCTACATGCCTGATTTGATTGAAAATGGGCATCTTTTTATCGCCCAACCACCGCTTTACCGCATCAAAACTGGTAAAGAGCTGCAATATGCCTACAGCGAAGCGGAGCAGGCTGCTGTGCTGAAGAACCTGCAAAAAGAGAGCAAAAAATACGACCTCCAACGTTACAAAGGGTTGGGTGAAATGAACCCGGAACAATTGTGGGAAACGACGATGGACCCGGCCAACCGGGTTTTGTTGCAGGTGAACATTGAGGATGCGGTGGTGGCCGACAAGACCTTTGACATGCTGATGGGGTCTGAGGTTGGCCCGCGCAAACGGTTCATCATGACCCACTCCAACGAGGTTCGCAACCTGGATGTGTGAGATGTTGTTTTGTCGGATGCCAGGATTTTTGATTCCCGTGCCAAAGTTTTTGATTCCAGTGCCAGGATTTTTGATTCCAGAGGTAGCCGGGATTTTTGATTCCACCCTAAAAAGGGGGCAAATATGAGAAACAATGTGTGCGATTTACGATGTGGGCGCTATATCAAAAGGATGCACAAAGATGAAAAATGAAGTTAATAACCACATTTCCGTCGCTGAAACAGATATGCAAGAGATATTTGTTCTCTTGAACGAAGCCCTGGAACCAAAAGTCAATTATTCCGGGAATCATTACCAAATGGCCCAGGACGCAATACACAAAAGTCAGCAAAAAATTGTGGCGGCTCTGGCCCTATTGGTAGCTATGGTGCCCCAAAATCATCCACTCCATGCAGAGTGGGCTGAATCATTAGGGATGCGCTTACCGCTTGGTGATAGTTCGCCCCGTTCCCCAAAGCAAGCCCTTGTTAACGGCCGTTTACTACAAGCGTTGGCGAACATGGTGGCTATGTTCCCCGACGATTCCGAACTGCAAGAGACATATGCCAGCATCGTGGCGATGAATGAATACGACCCGGCACCGTTCCCGTTTTAGCATTGGTTTCTAAAGGGTCACGTTGTCTTGTGGGAACTCAACACAATACGCCTCGGATTGGTAACTAACCAGGGCTTGATACATTTTCAAGTATGCAAAAGATGAAGGAGTGAAACGGTCATCACCAAATAGATCGCAAACCACTTGAGCAGTTGGCCGCCTAGAAGTGCAAACGGCAACTTTGAGTGGGAATTTATTAAAAACTTCCCGGTGCTTTTCATCTATAGCAAATTCAGGCAGATATTGAACGATGAATGTGGTGAGTTTTGCAGGGTTGGATAGTAATGCTTGAAAGATGGGATGATCCGGCTCATCGCCGAACAGATTTAAGTCATCTACATAGACGGAGACTGGCATAGGTAGGGAAGCAATATGTTGTAACAGACAACCTACCAGGAAATAACGCAAAGGGTTGGAGACCAAAAAACCCCATCCCAAGTTGATAAGCGTGAAGGCGTCAGGGGCAACAACGGGCAGAGGATTATTCAAAGATAAAGTTGGACGTTCCCCCGGAAATAACTCTCCGGCCAGAGTAGTGTCACAGTTTAGAGTGGAAACATCAATTTGATCAGGTTCAAGGCAACGAAACCCATCTTGGAGGTAATGACCCAAAAATCTACCATGCCAATCATCTTGGGTGCTGATATAGGTGACTGCATACCCCGCCTGATGATCGGCGATTGCCATTTTAAGCGCCAGGTGGGATTTTCCCCTTCCAGGCAAGCCAACAACCAATGTATGACATGGTTCTGTTTGCATCAAATCAACGCGGTCAATTAGCCCAATTGTTCTCATATAACCAGTTTACCAGATAAAGTGGTGATTAGGAAGGATTACATTGTTCAACCATACTCCATTTCAGCCAGTTACACCCACAGAAAAGGCCAGAAAATTAGCCAACTTCTTGGCAGAGGCACAACAAATTGCCATTAGCAATCCGGCTACTCTCATTGAGTTAATCAGAGTGTTGGGTAAACAAGTTCAGTGGCAACTCATAACAGACCTTTTCTATTGGCAAACGGATCGTCCTATAGATTTGGTTGAATTGCAAACGTATTTATTCTTTGACCCACAGGCCCCGCTAACCCCTGATGGGAAATCCTTGTATGATTTGGGGCAAATTAAGCACACCAGGCAAGAATTATCAATGGGCAAGGACATCATCCTGGCTCAACCCTGGAGTGTAGATAAACTGTATCGCGCTTTCCGTATGATTGGAAACGGGAAATCAAGTGGGCGATGGCAACAAGATGGAAACCATAGGATCGAGTTATGGGAACCACTACATATCGCCTGGGTGAATGGCGGCAACCATTCAATTTCAGCAGGCATGTTACAAGGGGAAGGGAGTATTGTTCCTGTTGATGTTTATGATATTAGTGGTGTCTTTCCCTATGTTCGTTGTGACGGCGAATTCTATTTTCGCACCTACGACAACCTGAAGATAGGGCGAGTGGAATCAGTAGAATTCGCTGCTATTTTTGAAATTGGTCGTATATTAGCAAATAAGACCTGACAATCTTTACATCATCCGTAAGAAGTGGTATCTTTTGCCAGATGTAACGAAATTGTGACAGAAAAGGGATGTTCCAATCAACAGATGGGGCAGCAAAACAGTCATTGAGGAGGGCAAATGGCCGTCGGCGAAGTGACCATATCAGCCAAAGACCTGGGAGCGGTGGCCCTGGCTGAATTTTGCCCACGCTGTTTCTGGCTCAAACGCAGAGCAGGCAATAAACTCCCTTTTCAGACTTTCCCCGGCATTTTTAGCTCCATAGACAGCTACAACAAGAAAATTGTTCATGGCTACCTGGATCGGCACGGCGCGGCCCCGGCCTGGTTTACGCCGTTGGGTTCAATCACCGGCTATCAATCCCCACCACATTACAGCAAATTTAGCATCCGCGATGCAGACACGAACATTGTTCTACGCGGTTCACCAGATGCCATTTTTCGCCTTGATACCGGCCACTATCTGATTGCAGACTACAAAACCGCCCGTTACACCAACACCCAAGACAACTTGTTTCCCATGTACCAGGCGCAGTTAAACGCTTATGCCCTGATTGGCGCACAACATGGGTTGACGCCACTGGCGGGTCTCGCGCTGCTTTACTTTGAGCCACAAACGGCCGACAGCGACGCCCATGATGGGAATGTATTGCCCAACGGTTTTGCGATGGGTTTTGCTTTGCGCATCCAGCCGGTTGAATATGATCCCGCCCGGTTTATATTGCCATTACTGGCGCGGGTGCGGCAGGTATTGAACCTAACCCGGCCACCATCCGGCAAAGAAAATTGCCAGGATTGTACGCTATTGGACGGCCTGGTTGCCCTGCTGAATAATTGAGTGACGCATCATTTTTGAGACATTGAAGGGAAAGAGATGACAACAAACATAGAACCAGTGGCGGAGGAAAGCGTCAGCATGGCTCAGGAGCAATTGGCTCGTTTCCGGGAGTTATTCCCCGAAGTGTTCAGCGAGGGCAAGGTAGACCTGGACAAAGTGCGGGCCACATTGGGCGATCTGGTGGATGAAGCCCCAGATCGCTACAGTTTCGGCTGGGCCGGGAAACGAGACGCTATCCGGCTGCTGCAAATGCCCAGCCGGGCTACGCTCATCCCTGACCGGGAGGCGTCCATCGCCTTTGATGAGACGCAAAATATGTTTATTGAGGGGGACAACCTGGAAGTGCTGAAACTGCTGTATAAGAGCTACTTCAACCGGGTGAAGCTGATTTACATTGATCCCCCTTACAACACGGGCAATGACTTCATCTACAAAGATGATTTTACCGATCCGTTGGGTGTCTACCTGAAACACACGGCCCAACAGGACAGTTTGGGTAATTTACTGCGTAGCAACCCGGACAGCAGCGGCCGTTTCCATTCAGCCTGGCTTTCTATGATGTATCCCCGCCTCTTTATTGCCCGCCAGTTATTGCGCGAAGATGGGGTAATTGCTATATCAATTAACGACGATGAATTACCGCATTTGAGGCTAATGATGAATGAGATATTTGGCAATGATAGATTCATCGGCACGTTCGTCTGGAAAAGTCGCCACAATGTAGACAGCCGTAACAAAACCGGCTTCTCCTCTGATCACGAATATATCCTGATTTACGGGCGTCAAATCAGGGGGAGAGAAATTGATCGGAATAAGTATACAAACCCAGATAATGATCATCGTGGCCCCTGGATGAGCGATAACATGCTTGGGTTAGCTACTGCCGAAAAGCGGCCGAACCTGCATTATGACCTGCTCAACCCCGAAACTGGCATAAATTATGGCTGCCCACAAAAGGGTTGGCGATACAACCAGAAAACAATGTCACGGAAGATAGTCGAGGGAAGAATCCTGTGGCCGTCTAGCCCTGATGGGCGTCCTAGAGAGAAGAAGTTTCTTGATGAAATCAATAAGCACTTCACGGGCTTGTCGTCATTGTTACTTGATGTCCCTACCACCAGCGCGGGCACTCAGGAAGTGCGAAACCTATTTGGAGCAGATGTATTCGATTTTCCGAAGCCGGTTGGTCTCTTGAAACTCTTAATTCAGCAAACAACAACAGATGATGACATCATCCTCGACTTCTTTGCCGGGTCGTGCCCTACTGCCCAAGCAGTAATGGAGCTAAATCGCGCTGAACAGACAACGCGCCGTTTTATCCTTGTACAACTGCCAGAACCAACACAAAAAGGTTCGCCAGCACAGGCCAGAGGATTCAAGACAATTTCGGAAATAGGACAAAAACGTATCCGGCTCGTTAGCCAACGTTTACAAAGCGAAAATGAAGGGACATTGCCGTTTGAAGACTTTGGAATTGAGGATACTGGCTTTCGTGCGTTCAAGCTGGCGGAATCACACATTCGTCTGTGGCGTGGCTTGCAAAATGTAGACGCAGCCGAATATGCCCAACAAATGGCCCTCTTTATTGATCCCCTGCTAGATGGCTGGCAGACGGAACCCTTAATCTACGAGGTGGCGATTCGGGAAGGTTTTGGTCTCAACTGCACCATTGCCGAAGTCTCGTTACAGGCAGACAACATCGTTTACCGCGTTACCGATCCGGACAAGGAACAGCAGTTCCACATTTGCCTGGACGCTCACCTCAGCCCCGATCCCACCTATCAGCTAGGGCTTGCACCTACTGACCTGTTTATCTGCCGGGATGTGGCGTTAGACGATAAAACGGCCGCAAACATCGCTTTGCAGTGCCGGGTCAAAACTATCTGATATGGAACTCAAATTTGACGCTAATCAGGAATATCAGTTGGCGGCCGTTACCGCCGTTGCCGACCTGTTCACCGGCCAGACCGCGCACGGCGGGCAAATGCAGCAGGTGGCCGGGCAGAGCAGTACCATGTTGGTGGTTCCTAACCGGCTCGAGCTGGATGATGCGGCGCTGCTGGCAAATTTAACGGCCGTGCAAAACGAAAATGGGATCACACCAGATACCGCTCTGGAATTGTTGACCGAAAACATTGCTGCGGCCGACAGCGAAGAAAGCGCCAGCTTCTACAACTTTTCCGTTGAGATGGAAACGGGCACCGGCAAAACCTACGTCTACCTGCGAACGGCGCTGGAACTGGCGCGGCGATATGGTTTCCGCAAGTACATCATTGTGGTGCCTTCGGTGGCTGTGCGTGAAGGAGTGTTAAAAACTCTGGACATCACCAAAAGACATTTTAGCGACCTGTATGAAAACCTCCCCTATCGCCCGTTTGCCTATGATTCGGCCAACATCTCCCAGATACGCCAGTTCGCCCTCTCCAGCAACGTAGAGATCATGGTAATGACGCTGGCCGCCTTCAACAAAGTTTCTAATGTTATCCGCCAGGACACCGACAAATTAAGCGGCGAAACGCCCCTTCATCTGGTGCAGGCCACCCGCCCCATTCTTATTCTGGATGAACCACAAAACATGGAGAGCGAAAAGAGTATTGCAGCATTGGCGGCGCTGCGCCCGCTCTTTGCGCTGCGTTACAGTGCCACCCACCGTAAACCGTACAACGTTGTTTACCGGCTGACCCCATTTGAGGCGTATCGGCAAGGGCTGGTGAAGCGTATTGCCGTAGCCGGGGTGGAAAGCGAGGGGGATACGGCACGGCCGTACTTACGCCTGCTTTCTGTCCATACCCAAAAACGCACACTGACGGCGCGAATGGCGGTGCATAAACGGATGAAAAGCGGAGCCATACAGGAGCAAATCGTCACTCTCAAGCCAGGAGACGCGCTGGTTGAGGCGACCAACCGGCCCGAATATGCCGCTTATGTGGTGGAGGAAATAAATATCAGCTACCAGTCTGTGCTTTTCGCCAACGGGCAGGAGATAACCGTAGGGGAAGAAATAGGTGTGGATAAGATGACCATCTTTGATGCCCAGATACGGTATGCCATTCAAGAACACATGCGCCAACAGCGAAGGTACAACCAGGCTGGAATCCAAGCCAAAGTTCTCACCCTCTTTTTCATAGACCGGGTGGATAACTACGCCAATAATGGCCCCATTCGCCAGCTATTTGATAAAGCCTTTGCTGACCTGAAAGTGGGCTATCCCGAATGGCAGGAGAAAAGCAGTACGGATGTACAAGCCGCCTATTTTGCCCAACGCCGTACCCGCAGCGGGGAAACCATCCTGGAAGATAGTAAATCTGGGGAGGCCGAACGGGATCGGGAAGCCTACGACCTGATTATGAAGGCCAAAGAGCGCCTGCTTTCCTTTGAGGAAGACGTAGCCTTCATCTTTTCCCACTCCGCCTTACGCGAGGGCTGGGACAACCCTAACGTCTGTGTCATCTGTACACTCAACCAGTCCACATCCGAAGTGAAAAAACGACAAGAAATAGGGCGTGGGGTGCGCCTGTTGGTCAACCAGGATGGTGAACGCATCCTGGATGAAAAGCATAACGTCCTCACAGTCGTAGCCAATGAAAGCTATTCGCAATTTGTTGCCACCCTGCAAAGCGAGATTGCTCTGGAATACCGGGCCGAGATTGAAGCCCGCTACGGCAAAGCAATTGACCAGCTTACGGTGGATGAACGGGCGGCTATTGCTCAGGAATATGGGGCGGGTATCTTGCCACCGCCACCGGCCAATGCCCGACAAAAGGCGAAGGCCACACGAAACAAGGCTTACGAGCTAGACCCACACTTCCAAGAACTGTGGGAACGCATCAAACACAAAACGCGCTATGCGGTGAAAATAGACACGGACAGGCTGGTGCAGGCGGTGGTGACGGAATTAGACCAGGCCACCATTCAGGCTCCCCGCATCGCCGTGACCAAAGTAGAGCTACGGGCCACCCACGATAACGCTTTTGAAGCTGTCCAAATGGCTACGGCCAAAACCCTGCAAAGCCTGGTCGGGCGCTATGCGCTGCCCAATCTGGTGGACATGATGGAAAACCTGATGGCTTTCACCTCGCCGCCCGTGCGCCTGACCCGCCAGACCCTTCACAAAATTTGCACTGGCACTTCCGCAGCCACACAGCAGGCGGCAATGGATAATCCCAATGAATTTACGGCCGTTGCCGTGAAAATCATCAAGAGCAAACTGGTAGAGCAGTTAGTAGATGGCATCCAGTATCATCGGCTAAACGAATGCTACGAGATGACCCAATTTGAAGCAGAGATAGAAAGCTGGGAAGAATACCTTGTTCCCGTTACCCGCTCCATCTACGATCATGTGATTTTTGACGCCCAATCCCAAATAGAACGGGATTTTGTAGCCGAATTGGAAAGGCGCAAGGATGTGCAGTTGTACATCAAGTTGCCCGCCTGGTTTACGGTCAGTACACCAGTTGGTACATATAACCCCGATTGGGCCATTGTCATGCAGCAGGTGGATGCTTTTGGCTACCCTATCCAGGGGAAACCAGCCTTGTACCTGGTACGCGAGACCAAAAGCACCCACGATTTAGACAAGCTGCGTCCCGATGAACGGCGCAAAATCCAATGTGGCAAACGCCACTTTGAAGCATTAGGCCCGGAGGTAGACTACAAGGTCATCGTCTCAGCTTCAGAACTGCCCTGATTTATTTCAACAACAGGAGGATATGACAATGAAAGAAAGTATTGGAGGATTTGGCGATGGTGAACTGCCGCATGAACGAGAGTGGATAATGGCCTGTTATGACTTCGCTATTGCCTATCTCAAGCGTGTTTGTGGCGAACCACCCAGAGGGTATACGTTGGAACCAATCTACCATGAACACGAAACTCTTTCCGGCAACATACTGGCGGTTCCGTCGCTGGGTATCACCTGGGAAAACCCCCATGCGGATGCCCCCTGGGATTATCTGGAAAAATGCGAAATTGCCCTTCGCGCTCTGGACGATGCCATTGATTGGGCCGAAATTGAACCAGGAGAAGTGGCGGCTAAGTTTCCAGAAGAAAAGGACTAACAATCCTAACAAAGAGTGCCAGAATCGGCGGAGAATTTAAGGGGCGAGGTGTGGCGTATGTCAGATCAAAACAGCGAGTTTAAGCAGTGGTTAGAACTGCCGTCCAACGTATCTCCATTTTTGCCTGATTTTATTCAAGTGACCACATTGCTTGAGGTTGGCGGGCAGGGTGTTGTCTATCGTGGTTTAGCTAAAGGCGAAGACGCTGCCATCAAAATTTACTTTCCTGGGCAAACAGATAAACGTATCGAACGGGAAATTACAGCGTTAGGCGAGTTGAACTGTGCCAACATTGTTAAGCTGCTGTGGTCAGACCGTCTCAATATCCAAGATAATGAACTATATGTTGTCGCCACATCCTATGTTGCCGGTACGCCACTAAATCATTTAATAAGGCAACAAGAGTTAGCTGATCATGAACTCGCTGTTATCGCCTATGATGTGAGCAGAGCCATTGAAGCCATGTGGTCACGTCGAACCGTCCACCGTGACCTAAAGCCAAGTAACATCGTGATTCGCGCTGACGGCCGTGCCTGCGTAATTGATCTAGGGTTGGCAAGACACCTCAACGATTCATCTCTTACCCAAATGGGGGCAACCTGGGGAACAAGAGGCTATTTATCCCCGGAACAAAATAAGGGAGTGCGTCAATTGTCTTGTAAATCTGACATCTTTGCTCTGGGAGTTGTGCTGGTTGAGTGTGCGATGCGCCGCCACCCTTCTGGTCAAGACCAGCAACGATTGGAGGCATTAGGGCTGCACAACCAATTGACACATCCGCTCGATAGCTGGCAGTACGCCCATCTCGTGAAAGACATGCTCCATCCTCGTCAAACAAAACGGCCGTTACCTTCAGACATATTAAGTACGTTATCACGTTACGCCCCATAATAAAAGGAGGTCTACAATGGCTTTTTATGCCAATCTTGGGTACCACTTCAAGCTGCCGAACGAGGCCACACACACCGAACTTGTTACTTCTGGAAGTATAATTCTTGCCTGTGCATTGCCCATGCACCAATTACTGCGGCGAAAATTTGATCATCGGTATCCCCATATGAGGCGACGCCTCTTTGATCCACAACTGTATCTCGCTGGAATAGATGCAAACCAGTCATCCAAGCACTGTGCCAAGTTAGCCAGCTACCCCTGGTTTGGTGTGATTGGCCTGGAAGATTACATTAGCAGCCAACAACAACAATCCCAATGGCTTGCTGCTGCTGAGGAAAAAATATCTGAATTGTGGCCCCAGGTAATCCCTACTGAACCGGCTATTATCAGGGCAGCTATACAAGACTGTCTTGACTTTCAAGCAAGAATTGGCTGCCAGGCGCTCATTGCCCCCAGCCCGCTTACGTTCGACAACAACACCAACTATGAGACCGAACTTTACTGGTTGGATACAGCTTTGGAATTAAAAGAAACGCAAAAAATTAGTTTGCCCATTTATGCCACCGTTGCCATAGCTGATATTTGTGTTCGCTATGCTGACCCACTTTCTAACCCGTTGTTAGAACTCATCCTTGATGCCGTGAGCGCCCGTGAAATTGACGGTGTTTACATTGTCCTTGAACAAGGGGGTGAACCAGGAGAAACCAGGCATTGTAGTAACACCCGCGCTTTGCGTTCCATCTTGCACCTGGTACATATTTTCACCCATGACTGTGGCTTGCGGGTAGCCGTAAACTTTCTGGGGCAATTTGGACTTGCCTGTGAAGCAGCAGGGGCGGAATTATGGGCAAGCGCCTGGTACAAAAGTGTTTATCGGTTGCGAATAGCTGATGCTTTGGCAGGAGGTCGTGCGTTTCCAAAGTATTGGAGTCACCCAGCCGTGTTAGACATTCACTTAAACCAGGACTATGACAATCTAAATCGTGCTGGAATCATTACGTCTATTGCGGATCGAACAGATGCTTCGATTGGTCTGATAATGGCGACCCTTAGCGGCAAAAAAGTCAATGATGTTCAAGCCTGGCGTTACGGCCCGGCTAATGTAAAAGCGGCACAGGAACACTTTATGCGCTCTTGCATTGAAGCAGAGGAGGCGCACTCCAGCTATCAGTCAAATAAAGAGCGTCTTGATTTTGTGGAAAACTGGCTTGGACGCGCTGCACAACACGCAAAGGAAATTGAGAGGATATTAGGAGCCAATCGCCAAACCCGAACAGAGCATGTGCAATCCTGGTATGACGCCTTTCGTTATTACCGTGCTGACCACAACGTTTGACGAGATAAACTGGCCGCAGATGAGATGATATACTCTCTTTCAAACCCGATTCCTTCCCGAATCATACGTGGCTGAACGATCCATTCCATTTTATGAGGCAAAACAGCACATAGCCCAACACCCAATTCCTTGAACTCCTGAGTGATTTTCTCTTTACGGGGAACCAGGTGGGCGTCCATTG
>JAHBVI010000107.1 GCA_019637635.1 Anaerolineae bacterium
GATAAGGAATATGATGAACGAGAATATGATTATCCAGGCAAAAAGTGTCAAGAAAACGTATAACACCGGCAAAGTGATTGTGCCCGCTTTGCGTGGGCTGGATTTGAATGTAAAAAAAGGGGAAATGGTAGCCATCATGGGGGCTTCAGGCTGCGGCAAGACCACGCTGCTGAATACCCTGTCGGGGCTGGACGAGATTGATGAGGGGGTGATCGAGATTGACGGCCGTGACCTGGCCCAAATGAAGGACAAAGAGCGCACCGCTTACCGGGCCGCCAACATGGGTTTTGTCTTCCAGTTCTATAACCTGCTGCCGGTGCTAACGGCCGTGGAAAACGTTGAAATGCCCCTCCTTCTGGACGACTCGCGCAAGATTAAAGCCAAAGAAGCGCGCCAGATGGCCCACGCTGCCCTGGCCGCCGTAGGGCTGGCCGAACAGGCTGACCAGCGCCCGGCCGAACTATCCGGTGGGCAGCGACAGCGCGTCACCATTGCCCGCGCCCTGGTCAACAATCCGGCCATCGTCTGGGCCGACGAGCCAACCGGCGACCTCGATTCCGTCACTTCGCAAGAGATCATCGAACTCATGCGCCGTTTGAACCAGGAAAATGGGCAAACCTTTGTCATCGTCACCCATTCGCTGGAAATTGGCGAACAGTGTGACCGCATCATCTGGATGAAAGACGGCCAGATTGTGGCCGAACCGCAGCACATCCCGGCCAATGGCAAAGTCAACGGTTCCACTAACGGGCAGAGCAACGGCCGTTACCGCGAACCCATCCTCCAACCCAACAGCGAACCCGAATTGATATTCGTCGCCAATTAAAGAGTACCAACCATGAACGAAATTTTCGGCATTCCCGCCAACACCTTATTAATTATTCTGCTCACCTTACTGGGTCTTATTTTCCTGGGCGTGGGCATCACGGCCGTGCGTTATCCCCTGCCCTTTCGCCTGGGCATGCGCAATATCCCACGCCGCAAACCCCAAACCGCCCTCATCATCGTTGGCCTGGCCCTTTCCACCCTGATCATTACCAGCGCCCTGGGCATCGGCGACACCATAGATTACTCTGTGAAAGTAGCCGTCTACGACCGTTTAGGCGCGGTGGATCAAGAAATCAGCGCCACTTTGCAAGAAACACCCGCCGGATTCAGCTTTGGCGCGTCGCCCAACGCCAGCGCCGATAACAACGAATGGTTCGCCGCCGCTGTCGCCGCCGACATTGCTGCCCAGGTGGACGGCCTCGTCCTGGATGCGGCCGTGCCCGTAGCCGTGCAAACCCTGCCCGTTTTTAGCAGCAACAGCAATTTGTCGGAAGCGGCCGTCGCCATTCGCGGCATTGGGGAAGTAACCGGCGCGGGGCTGGCTGCGCCTGCCGGTCTGGCCGGGCTGGGCGAAGGCGAACTCCTGGTCAACGCCTCATTGGCCGAAGCGCTGGACATCAATCCGGGTGATGAGCTGCTGCTGGTGAAAGGGATGCCTACCGCGTTCACGGTTACGGCCGTTGTGCCCGATGGTGAACTGGCGGGCAGCGGCCCGGCTGTGGTCTGGTCACTGGCCCAGGCGCAGGCATTTTTTGGGCAGGAAGGGCAGGTCACGGCCGTACTTACCTCCAACGCCGGCGACCGGGAAACAGGCGTTAAACTAACCGGTTCCGCCATTGCCCAACTTTCCCCCCTCACCGGCGACCTCTTCATCAACGCCGTCAAAGCCGACCAACTGGCGGCGGCGGCCACCAGCGCCGAATTCATTACCACCCTCTTCGTCACCTTCGGCATGTTCTCCATCTTCAGCGGCATTCTGCTCATCTTTCTCATCTTCTCCGTGCTGGCCGCCGAGCGCAAATCGGAGTTGGGCATGAGCCGCGCCGTGGGCCTGCAACGCGCCGACCTGGTGCGCCAATTTGTCAGCGAAGGGCTGGCCTACAACTTTTTAGCGGCCGTCATCGGGGCTACGTTGGGCGTATTGGCCGCCTTTCTGCTGGCGCAAGCCATCGCCGCCTTGATCGCCGACAGCACCATCAACATCATCCCCCGCGTCAGCCTGCGCTCGGCGCTCATTGGGTACAGCCTGGGGCTGGTCATCACCTTTGCCACCGTGTCCCTCTCCGCCATTCGCATCAGTCGGGTGAACATCATCGCCGCCATCCGCGATCTGAACCTGCCCACCCTGCCGCGAGAGAGCCAGTGGACGTTGTTTTTACGGCCGTTCCTCGTCTGGCGCGCCGCCGCTAACAAAGCGGGCAAAGGAAACGGGCGCGAAGCGCTGCGTCTCTTTTTGCTGGCCGGGCCAAAAGCCATCCTCAGTTTCTGGGGTGGATTATTCGCCCGCGGCCCCGTCTTGCTCGCTCTGGGCTATCTGCTGGCCTACGTCGGCGTTAACGTGGCCG
The DNA here is from genome assembly GCA_019637635.1 of Anaerolineae bacterium. Lineage (GTDB taxonomy): Bacteria > Chloroflexota > Anaerolineae > Promineifilales > Promineifilaceae > CAADGU01. Next base: position 2,394 of record JAHBVI010000107.1, read on the forward strand.
AACAAATTGGCGTCTATGCCCTGGGCGTATCGCTCTTCATCATTGGTCTGGGTCAGTTGTTCCACTGGATGGGGCTTTCCTCACGCTGGTCATACTCCTTCGTGGGACTGGCGCTCATCCTCTATTGGGCGCTGCCCACGCGCAACAGCGGCAAACTGGCGGAATTAGGCTCTAATCCCGGCGATTTCTTCATCAGCGGCCTCTTCCTGGTCGGCGGGGCCATTGTCCTCTTCCTGTACAATGCCGACTTTTTGCTCAATCTGTTCGCCGGGGTGTTGGGGCGCTTTGGCCGCCTGCTGCCCGTAGCGCGTGTATCGGTAGCTTATCCGGTGATGACCAAAGGGCGCACCGCCACCACCTTAGCCATGTTTAGCCTGATTATCTTCACGCTGGTGGGCACCACGACGATCACCAATACCTTTAGCAATTTCCTCGACCCCATTGCCGGCAGTGGCGATTACGACGTGCTGGTGCAGGCGAATCCGTTTAATCCGGTGGGCATGGCCGATCTGGAAACGGCCGTCACCGATTTAGTAGCGGATGGGCAAATGGCGCAGCCAACGGCCGTCGCCGGCGTTATCTTCGCCCCCGTCACCGCCCAAAGCCCGGAAATGGCCCAACCCGCCAGTTACCTGATCAACGGCGTAGATGATGCCTTCTTCGCCACCCATCGCCTGGAATTGGGCGGTGTGGCCACCGGGTATGAATCGGCGGACGAGGTGTGGACGGCCGTGCAAAACGACCCCAGCCTCATCGTCATAGACAACTTCTCTATTGATCGCGGCGGCGACCCCACCGCCAGCCGTGACGAAGCCGCCTTTGCCGTCAGCAGCATCAGCGCCTCTTCCACCAGTTTCGACCCCGTCACCGTCCAGATCACCGGGCAAGATGGCGTCACGCATGAATTCACCATCATCGGCGTCATCAACTCCGCGCCCAACTTCTTCGGGGCGATGATGAACCGGCAGGCGGCAGAAATGCTCGGCTATGATCAGCCCAACCGCTTCTTCCTGCGCCTGCCCGCCAACGCCGATGCCCGCTCCGCCGCCAACGCCATCGAAGGCGAATTCAGCCGCAGCGGGCTGCAAACTTCCCTGCCCAAAGAGCAGTTGGAAGCCAGCCGCAGTTCCGTGCGCAGCATCTTCTTCCTCATTCAAGGTTTCATCGGCCTGGGCTTACTCATTGGCATTGCCGCTCTGGGCGTGGTGATGATTCGCGCCGTTGTGGAACGGCGACAGCAAATTGGTGTCTTACGGGCCATTGGTTTTACCCAGGGCATGGTGCAAAACGTCTTTGTGCTGGAAGGAATGTTTATCTCCGGCCTGGCCACCATCATCGGCTATGGCCTGGCGCTGACCTTCTCCTACAACCTTTACTTGCAGGTAGCCGCCGACCAGGGTCTGGCTTTCTTACCCCCCTGGTCCGCGCTCATCACCATTGGCGCGGCCATCATCGGGGTCAGTTTGCTGACCGCCTGGCTGCCCGCCCGCGCCACGTCCCAGGTGGTTATTGCCGAAGCGCTGCGTTATGAATAACATGGTTCGCAGCAATTCTCAATTTGAAGTCAGAGTTTCGTAGGGGTGGGACGGCGCGGGTTCCATTAGGCCAAAACGGATGGCCTGGTCTCCGCGCCGTCTCACCCAAACCGGCTTTTTTTCATGGCAAAAGTATTACCCGCCTGTCCCACCCCTACCACAAATTTTAAATTGGGTTCTCCAATTTCTTGACCAACCCGCCCGGTCTGTGCTAGACTGTCGCCGGTTTTGATTTTGAACTAAATTCCTAAAAAGGAGGTACGCATAGATGCAAGTCCAATTCATCACATTTTCCCAAGCAATTGTTTGCATTGTGCGTACACCTGCCTTTCTGTAAGCCGTAATCCGAAGTCCGTAATCCGTTTATCGAACTACGACTTAATTACCGGGTACTAAAATAAAGGCCACAGGTGTACGAATCCTGTGGCTTTTTTGTTGCCTGAACGCCATCCAGCCACCGGTCACAATGCAATTGACCTGTGGCTTTTTTGATCCCTGACAACGTGATGCGTGAAGCGTGATGCGTGATAGGCATGGCGCTGGCGTTAGAGCCACAGGTCTGAAAGTGATCTGTGGCTTTTTTTATTTCGCCGGGCGGTGCCTGGCACTACTAAACAAGGAATTTCAAGTTGAACACTCAATTGATTTTAGAGCAGTATGATGAGTTTGATTTTGCCGGTTTTGACCGGGAAGCACGGCGACAACATACACGCGGGCATAAAAAACGGCAGCAAAATGGCAACGGCAAACCCGAAGCGGCCGCAAGTCGTATCGCCGAAATTGCCGAAACCATCACCGAGATGGATGACAGCGAAGGCAGTTGGGTACCCACCTACGCTAAACCGCTCGATCCCAAACACCACGAACGGTACTGGCTCATTGATTCGGTGGCCCCGTTCTACCGGGACAACATCATCACCGATGTCACCCGACTGGTGAAGGGCGGCAAAGAGGCCAACGTCTACGCCTGCACCGCCCACCCGGCCACGGGCATGGAGCTAATCGCCGCCAAACTGTACCGGCCACGTATGCTGCGCAATCTGAAGAATGACGCGGTATACAAAGCCGGGCGGCAGCTTCGTGACGCCGAAGGTAAGCAGCTAAAAGGCCGCCGGGAAAAGCTGGCCATCCGCAAAAAAACCGACTTTGGCAAAGAGGTGGACATCCAATGGTGGATTGGCAATGAGGTCATGACACAAACGGCGTTGTATGAAGCGGGTGCGGATGTGCCTAAACCGATTGCCCACCAGGGCAATACCATCCTGATGGCCTTCATTGGCGACGAGTATGGGGCCGCGCCCACGCTGAGCGAAATTCGCCTGCCGGCCGACGAAGCCCAACCGCTCTTCCGCCGCACGATGGACAATATCGCCTTGATGCTGGATAACCACCTGATTCATGGCGATCTGTCGGCGTACAACATTCTGTATTGGGACGGCCGTATCACCCTCATTGACTTTCCGCAAATGGTAGACGCCCGCAAAAACCCACACGCCTTTGATCTGCTGCGCCGGGACATCACGCGGGTGTGTGACTATTACGGCCGTTACGGTATCCGCACCGACCCGCACCAACTGACGCTGGATTTGTGGCGGCCGTATATGCGGGAGGGGTGAACGGTTATCGGTAAACGGTAATCGGTAATCAGTAGGCCGATAACCGATAACCGATTACTGATAACCGATTACCGGAGTATCACGATGAGTCAGATAACATTGCTCAAAACATATCTACGGCCGTACCGCCTTCGCCTGGTCATATTAACCATTCTGTTACTGGGAAGTATTGGCTTACAGTTGTTTGCGCCACAAATCATTCGCCGCTTTTTGGATGCGGCGCAGAGTGGGGCGGCGACCCAACTGTTAGTAACGATGGGGCTGTTTTTTCTAATAGTGGTGGTGGCCGGAAAAGTGATCACCCTGGCCTCGACGTATGTAGGCGCAGACCTGGGTTGGGCGGCGACCAACAACCTGCGCGCCGATCTGACCGAACATTGTCTGCGGCTGGATATGGGCTTTCACAAGCTGAAAACGCCGGGCGAATTGATTGAGCGCATTGATGGCGACGTCAGCCATCTGGCCGAATACTTCTCCGAACTGGTGGTGCAGGTTTTTGCCAGCGCCTTGCTGCTGGCAGGCATTCTCATCATCCTGTTCCGCGAGGATTGGCGCTTTGGGCTGATTGGCCTGGTGTATGCCGTGTGTACCGTCGGGCTGCTGCGCCTCATCCACACCCCCTCCACTCGCATTTGGGGCGACATCAGCCGGGGATATGCCGATTTGCACGGCTACGTGGAAGAGCGCATCGGCGGCACGGAAGATATTCGCGCCAACGGCGGTGAACAAGTTGTGCTCAACGGCCTCTATCCCAAAATGGCGCTGGTGAACGAGAGACGGGTCAAAGCACATTTGTGGGGCGGCGTCACCTTTCATTCCAGCTACCTGCTGTATGTAGCCGTGTGGGTGTTTACGTTGGGGTTGTCCGGCACGTTGTACCTGCAAGGGCAGATGAGTATTGGCACGATGGTGATGCTGGTCTCCTACATCGCCCTGATGGAAACGCCCATCAAATATATTCGACGGCAGGCGGGCAATTTGCAAAAAGCGGTCGCCAGCATCGGCCGTATCAATGAATTTTTGCAATTGGAACCAGAGGTGAAGGAACGGGTCACGGCCGTTTTGCCGGCCCGCGCTCTTTCTGTTCAGTTTGAAGCGGTAAGTTTTGCCTATAAAGACCGACAGGTGGCAAGCGGCACGTTGCAAGTGGCAAGTGACCAATCTCCAATCTCCGATCTCCAATCTCCTAATCTCCCAATCTCCCAATCTCAGCCTGTCCTCAAAGACATCTCCTTCCAGCTACAGCCGGGCAAAGTCCTGGGGCTGCTGGGACGCACCGGCAGCGGCAAGACGACGTTGACGCGGCTGCTGTTCCGGCTGTATGACGTGGACGCGGGGGCGATCAGACTGGACGAGATTGATGTACGCGACGTGGCGCTATCTGACCTGCGCGGGCACATTGGCATGGTAACGCAGGAGGTGCAGTTGTTCGAGGCCACCGTGCGCGACAATCTGACCCTGTTCCGCAATTATGACCCGGCCACACCACTGATTCCCGATGCGCAAATCATTGAAGCCATCAAAACGTTAGGGTTGGAAAGCTGGTATAACGATCTGCCCGATGGTCTGGACACGATGCTCAAATCGGGTGGGCAGGGCTTGTCGGCCGGAGAAGCGCAGTTATTGGCCTTTACCCGCGTCTTTTTGCGCAACCCGCACCTGATCATTTTGGACGAAGCATCTTCTCGGCTAGACCCGGCCACGGAACAGCTATTGGAACGGGCCATTGACCGGCTGCTGCACGGCCGTACCGCCATCATCATCGCTCACCGGTTAGGCACCGTACAGCGGGCAGACGACATTTTGATATTGGAACACGGCCGTGTTGCCGAACACGGCGAACGCATTTTACTGGCAAACACACCCTCCTCCCGTTTTTACAGTTTGCTGCAAACTGGGTTAGAAGAGCTGCTTGTATGAGATTGGAGATTGGAGATTAGAGATTGGAGATTCAATCTCTAATCTCCAATTTCTTAAAGAAAACTATGACTACACAACAACTTTCCATCAAAACCGGCGTCTGGTCACTGATTCGTTTTCGGCCGGGCTGGTTCATGCTCAATCTCGTTTTTGTCTCGCTGTTCATTGTGACGCGGCTGATTCCGGGCTGGCTGGAAAAGCAGTTTTACGATGGGCTGACAGGGGCGGTAAATTTATCGGTTTCATTGTATGTGGTGCTGGCGCTGATTGTGCTGGTGGAACTGGGGCGCACGGCCGTGAACCTGCTCGGCGAATGGGGCAGCGAACGGGTGCGCACGGCCGCGCAATCGTTGATGCGCCTGAACATGGTGCAAAATATCCTGCGCAAACCGGGGGCGCAGCCGTTGCCTGTGCCCACCGGCGATGTGATCAACCGGATGGATGATGACCTGGGGGATTTTGCCGACTTTCCCACCTGGATTCCCGAAGTGTTGGGGCACGCGCTGTTTGCCCTGTTTGCGCTGGTCATCATGTTTCAAATTGCCCCGGCCATTACGTTGGTGGCCTTGCTGCCGCTGGTGGCGGTCTTTTTCCTGACCCGTTGGGCCTGGAACCATTTCTTGCGGCTGGTGCGCATTACCCGCGTCAGCGACAGCCGGGTGACGGCTTTTCTGGGCGAGACGTTTGGGGCCATTCAGGCGATGAAGGTGGCGGATGCGGAAACGGCCGTCACCCATTACTTCCGCACCCTCAACGAAGAACGGCGGCAGGCCAACGTCCGTTTTGGCCTCTTCTGGCAAATTTTCAATGCCACCACCGACAATATGGGTGATGTGGCCGTGGCGGTGATGGTGGTGCTGGCCGGGATCGCCATGTCACAGGGCAGCTTTACGGTCGGCGACTTTGTCTTGTTTAGCAGCTACCTCTTTTTCATCTCCCGCTTCCCGGCGACGATTGGCAGCTACATTTCCGAGATTGCGCAGCAGCGGGTGGTGCTAGACCGGATGCAGGAAGTGACGCCCTACGCCACGCCGGCATCATTGGTGGCGCATGGGCCGATTTATGAAGATTTTCAACGCAAAGGGGCAAAGGATGGAAGGGGCAAAGAGGGAAGAAATAGAGGGTTGCCGGCGATTCATGTAGTACGGGGCACGGCCGTTGACCAACTGGAACGGCTGGAAGTGCGCGGGTTGAGTTATCGGTATCCGGTGGGCGGCGGACGCAGCGTCCGCGAGCAGTTGGCAGTGGGCAGTGAGCAGTTTGGTGACGCATCACGCATCACGCATCACGCATCACGGAATACGGATAACGGATTACGCGACATCTCCTTCACCCTCCCTCGCGGCAGTTTCACCGTCATCACCGGGCGGATTGGGGCGGGCAAGACGACGCTGCTGCGGGTGTTGTTGGGATTGTTGGACAGGGATGGCGGCGAGATTTTGTGGAACGGCCGTCTCGTTGACAACCCCGCCGCCTTTTTCGTGCCGCCCCGTTCGGCCTACACGCCACAAATTCCACGCCTGTTTAGCGAACGACTGCGGGATAACATCCTGCTCGGCCTGCCAGAGGAGGAAGTGGATCTGGCGGGGGCGGTGGAGACGGCCGTGCTCACCCCGGACATCGCCACGTTGGAACAAGGGCTGGATACGGTGGTCGGGCCGCGTGGCGTGCGCCTCTCCGGCGGGCAGGTGCAGCGAACGGCGGCGGCACGCATGTTGGTGCGCCAGCCGCAACTGCTCGTCTTCGACGACCTCTCCAGCGCCCTGGATGTGGAAACGGAACAAAAATTGTGGCAGGGTCTCACGCATCACGCCTCACGCATCACGTTCCTTGTTGTCTCCCACCGGCGGCTGGCGTTGCAGCGAGCGGATCAGATCATTGTGCTGCGTGACGGCCGTATTGCCGCCCAGGGCACATTGAATGAACTGCTGGCAACGTCGCCGGAGATGCGACAATTGTGGCACGGAGAGATGGAGTAATGCGCTGACAAACACACCACAGAGGCACAGAGACACAGAGGATTTTAGGCTGATAACCTCCGTGCCTCCGTGTCTCTGTGGTGAGCTTTTTTCAGCAGACTCAAGAAGTACGGGAAAGTCTATGGATTATGAATTAGCAGTTGAACTACCGTATCGAGAACAGAGCGGCCAACACAAATTCAAATTATTAAGCGCCCGCGGCCGCAAGTTTCTGTCTTATTATCGGCCGTATAGGCGCTTGTTTGTGGCGGATATGGCCTGCGCGTTGGTAGTTTCGGCCACCACGCTCCTCATCCCCTTGTGCGTCAGCTACATCACCAAAAATGTGTTGAGCAGCAATGGGCCAGACATGCTGCGCCAGATTCTGGGGATGGGCGTGGTAATGCTGGTATTGATTGCCATTCACACGGTCAGCAACATGTTTGTGGCCTATCAGGGGCACATGATGGGGGCGATGATGGAACGGGATATGCGCCAGGAGTTGTTTGACTATTACCAAAAGTTGTCGTTTGCCTTTTACGATGAACAAAAGGTGGGGCAGCTGATGACCCGCCTGACCAATGATTCCTTTGATCTGGCCGAACTGTTTCATCATGGGCCGGAGGATATTGTCATTTCCTTTTTGAACTTTGTGGGTGCGTTTGCCATCCTGTTTGTGATTAACGCGAAGCTGGCGTTGCTTGTTTTTCTCTTTTTGCCCATCATGGCCGTGTATGCCTATCACTTCAACAAGAAGATGGCGGAGGCGCTGCGCCGCAGCCATGACCGGATCGGCGACATTAACGCCCAGGTGGAGGATTCGCTGGCGGGGATTCGGGTGGTGCAGTCGTTTAGCAATGAGGCGGTGGAAAAGGGGAAGTTTGGGCGGGAAAACGGCCGTTTCCTGGACAGCCGCCGCGACAGTTACCGCAGTGAAACCTATTTCTACGAAGGGCTGGTCGCCTTCACCCAACTGATGACGGTCGCCGTTGTCGTCTTTGGCGGTATCAGCATTGTGTACGGCTCATTGGATTTGCCCGACCTGATCACCTTTTTACTGTGCGTGGCCATCCTCATTGAACCCATCCGCCGTTACGGGAACTTCTCCCGGCTGTACCAGGAAGGGATTGCCGGTTTTGAGCGGTTCATGGAAGTGTTGGAAGTGGAGCCGGATATTGAGGACACGGTCAACGCCATTGAACTGGCACAAGTCGAAGGGAATATCACCTTCCGCGACGTTAGCTTCCAGTATAAAGATGGCTATGGCTATGTCTTCAAGAACCTCGCATTGGAGATAAAAGCCGGGGAGTATGTGGCCCTGGTGGGGTCATCGGGCATCGGCAAAACGACGTTGTGTTCGCTCATCCCCCGTTTTTATGAGGTGAATGAAGGGGCGGTGTTGCTAGACGGCCGTGACATCCGCGACATTCAACTGGCTTCGCTCCGCCGCAACATCGGCATTGTCCAGCAAGATGTCTACCTCTTTGCCGGAACGGTCGCCGACAATATCCGCTACGGCAAACCAGTGGCCGACGATGCCGAGATTGTGGCCGCCGCCAGACAGGCCAACGCCCACGACTTCATCATGGCTTTGCCGGACGGGTACAACACCGATATTGGGCAGCGGGGTGTGAAACTCTCCGGCGGGCAAAAGCAGCGTCTGGCCATCGCCCGCGTCTTTTTGAAAGACCCGCCCGTCCTCATTTTTGATGAGGCCACCAGTGCGTTAGACAATGAAAGTGAAAAGGCTATCCGTCAATCGTTGGAGAAGTTAAGCGACGGCCGTACCACCCTCGTCATCGCCCACCGCCTATCAACCGTACGCAACGCCCAGCGCATTGTAGTCTTGGCCGAAAATGGGATCGTAGAGCAAGGGACACACGCGGAGTTAATGGCTTTGGGTGGCGCTTATGCGAATTTGTACACCATGCAATCCAGCATGTAGGGCAGCCTGGATGAGCGATTACCAGATGACAGGAATGAGATTTGAGGCCGTAATCTCCACATCACGGGTGATCAATTTGGCATTGATAGCCTGAGCTTCGGCAACAATGAGACGATCAAAGATGTCGTCCAATTGGATCAATTGGGCTGCGCCAAAGACAATGTCTAAATGAAGGACACCGATTTGATAATTACTGCTGCTGGTCATTTGTTGCACGATCTTTTCAAACTGGTTTTTTGTAGCCTGGATGCGCTTTTTTTCGATGATCATCAAGGCTTCGGCGATAACAACAAGAGGTACCTGCAAGACTGCTTCGTTGGCGTCAATATCAGTAAAAGCATCTTTGGCAACCTGACTGAGCCTGGTTGGCTCAAAAAGATGCCATAAAAGAGCATGTGTATCGGCCACATAGAGATTAGTCATCATTGTCGTTTGTTGGTTCGTCAAATGCAGCGAGGAGTTTTTTCATGTGCTGTTCGTGCATTTCACGGGTGATGGCCTGGATTTCTTCATAGGTAATATCACCCAGACCAGACAGAGCACCTGAAAGTTTGAGAACCGGTTTTTCTGATGCGGGCTTTTGCAGGATTTGGATTTCTACCTGCTCATTTTCGGCGAGGTTGAGTGGTTTTTTTGGTTGTAAAACGCCATTTTTGTAAACGGCCGTCACAGTTTGCACTATCATGATCAAGCTCCTCGTATGATATGTAGTAACGGGCGCAACCCCGTTGACAATAAAATGAATCCCTGAGATGCTGTAGAAAATAGCCCAAGAGGAAGCTCTATTGCTCCTTGTTGCCTTCCTAGCCGAAGGACTTCTTCTAAAGTGTGTCCCCTCGGCCTGTTGGGTACTTCTAACTCGTATCATGTTCTAACCAGCGCTGGTTCGGACAGCAGACCGATGTGCATTCCCAACGCGGGTCAAGTTCTCATTGGCGAGGCTGCTGATCTCAACAGGACTCAGGGATTCAGACCCCTCTTGCGGCACGAAACCACAATCGGAGGTGTTTATGTTTGCTTCAACCGATTTGCTCGTGGGGGTGGATGTCCACCGCCGCACCAACGTTGTGCAGGTCATGGATGGGCAAGGTCAGGTTTTGACCCTGCCGTTACGCCTGGCTAACAATCATGCCGGAACGTCCGAATTGTCAGCACGATTGGCAGAAATGGCTCGGGCCGGTCACTTCAACGCCATTCACATTGCCGCGGAAGCGACGGGCAATTATTGGCTGCCATTTTTCTGCCAATTGGAACAATCGCCCGACCTGGCCGCCTATCCCCTGACGCTCTATCCCTTCAATCCCAAAGTCATCCACAATTTTCGCCAATCGCTCGGCGATTGGGACAAAACCGATGACCTCGACACGGCTGTTATCACCGAACGATTGCGCTTTGGCCGGAAACTGCCTTATCCTTTTCATATGGAAGAGCGTTTGCTGCCGTTGCGCACTCTGACCCGTTACCGCACCCATCTGATTGGCGAGTTGGTGCGTGTCAAGTCCTACACCCTGTCGCTGGTTTATCTCCAGGCCAGCGAGTACACCGTTGACCCAGCTTTCGCCGACATCTTTGGGCACACCAGTCAAACCGTCCTCAAGGAATTCCCGTCGCTGGAAACCATCGCGGCTATGCCTTTTGACGACCTGGTTGAATGGCTGGATGTGCAGGGCAAGCGCCGCTTTGCTCAGCCAGAAGACAATGCCCGTCGTCTGCAACGCATTGCTCAGGATTCCTATCGCTTGCCCGACGATTGGTTGGCGTCTGTCCACACCGCTCTCTCCTTGAGTTTGCGTCACCTCACCAGCCTGCAACAACTGCTGACCCGCACGGACACCGCTATTGCCGATGAGATGGGGCATTTTCCCAATTCACTCACGACCATCCCCGGCATTGGCCCTGTTATCGCCGCTGGCATCATCGCCGAAATTGGTGACCTGGCCCGTTTTGATTTCAATGAAGCCAAAGTCGCCAGTTTTGCCGGTCTCAAATGGTCACAGCACCAGTCGGCCGATTTTGTGGCCGAGGATACGCATCTCAAGCGCACGGGGTCAGATTATTTGCGTTACTATCTCTGTGAAGCCGCTCAGTTGGTTCGAATGCACGATGCTGAGTATCAGGCTTTCTATCAGAAAAAATATCACGAAGTCCGTTCCCATCAACACAAGCGAGCCATTGTTCTCACCGCTCGCAAGCTCGTGCGGTTAATTGTGCGGCTGCTGACGACCAATGAACCGTTCCGAGCCAGGCAGCTGCCTAGCGATAAGACCTGCTAAAACAGCCAGCCTTTGCTGGTAAGACGTTGTTCATGACCTGCTATTTTTTTGATAAGGTTCAGAGTGGCAGGTTTGCGGTAGCTTGCCTGCTTTTTGGTGAATTCCGGCTTATTTTGCCTCTTGACATTTCACCGTATCACTTTATGTTTGAGGTTATTATACACATGGATTCAATGACTTGGACACCCTATACGGATGTGAATGAGATCGTGGCGGTGTTGTTCACGGCCGTACCCACCATCCTCGGCGACAACTTTGTGGGCCTGTACCTGGATGGCTCGCTGGCGAGTGGGGATTTTGACTATGAGACGAGTGATATAGATTTTATTGTAGCCACGGCCGTGCCTGTCTCCCCGTCACAATTTGCAGAACTGGTCGAGCTGCACGGCCGTATCGGACAATCCAATTCCAAATGGGCTGTGGAACTCGAAGGGGCCTACATCCCGCTGGATGCGCTGCGTTGTTACGACCCGGCCAACGCCACCCATCCCTATATTGATCGCGGCGGCACGTTACGTTGGGAACATCTGGAAATGGATTGGGTGATTCACCGCCACATCTTGCACACCAGCGGCATCACATTGGCCGGGCCGCCCATTCAAACGCTGGTTGACCCCGTTTCGCCAGACGAACTGCGGCAGGCGGTTATCGGGCTGTTCAACTTCTGGTGGCTGCCCATGAGCCAGGAACCGGCGCAGTTGGCCGAGGAAGGGTATCGCCGCTACGCCATCCTGACGATGTGCCGGATGTTGTCCACATTGGCGAACGGCGAAGTGGTCTCCAAACCGGCAGCGGCGCGGTGGGCGCTGGACAACCTGGAAACCAGGTGGCGACCGTTAATCGGGTGGGCAATGGGGCGGCCGACGGCCGTGCCCACGAACAATTTACAAGAAACACAGCAATTCATCGAGGATACCGGAGCGTTAGTAGTAGCCGCTTCAGCGGCGTTTGCGGGCAACAGAGAACATTAATTTATGAGTTATATGTCATTCCGAGCGAAGTCTGCGGAGCGAGGAATCTTTCGCCTGGGCCAACGCGAGAGGTTCCTCGTCGAAGACTCCTCGGAATGACACAAATGACAAAACAGGAGATTGTATGAATCAAGTAGTAGAAGACGTGATGTTTGTAGAAGACGCCCCGGCCATTCCGGGGCTGGTATTCCGCCATTTTCGCGGCGCGGAGGATTTTCCGAAGATGATCGCCGTGGTGGAAAGTAGCAAGGGGGTTGATGGCGCGGAGTGGGTGATGACGGTGGAGGAAGTAGCCCGCGATTACGAACACCTGGAAAACTGCGACCCAACCACCGATATGGTGATGGCCGAGGTAGATGGTGAATTGGTGGGGCACGGCCGTTGCTGGTGGTGGCAGCAGCAAGACAACACCTACCTCTATATGCTCTTTGCCCATCTTAAACCGGCCTGGCGCAACCAGGGTATCCGCCGCGCCATGTTGCGCCAACTGGAACGGCGGCTGCGGCAGATTGCGGCCGATCACCCCGCCCACCAGCCCCGCTATTTCCAGGTCTGGAGCAGCGACACCCAAACCCACCTGAGCCAGCTTTTGGAAAGCGAAGGGTATGAGATTGTGCGCTACGGCCTGGAAATGGTACGGCCGAACCTGGACAACATTCCCGACTGCCCCATCCCGGAAGGCATCGTCATTCGCCCCGGCACGGCGGCCGAATGGCGACCCATTTGGGAAGCGGCGCGGGAAGCGTTCCGCGACCATTGGGGCTACGCGGAATGGCCAGAAAGCGAATTTACCCTGCGGCAGGAACAGCGCACCTTTACGCCCCCGTTGTGGCGCATTGCCTGGGCGGGGAATGAAGTGGCGGGCGGTGTGCTGAACTATATTGATACCCTGGAAAATGAGGAGTACGGCCGTACACGAGGTTATACAGAAACGATATTTGTGCGACGGCCGTGGCGTGGACAGGGTCTGGCCAAAGCCCTCATCGCCCGCAGCTTTGTGGCCCTGAAAGAAGCCGGGCTGGGTCTGGACGCCGGCAATCTCACCGCCGCGCTGCACCTCTACCGCAAAATGGGCTTCGAGGAAACCAAACGATTTATGACCTATCGCAAACCGCTGGATTGAGGAGTGAGGCATCCTAAGATGCCGAACGGCTCGCATCTGAGGATGCTCGCTCCTCGCTTTGCATGCGGGTTGGATTTGAACGGGTAGCGGAATAGAACATGACGTATCAATTTGTGGAAATCAACGGGACAACAATTCATTACGAAGTGCGGGGCGAGGGCACGGCCCGAAGCAGCTCCGGCACGGCCGTGACCCTCATTCACGCCGGCATTGCCAACCTGACCATGTGGGATGACCAGATGGAGGCGTTGAGCCAGGCGTACCGGGTGCTGCGCTACGATATGCGCGGTTGGGGAGAGTCGCCGCGCCCGGACGGGGACTTTCAGCACCATGAGGATTTGCGGGCGCTGTTACAGTACGTGGGGATTGAAAAAACAGTCATCATCGGCTGTTCTTTTGGCGGCAAAGTGGCGCTGGATTTTACCCTGGCCTACCCGGAGATGGTCAGCGCCGTCATGCTGGTGGGGGCGGCGCTCGGTGGGTATGAGTGGACGGATGAATGGCTGGCAGCCCAGGACGAGGCGGTGGAAGCTGCCGCCGCGCGGGGTGATCTGGCGGCAGCAGCCGAACTGGAAACACAAATCTGGTTCGATGGCCCTGGCCGCACACCCACTCAGGTAGACCCGGCCATCCGCCAACGCGCTTATGACCTTTCTTTACAAACATTGATGCTGCCAGAAGGGGGTGGGCGACCCTTGCCCATTGAGCCGCCAGCTATTGCCCGCCTCGCGGAAATCCAGGTTCCCGCACGCATCATCGTGGGGCAATATGAAGTGGCCGACATTCAGGCAATCGCCAAAGTGCTGGAAACCGGGCTGCCGATGGCCGAACCGATCACGATCATGCGGGATACAGCGCACCTGCCGAATATGGAACGGCCGTCCCTCTTCAACAACCTGGCGCTGGATTTCCTGGAAAAAGTGGCCTGGCGCGCCACCATTTACGCCATCCTGCCCCACGAGACGGAGGCGCGGTTGTGGTTGCAGGCCAGTGAACAGGGTTTCACGCTGTCCCATTTCCCGATGGCCGGCGGCATGTGGGATACGGAAGAGGCGGCGGTGCAACGGCCGTTACAGCGCCACTTTGGTGCCAACGTGCAGGTTCTCTATCGCGCCCATTTTCAGGGGGATAAAGAGGCGCAGACGGCAGAATCACTGTTTGTACTGGATAACCAGGGAGTGGCAGTGACGGACGGCCGTTGGGTCAGTCTGGCGGAACTGCCCACCATACCCCTGGCACAACCGGCGCACCGACCCATCATGACCCAATGCCTGCGTGAATGGGAGACGGGCGACATCTCCCCACTACGCCCACCCTGGGCCAGGCGCGGCTGGCATAAAGAGGCGGCCGGCTGGATTGCCGGGCAACTGGCGCAGGCAGGGCATCCACAGACCGGGCCGTTGCAGCCGGTACGCCAATGGTCGCTTTCCTGTGTGCTGCGGGCGGACACGGCCGTTGGCCCCTTTTACTTTAAGACGGTGGCCGATTTGCCCTTGTTTGTGAACGAGGCCAGCACGGTCAGCAAACTGGCGCAGCTTTACCCCCGCCATGTGGCCACGCCGCTGGCCGTTGACCGGGAGCGGGATTGGATGCTGCTGCCGGAACTAAAGGAGATGGTGGGCTGGAGCGCGCCTTTGGCGCAGCGACAGGCATTTTTGCAGCAGTTTGGGCAGTTGCAGGTGACGGCCGTAGCCCACGTGGACGAACTGCTGGCGGCGGGCTGCCTGGATCGCCGCCTGGCCTGGCTGGCAGCGCAAATTGAACCGTTGATCACGGCCGAATTTGTGCAGCCCTATCTGACGGCCGACGAACAGGCACAGCTACAGGCAGCCATTCCCCGCCTGCAAACGTTGTGCCAGGAGTTGGCGGCCTTTGGCATCCCCGAAACGCTGGTGCATGGCGATTTGCACGGCGGCAATGTGGCCGTGCAGGGGGATGACTTTATCTATTTTGACTGGACGGATGCCTGCATCAGCCACCCGTTTTTTGATATGTTGAACATTTTTATGGAGGAGGACACGGCCGTGCAAAGCCAACTGCGCGATGCCTACCTGGCGCAGTGGACGGGTTTTGCGCCCCTGCCCCGGCTGCTGGCAGCCTGGTCGCTGGCGGAAGTGTTGGGCGCTGTGCATCATGCCATCAGCTATTGGCAGATTGTGGCCCACCTGGAGCCACACAGTCGCAACCAGCTTGAAAACTGGCTGCAATGGTGGCTGCGCCGCGTGTTGATGCTGGCGACGAATCGGGATAAATGATAGCTATCAAAGATTACGCAGATTTCACCGATTAAAAAATCTGCGTAATCTGCGAAATCTTTGATCATTTCAGGATGGAAACTATGGCGGTTCATACGAAGGGCAAACGGAAGGTGAATGTGAAGGGACGGCCGTTTATCTGGTCGGTAGAGGGTAAAGAGACGCAGGCGCCGGAGGTGGGCGGCTTTGTGGACCCCACCCCAGCGCGGTACATCCACATCATTGCCACCAACAAAAAGTTCATGGTGCATTACAAAATCCCCAACGAGGAGGACCCTTACGCCGAACTGCGGGTGGAAGGCGAGCAGTTCCCCCGCCAACCCGGAGCGAAGGTGGTGCAGGTTCCCCGCTGGAAACACGACACGAAACCGTACCCGACCAATGATTTTGTGCGGCAGTTGATTGGGTGGTGTATGAGTGTGGGGGATTAGAGATTGGAGATTAGAGGTTAGTCAATGTCATTAGTTTTTCGCCATGACTACAGCGGATAAAGAAATGAACGGATTCCTCTCCGGAAATTTATCCGCTTTTTTTCTCCATCCGTTGTAGTCTTAATGGGGTGGCGAAAACTTCGTGACACTAACGAGATTAGAGATTGAGAGATTGGGAGATTAGTCTTTTTCGGGTGGGAAAACCTGGTAGCTCAGTGCATCTTCAACTTCGGCGTTTATTTCTTTGTAGTGGCGGTTGATGATTTCTATGTCTCGTTTGTTATTTTCTGCCCGAATGATCCGAGCAATAGCCTGGCGCAGCGTTATTTCAATGAACTCGGAGCGACTATCATAAGAAGCAGACATGGTGTCAATGGTTTCCAAAAGGTCTTTAGACAGAGTGAGGGAGATTTTCACTTTCATGTAGACATGATAGGGACTTTATTTGGCCTTTTCAAGTGGAGAATATGGTTTTGAAGAAGAAACAGAAGCGCAAAATTAAGGAGCAGCAGACGACCCATCTGGCGGAGAAGGGGCGGAAGAAGGTGGTGCGGCACAACACGGCCGTGAACCAGGAAAAACATCGCCCCGACTGGCAGCCCCTCACGCCAGACGCCGATGGTCTGGTGGCCGACCGGCGCATTATGCCCCGCGACGAACACGACCGGCGAGAGGCCAACGTGGCCGTGGTGCAGCAGGCGTTTGTGGCCGATTTTGACGACGGCCGTTGGCAAGACCTGGCCGACGAGACCCCCTTTCTGTTGGGCAAGGTGGTGGAAGTGAGCCGGGGCCTGTGCCGCGCCGAAGTACATGGGCAGGTGATCGTGTGCGACATTCGCGGTACGCTCATTGCCGAGGGCAGCGGGTTTACGAATGTGGTGGCGGTGGGCGACCGGGTGCTTGTACGGCCGTTAAGCGACGAACGCGGCCTGGTGGAAGAAGTATTACCCCGGCGCAGCGGCCTGGCCCGCGCCGACAGTTTCTACACCCACCTCAAGCAAATTATCGCCGCCAACGTGGATCAACTGCTCATCGTGGCCTCCTGGCGTGAGCCGCACATCTGGTTCCAACTGATTGACGAATACCTGATTGGCGCAGCGCGCAACAATTTGCAGGCCACCATTTGTGTGAACAAGGTTGACCTGGCAGGCAGTCTGGCGGAAGTGGGAACGGCCGTCGCCCCCTACATACAGCTTGGTCATACACTCATTTACACCAGCGCGGTGACCGGCGTGGGACTGGCTGAATTGCGCCGCTATTTGTGGGGCAAGACCACCGTGCTGGCGGGGCTGTCCGGCGTGGGCAAGTCGTCGTTGTTAACGGCCGTCGAACCCACCCTCGACCTGCGTACTCAAACGATCAGCCTGAAGCGGCAGGAAGGGCGGCACACCACATCGCAGGCGATCATGCTGCCCTTTGCCGACAAGGGGTATGTGGTGGACACCCCCGGCATCCGCGACATGGGGCTGATTGGCCTCGACCCGGACGAGTTGATCACCTATTATCCCGACCTGGTGGATGTGGTGGGGCAGTGCCGCTTCAATAACTGCACCCACGCCCATGAGCCGGGCTGTGCGGTGAAGGAGGCGGTGGCGCACGGCCGTATCGCCGACTGGCGGCACAAGAATTATGTCAAGCTGTATCAACAGCTTTTAGAGGGATCGTGATGTTATTGAGACCCACAATCACCAAATCTCAGTAGATCAAAATGGGAGGAGTGGGCATCCTCAGATGCTCACCGGTTCGCATCTGAGGATGCGAACTCCGCTTTGATCTACTGAATCTGTGTTAATCCGCCGCATCTGTGAAAATCTGCGTACCATTTTCCGCACTGCTATGCAAGGAGAAATAAATGAACGTAACCGAGATATTGACTTTATACGATGAACAGGAGCGGCAGGGTGGCCTTCATCCCTCCTACCAGCGCGAGGAGACGCCGGAGGTGGTGCGGCAGGTGAGCCATGATCGGTCACGGCTCAGTTTTGTCATTTACAGCAAGCTGAACGAGGCCAACGCCGACTGGGTGATCGCCGAACAGATTGCTCGCTTTCAAGAATGGGGCGGTTATGGGTTTGAATGGAAGACCTATGACCATGACACCCCGCCGGACTTGAAGGAGCGGCTGGCGGCGCATGGCCTGGAAGGGGATGAGACGGAAGGGCTGCTGGTGCTGGACCTGACCGACTGCCCACCGGTTTATTTGCAGCCGGTAACGGCCGATGTGCGCAAAATTGGCATTGAACAGGTGCGGGATGTAACGGCCGTGTTAACCGCAGTGTACAACGAAAATTATGACTGGCTGGAAAAACAACTGCGGCAAAACCTGGCCGATCAACCGGATTATTGGAGCATTTATGTGGCTTATGTGGACGGCCAACCGGCCTGTGCCGCCTGGATCAACTTCCCCACCAACAGCCAGTTTGCCGGGCTGTGGGGTGGGGCTACGCGGGTGGAATATCGGAATAGGGGCGTGTATACGGCCGTCGTCGCCGCCCGCGCCCAGGAAGCGTTGCAACGCGGCTACCGCTTCCTCATGGTGGACGCCAGCGACATGAGCCGGCCCATCTTGCTCAAACGCGGCTTCAAGTTGCTGACGTATACCACACCGTACACCTGGAGGAACCCGGATTTTCAGACCTGACAGGTTTCAAAAAACCTGTCAGGTCTGAAAATCAACCCACCCGTTTGAGCTTGGGCAAAACCTGGGCCACAAATTGGAATTTGTTCGCCAGATTGCCGCCCGCTTCTAACTGCTCGTGCAGGGTGGCAACCGTCAGGTCAAGGTCGAGGCTGGGGCAGCGGCTTAACCAGTTGTCGAAGGCTTGCAGGAAGGGCGTGCCCGCTTTGAGATCGTCCAAAACCTGCTGTACTTCGGCGGCCAATGCGCCATTCATATCTTTGACCACGATCTCCAGGCTTTGGCTGACGCTGTAGCCGGAACGCAGGGATGTTTCCATGACGTGCAGGAATTCGGGAATCTGGCTGGTGACAAGTTGGGTATGGGATTGTTCGTTCATAATTGAGTTTCACCTGTGTTGGACGCATCCACGCCCACTTCCTGGAGACGGCGGTGATAATCCTCGCAGCCGACCTCCAACATGTAAATGGTATTGACTGTGCGCTCGATGACGGCCGTGTTGTGCCGTTGCGCCGTGTAGCCCCAATACTCGGCTAACCAGGCGATCTGGCGGGCGGTCTCATCGGCAATCTGGATACTGATTTGTTTCATATGACCATCCTTTCTAAAATACGATAATCGTTTATTGATGTATCTATATAATAGTGGATAATCGTATATTGTCAAGAGGGAATTTGCTAACCACAACAAACCGGCAATGAATGACTTGCTTCTCAACCAAATGCAAGAAAAGATTGATAACTGGCAGCAGGCCAGAGATCGGCGGGCGATCTTTCTGCAATGTTACCGGACGATGACGGCGAATACGTTGGCGGCGGTGGCGCACGGCCGTTTCCAAGACCCCACATGGGTAGCCGGCCTGCTCAATCGTTTTGCTGACTATTATTTCACGGCGCTGGCGGCGTATGACCAGGGGCAAAGCGGGGTATCAACCGTCTGGCAATTCACCTTTGACGCGGCCCGGCAGAAAAAGGCCAACGTGTTGCAACACCTCTTCCTGGGGGTTAACGCGCACATCAATTATGACCTGGCGCTGACCCTGTATGACGTATTGCATGAGGAATGGCCCACACTCAGCCCGGCGCAGCGCGACGGCCGTTACCGGGATTACTGCCTGATCAACGAGATCATCGCCGAAACAATTGACCAGGTGCAGGATGAGGTGGTCAAGCGAGAATCGCCACTGCTGGCGCTGGTGGATTGGTTGGGTGGGCGGATGGATGAGTGGCTGGTGGTGGAGATGCTCACCGGCTGGCGCGAGGAAGTATGGCGGCGGGGGGTGGCAATGGTAGAAGCGGTGGATGCGGACGGCCGTGCCGCTCTCCGCCAATCACTGGAACAAAGCTGCCTGCAACGGGGGCGGCGGATTTTAATGGCGTGATGCGTGAAAGTCACGCATCACACAGTTAAGGAGATCAACCAAAATGGATCAAACAATGATTTGGACAGGCATTGCCGCGGAAACGTGGGATTTGAGCGGCGGCGACGAACCGCAATGGGATCATGACTTTTTCCGGCAAGTGCTGGAACAAAATCGTGGCCCGGCGCTGGATATTGGCTGCGGCACCGGGCGGCTGCTGGTGCGCTTTCTGGATTATGGCCTGGACGTGGACGGGCTGGAACTGTCACCCGACATGCTGGAAATCTGCCGCCGCAAAGCAGAAGCCAAAGGCTTCCACCCCACCCTTTATCTGCAAGACATGCGGACGATGACTTTGCCCAAGAAATACCGCACCATCTTCATCCCGTGTGGTTCCTTCATGCTGGTATTGGATTATGAAGAGGCCAAACAAACGATGCGCCGTTTTTATGAACATCTGGAACCGGGCGGCATCCTGGCTCTTACCCTGTTTGATATGTTTGGCATGGAGCCGGACATCAAAATAGGCGAATGGGTCTCGCGTTGGCGCAACCCGCTGCCGGATGGCACGGAAAACGAGGTGCTGTTTTATACGGACTCTATTGACCGGGTGGAGCAGGTGTATCGCGGCAAACGCCATTACAAAATCTGGCAGGGCGAACACCTGCTGCGCGAGGATTTTCTGGAAGATACCTTCCGCTGGTATTCGCCCAATGAAATCCGGCTGCTGCTGGACATGACCGGCTTTGAACTGGTTTCCACACGCGGTAATAACCTGGATGAAGCCGTAAACGCCACCCATTGGGGCATGGCGGTGGTAGCCCGGAAAAAGGATGCGTAACATTCGCCCGTTTCACTTTTTGCTCTTCGGTATTCTGCTCCTGATGGCCACTGCCTGTAACGGCCGTCTGGCAGAGACTGACCCGGCTGTGCCCCTGCAAGTAACCGCCGGAAAGGAGTTTGATATCGTCATCAGAGCCAATATCACCACCGGTTATGAATGGCGGCTGGTTGGTACGCTGGATGAAACAGTTGTGCAATTTGTGGCCCAGGATTACGAACCAGATCGGCCCATCAATGAAGGTTCTGGCGGGCTGGATGTGTGGACTTTTCAGGCAGTAGCCCCTGGTGAGAGCAAAATTGTGTTGGGCCATTTCCCGCCCGACGGCCGTGACGAGCCGGAACGAACGGTGACGTTTACAGTTGTTGTGGAGTAGATTGTATGAAACAAATACCTCCATTGCCTTCATCAGAAAGTATCACTGCGCTGTTGCGGGAAATTGCGCCTGGCAGCCGACTGGTGGACATGCGGCTGATGGACGGCAGTTTTTCTAATTCGACGGTGCTGGTCACGGCCGTGACCAACACTAACCATACCCAACAATTTGTCGTTCGGCGGTATGCGGTTTTTGGCGACTATGACCGGGGCGAAAAGGCGCGGCGGGAATACAAAACGTTGGAACTGCTGGCTGCCCCTGGCCTGCCGGCGCCGGAACCACTGTTTTTGGATACAACTGGCGACGTGTTGGACACTCCTGGTATTGTCACCTCGTTTGTGGCCGGGCAGCAGGTGATTGCACCCGCAGATGTTACCGGCTGGGTTCGGGAGTTGGCGGTGACGCTGGCGCGGATTCATGCGGTTCCGGTCACGGCCGTAGAGACCTCTTTTTTGCTCAACGCCAACGCTGAAGTGGTGTGGTTCCTGAAATCGGGTCAAGTCCCGGATTACATGCAGCAGCACCCGCAGGGCGAAGCTATCTGGCGGGCCGTTCACGATTTGCTCCCTACTCTGATTCCGGTTCGCCCCGGTCTGGTGCATATAGATTATTGGACTGGTAATATCTTGTGGGCGGGGGGGAAGATTACGGCCGTACTCGATTGGGAAGAAGCCGCTTATGGCGACCCCGGTTATGATGTGGCCTATATGCGGGCTGAACTGGCGCTGTTGGGTGGTCTATCCCTGGCGGAGCAATTCTTGGCGGCATATGAGGCGGAGTACGGCCGTGCGGTAGTCAATTTGCCGCTGTGGGAGTTGGCCGCCTCTGTGCGTTTTATCGAAAATCCGGCGGGCATGATTCCCGAATGGCAAACATTTGGCTCCATAAACTGCACGCCACAATCAGTCAATCATCATTTCAATCAATTTGTAGCCCAGGCCCGGCAAAAGGTTGGTATTTAGTAGGATGAAGACAAGAATCGGATTACCCACACTCATTGTGACCCTCATTTGCCTCATTTATGTCGCCAGTGTCCTGCGGCAGACGGATGGAGATCCGCTCAGTTTCGTTATCTATGACGGCCATTACTCATACCAGATTGCTTACCGTCTGTTTAACGAAGAGAGTGAAATTTCACCCGCCTATCCCCATGCCGACGAACTGCCGACTGCTTATCGATTCCAGCGTATCCTTTATCCCTTCCTGGCTCGTTTGCTGGCGCTTGGCTGGTCTGAGCTTGTCCCCTGGACGTTAATCGGGCTGAACATCATTGCCATTGCCATAGGCACGTGGGTAACAGAGTTGCTCCTACGGCATCACCAGACCTCAAATTGGTATGCACTCATTTACGGGTTATATGCCGGTAATCTGGTGGCCTTACGCAGCAACATGAATGAACCATTGGCGATGATGTTGGTCATGGTGGCAATGCTGGCCTGGGTAAAGGACCGGCACAATTGGGCATTTTTCTGGTTTGCGTTATCCCTGCTGGCCAAAGAAACCTCGCTGTTGTTCATATTAGCGTTTGGTTTATACAGTGTGCAGCGACGTAACTGGCATGACGCCGCCGGTCTGGGGATCAGTATGTTGCCATATATGGCCTGGCAATTTTTCTTGTTTGGCTGGCTGGGCGAATTTGGCTTTTCCAGCGGGCAGGCATTTATCTGGCTGCCTTTTGGTGGTTGGTTAATGAGTTATGAGTTAAGCTGGCAGGCATTATTACTGATTTCTTTGCTCATCATTCCTATTGGTATCATACCTACCATAGCCGGGCTGATCATCAGTATCAGAAGTAT
>JAHBVI010000108.1 GCA_019637635.1 Anaerolineae bacterium
CCACATTAGTCGTAGCGCCGGGTTATCTCCCCGACGGACAGCCGTACCATGAGTGGAACAGAACCTTTGCCTTCGATCCTCCCGTCAAGTTTAATACGACAGTGGTGTATGACGCGAAGATGGATAACCTGGCGGATCAGGTTGGCGTGAAACGTTTTCTGCATATGGTGTGGAAGGGTCAGTTTGTTCCCCCCCGCACATTTACGCTGGATACGGTCAGTAATGCCGTGCGCATCGGCGGGCGAATCTGGTATTTACCCACCTGGCTGTGGTCGTTCTTGTTGGGGCG
The DNA here is from genome assembly GCA_019637635.1 of Anaerolineae bacterium. Taxonomy (GTDB): domain Bacteria; phylum Chloroflexota; class Anaerolineae; order Promineifilales; family Promineifilaceae; genus CAADGU01. Next base: position 290 of record JAHBVI010000108.1, read on the forward strand.
CGTCAAATTTGTGCAAACAGCCCACGTGGATTTGCGGATTATCCATCCCCTGTTTGGGGAGGTATTTGGCTACATTGGCACGTTCACGGCCGTGCGGCATGGGAAAACCGGTGGTGGCTAATGTTACGACTTGGCATTACCGGTTTTTTCGAGAGTAGTGAAACACTTAACAAGTTCGCTCTTGGAACACAAAAACAAATGGGGAGATCGCATTCAACTGGTTCGATTAACGCCAGCAATGCAAGTTAGTCAATTGGCTATGCTGATCTATGGATTATTTTTATGAAGACTTCTGCCTTGTTATTGTTTTGCCAGCAATACCCATATGAACTATGGCGGGTGTGGGGTGAAGTAGGGTAACATTGCATCTCAACAAAATACGGATTATTTTGGAAGTAATACTTCTCTCAAATAAGGTGAGTTACGATGATTCAAATTACAGAGAACCGCTATATTGTGAGAAATGACAAAATTTTGAGCGGCGAACCAATTATTAAGGGGACACGGACGCCGGTGAGGGCTATCGTTGAGACATGGCGACAGGGCGTTTTGGCAGAGGAAATCCCTGCCTTGTTGCCGCACCTGACATTAGCTCAGGTATTTGATGCTTTGAGTTATTACAGCGAGCACCAAGAAGAAATCAATGAGTATATTGAACGCAATCGCATTCCCGATGAGTTGATTGACCCCCTGGTGAGGGGCCTCTGAGAGAGGCATGTGAGCCAGTTATTCATTGAACTCTATCTCGACGAAGATGTCCACGTTGTCATAGCAGATTTATTGCGCGGGCGTGGTTTCTCGGCTATTACTGCGCGTGAGGCAGGGCAGCTTGCCAAAAGTGACGAGGAGCAATTAGCCTATGCCATCAGCCAGCGCAGAACATTACTCACCCATAACCGTCACGATTTTGAAGCTCTTGCCAGTGCGTATGCCAGCGAAGGAAAAACCCATTACGGTATCATTTTAGCCGTGCGCAATCCGCCCTATGAAGTGGTGCGGCGCTTGATGCGTCTCTTAAATCACGTCACGGCCGATGAAATGCAAAATCAGGTGCGATACATCTGATCGTTCGCACCCCGGTATGTATGAAAACAACGGCCGTGATTTCCTCTTGTCAGCAGTACCGCTATGAACTGCGGCGGGTGTGGGATGAGGCGGAGGCGCTGGTTTTGTTTGTCTGTTTGAACCCGTCGGTGGCGGATGGGGAGTTGGACGACCACACGTCGCGTGTGTGCATCCAGTATGCCCGGCGGTGGGGGTACGGTGGGCTGATAATCGGCAACTTATTCGCCTACCGCTCAACCAATCCGGCGGCTCTGTATCAGGTGGCCGATCCGGTTGGCCCGGAAAACGATGCGTGGCTGCGGAAACTTCAGAAGGAAGCGGCCTTGACGGTATGCGCCTGGGGCGCCAGAGGCGCATACCAAAACAGGGACGAGACCGTGCTGACGTTTTTGCGGTCGCCACACTGTCTGGTAAAGCTGAAGGACGGCCGTCCTGGACACCCCCTCTACAAACGCGCCGACCTGCAACCCATCCCCCTATGAACGGCGAAACGAACCTAGTCACCCTGTTAGCCACCATGCAGCCGGTCTTGGCAGCACGGCCGTATATCTTCACCACCCTCACCCCGGACGCTTACCATGCCCTGCCCTTTGCACCCCTGGGCACATTTTGGGAAGCGGAGGGCGTCACCGTAATTGCCAGCCAGGAACAGGCCATCGCCAGTGGCCTGCTGTTTGAAAACACGTGGGCCTGCATTACCCTGACGGTACATTCGGCGCTCACGGCCGTTGGTTTCCTGGCCGCCATCACCGCCCGGTTGGCCCAGGCGGGCATTCCCGTCAACCCCGTTTCCGCCTATTACCACGACCATCTCTTTGTGCCCTGGGAACGCCGTCAGGAAGCGATGGTTATTCTCCAATAATGCCTGATCAAAGGGCAGAACGACCCAACCAGAAAGAAGTTTCACCCCCTTTGTCGCCATCTCAGGCAAAATGCCTGAGTGCGCGGATTTCTTGTTGAGGAGTAGGGCACGCCTTCGTACCCGTTCGCACGTTGGCGTGCGAACCCCTCTTCGGCATCAATGAAAAACCCGCGTCCCCAAAATGCCTGAATTTGTTTACAAGGCAGAAGTTCATGATTATACTTTTTATGACTTCTCTCACTTCGCATTCATAATTGCATTGCCGCCACTTCTGTTCTTGTGTTTTGGGGCGCCATTGTGGTGCCCTTATCACCCTCATTTAGACAAAAGGAGAAAACCATGAGGAAACAACCGCTTATCTTAGTATTGTTGTTTGTGGGTTCACTGCTGAGCCTCACCTTTTTCTCGTTGGCGTTTGCCAGTGCCCCGCCAGGCATTGCCCAAACAGGCCAGCCCGAAAAAGAGATCCCCGCCGCAGAACCAGCGGATACCGCCGAAATATCTGTACAAGAAATAGGGGGGGGCATAGCGGGCAATGTTCCGGCCACCCGCCTGGTGGCCCCCCAGGGCGCCATTTCCGTGTACGAAACGGAACCGAACGATACACCCGCCACGGCTAACGCCCTGGGTGGCAGCAGCGCCGTGGTGCGTGGTTATGTGTATCCCAATGCTGATTTAGACTATTTTTCATTCACAGCCCAGGCTGGTGACCGTATTTATGCAGCGGTCATGACCGGAGGCTCGGCCAATGGCAGCAGCGACAGCCAACTGCGCGTATTTGATACGGATGGCGTCACCCTGATCGAATTTGACGACGATGACGGCACTTTTGGCGGTCTGTCTTCAAGCATTGCCGGGGCTACTTTGCCAGTAGCGGGAACTTATTATCTTGAGGTGAAACATTTCTCAGCTACTAGCCAATTACGTCCCTATGACCTGTACTTCCAACTACAAAGTGGCGCCCCCACACCGGAGACGGAGCCAAACAACCTGGCCGATGGTGGACAACCCCTCCCAGCTTCTGGTTGGGTGACAGGTACCATTAATCCGGCGGCAGACAATGATGTTTTCTTAATGGCGTTGAATGCTGGCGACACCGTCTTCTTAAGCTTGGATTTGGATCCGGAGCGCGATGGGGGTACAACATGGAACGGCCGTCTTGGTTTAGGCGCTTTTGGTTCTCCGTTATCCATTTTGGTCATCAATGATGCGAACACAACATCACCGAATTCGGAAGCATTTTTCTTAACAGTGAAGGAGGCCGGTACCTATTATGTTTACGTGGATCATCCCACTGCTGCTGGCACCCCTGCTTCGACTTACCATTTATCTGTATCTGTACTTCCCCACGTCCCGGCCACTGCTAATTGCACCACGTACACCAGCACTGATGTGCCGGTTGCCATTCCTACTGGTCCTGGCCTGGTAACTTCCACGCTGAATGTACCCGGCAACCCGCGCATCGCTGATCTGGATGTGACTATTGTCCTCACCCATACCAATATGCCAGATCTGGATGTAACGCTAACTGCGCCCGGTGGGAATGAGGTTATTCTCTTCAATGACCGTGGCGCTGCCGCCCAACAGCAGATGAATCTGGTTCTGGATGATGAAGCCGCTATTCCTAACACCTTTTACACTATCCAGAGTGGCATTGTGCATCAGCCCGCGTTGAGTTACCGCTTGGGCTGGTTTGATGGTCAAAATGCTGGCGGTGAATGGACGCTGAACGTGTATGATGACCTGGCGGCCAATGATGGTGTACTCCAAAGTTGGGCATTGACCATTTGTGAGCCGCCACCGCCTGCCACCTGTCCAACGGGGACGCAGCCAGTAACTGTGTTCAGCACCGACTTTGAAGCTAATGACGGTGGCTTTATCGCGTCAGGCACAAATGTTGATTGGGCCTGGGGCGCACCAACCGTTGCGCCGATCAACTCCTGTAACAGTGGCGCCAACTGTTGGGTGACCAACTTAAACGGTGACTACAGCCTTTCCAGTAACCAGGATTTACTCTCACCCAGTATAGACCTTACCGGTCTGGTTGGCCCTGTCCAACTCTCCTGGGCGCAAAAGTACCAGATAGAAAATGCCACCTTTGATCGTGCTTTTGTGGATGCCCAACTGGTCGGTGGTGGCAGCCCGGAACGGCTGTGGCAGTGGTATGACGCTACGATGCGTGTTACAACGGGCATTGGCAATCCGGCGGTGACCGTGCAGCAAAGTGCCGGCTGGGGTTTGCACAGTGCGGATCTCAGCAGTTATCTGGGTCAACAACTAGAACTGCGTTTCCACCTGGATACTGACACCTCTGTCAACCACGCCGGTCTGGCGATTGATGATGTGACTGTCACCGCCTGCGAGCCGGTTGCTGGCGCCCCGGCTATCAGCCTGAGCAAGACGGTGGGCACCACACCCGGCGTTTGTGCTACCACCGATGAGATTACGGTGGCAGCGGGCACCGAAGTTTATTACTGCTACCAGGTGGAAAACACCGGTACGGTCACGCTCAATTTCCACGACCTGGTAGACACGGAACTGGGCGTCATTCTCAATGACTTCCCCTACACACTGGCGCCTGGAGATTTTTCGCCGGAGGTGATTGTGCCGGAAACGGTGGTCGCTTCGGTTACAAATGAGGCCACGTGGACGGCCGTGTCAGCCCTGGGTGATTACGTTTATGATGACCAGGCGCTCTTCAGCTATATTCCCATTACCACCACCGGTACACCACTGAATCTGACCGACGACGGTGAAGCCAACATCACCCTTCCCTTCCCCTTCACCTTCTACGGCGTTACCTCCAGTGACTTACGGGTGGGTAATAACGGCGGTATCCGATTTAACGCCACCACCGGCGATGTGGGTATCACCAACGCAGCGCTGCCGAATGCCGCACACCCACTGACCATCTTTCCCTTCTGGGATGACCTGGATGAGGAACAAGGCAACGTCTATTGGGAAGTGCAAGGCACAGCGCCCAACCGCGTGGCCATCATCGAATGGTATCAACGGCCACACTTCCCCGGTTCAGCCGCAGCGCCTACAATCACGTTCCAGGTGCTGCTGTTCGAGGGCAGCAACGAGATCAAATTCCAATACCTGGATGTGGACTTTGACGATCCGGCGACCAGCTTCGGCGCCTCAGCCACGGTAGGTCTGAATAAAGACGCCACGACCGCGCTGCAATACTCCTTTAACCAGCCGGTGTTGCAAGATGGCATGGCGATTTTGTTCTATGAGGTTATTCCTCAAAGCGCCTCAGACACAGACTCCGCCATAGTTAATGTCCTGATTCAGAACATTGACGTAGACCCGCTCAGCCTGAGCAGCACCCAGGACCCGGACACCATCACCACCCAGACGTTGACTATCGCCAACACCGGCGATGGCACGTTGACCTGGAACATTACCGAAGAACCAACGGCCGTACGCTCTGCAATCACAACCGGCGGTGACGCTAGCGTGGCCCGCGAAGATGCCAGCGCCGCTGCCTTCAGCAATGGGCAGCCCGCAGGCGCTGCCCCGGCTTTGAGCGGTTGGCACGTTCCCGAAGACATCCTCTATGACAACGGCCCATTAGTCACCCATCCCGGCGGTGGGGCCGGTGGCGCTGATGTGAGCGCCTTACAAACAGCTCTGGGTATGGGTACGTTTGGCTTTGGTAACCAGGTTTCCGCCGGTAACCGGGTCGCTGATGACTTCACCGTAACCGGCGGTGGCTGGCTTGTGCAAAACATCACCTTCTTTGGCTATCAGACCGGTTCCAGCACCACATCCACGTTTACGGCCGTGAACCTGCGCATCTGGGATGGCCCGCCAAACGATCCCAACAGCAACGTGGTCTTTGGCGACACCACCACCAACCGCATGACCGCCACCGGCTGGTCAAACATCTACCGCACACTGGATACCAGTCTAGGCGCCACAGACCGGCCAATTATGGCTAATGTCACGGACATCAATACCTTCTTGCCGCCTGGAACTTACTGGGTGGACTGGCAGGCAAACGGCACATTGGCTTCTGGCCCCTGGGCGCCGCCCATCTCCATCCTGGGGCAGACCACAACAGGGAATGCCATGCAATTTACCACTGCTGGCTGGGCTGATCTGGTTGATGTTGGGCCGCAAGGGCTACCCTTTATCATCGAAGGGCTGTCGGATTGCAGCAGCCCCAGTGATGTGCCCTGGTTGAGTGTAGACCCCACCAGCGGCAGCAATGGCGGCGGCACCAGCACCGATGTCACCGTTACCTTCGACTCCACCGGTCTGGCCGCCGGCGCCTATACCGCCAATCTGTGTGTATCTAGCAACGACCCCGATGTTGGCCCCGGTAATGGCACCAGCCTGGTGATACTGCCGGTAACATTGGACGTGAATGAAGTTGCGGCCCCGGCCATTAGTCTGACCAAAACGGTCGGCACCGATCCGGCTGTTTGCGCCACCACAGACGAGATCACCGTCGTGGCCGGTTCAACGGTCTACTACTGCTATGAGGTGGAGAATACCGGTAACGTCACCTTGAACCTGCACGATCTGGTAGATGATGAGCTAGGTGCGATCTTTACCGGACTCAACTACGCCCTGACACCAGGCAGCAGTGTGAACACGGTAGCCGCCGGCCTCACCATCAGCGCCACAATCAACGTGACCACCACCAACACGGCCACCTGGACGGCGTACAATGCCGGGCCAAGCGACGAAGCCACAGCCACAGACTCGGCTACGGTGAATGTAACGCCCGTGCCCGCGCCGGCCATCACCCTGGTGAAGACGGTGGGCACCACGCCAGGCGTCTGCGCCACCACGACGAGCATCACGGTAGAGTCAGGTACAACCGTTTACTACTGCTACACCGTCACCAACATCGGTAATGTGGCGCTGGGGCTGCATGACCTGGCCGATGATGAGTTAGGCACGCTGCTCAATGCCCTGCCCTTTAACCTGCTGCCAGGGGCAAGTGTAGACACTGTGGCCGCCGGTCTGACCTTCACGGCAACGATTACGGCAGACACAACCAACACCGCCACCTGGACGGCGTACAATGCCGGGCCGAGTGATGTGGCCACCGCCACTGCTTCGGCGACTGTGACCGTGGCGGCTGCCCCCGGTAACTTGATCTACCTGCCCATCATCTTGAAACCGTAGCAACTTGAGTACCTGTCAAGAACCGGTTCGGTGCCGGTTCTTGATCCGGTAAAGTAAGAGGGTATCTGGGTTCAGATACCCTCTTCTTTTTCTCACCTGCATTTGACCGGTGGGAGGGTTTTTGTTACGATCCCGGTCGCTTCATTAACAGATGTATCTATGAGACCGGTGAGCACTGGGTCCCTGGCGGCGAAAGCCGCCGAACCGTGTCAGGTCTGGAAAGAAGCAGCACTAAGGCGATTCTTTCGGGCGCCCAGGACAACCTGGTGGTCATCGGTTCCATGGATATATCAAGAGATTGGAGATTAAGAGATTGGAGATTGCACTGTCCTGGTAATCTCTAATCTCCAATCTCCAGTCTCTTTTTTTATGCGTACCCGTTTCCGTCCGTCTACCATTCTGGTTTTTCTCTTTCTGCTACTGGGCATGGCCAGCCTGGCAGCAGCCGGGTATATGCTGGCCCAGGAGGAGTATGTGGTGATGGATGGCGACCAGCAGATTGCCCGGCTGTCCGGTCGTTACCGGACGGTGGCCGAGGTGTTGGCGGCGGCGCGGGTGACGCTGCGGCCAGAGGATGTGGTCAGCCCGCCCCTGAAAGCTCCGCCGGCTACCACTATCAGCATCCAACGCGCCCGCGCCGTTACCGTGCGCACGGCCGTCGGCGTGCAGACCTACTTTAGCCACCAACCACACCTGGCTGCTTTTCTGGCCGAAATCGGGTTGAATCCGCCGCCTGATGTGCCCATTTTTGCCGATGGCGTGCGTGTACCGGTGGAGGCGTTGGCGACACGGCCGTTGCCCCCCACTCTGGAAATTGGCAGATTTGTAACCATCACCATTCACGACGGCCGTCAGCGCCAGACGGTGCGCACCGGCGCCACGATGGTGGGCACGGCCGTACAGCAAGCCGGCATCACCTTGCAACCGCTGGACAGCACCGAGCCAGCACCCCACACCCCTCTTACCGAGGGACTGACCATTACCGTGCGGCGCGCCTTTAACGTGACCATTCTGGTAGACGGCCGTACCATCACCACCCGCACCGCCCACACCAATGCCCTGGATGTGTTGGCTGACAGCGGCGTTACTCTGATTGGCAGCGATTACGCGCTGCCCGGCCCGGAGACGCCCTTGTCGCCAAATGCTACCATTCAGGTAGTGCGTGTTACCGAAGATTTTCGCCTGGCCGATGAACCGATTGCTTACCAGACCATCTACCAGGCAGACAGCCGTCTGGAGATTGATACGCAGCAAGTGGTTAGCCCTGGCGTGCCCGGCATCTTGCGGCAGCGGATTCGGGTGCGGTATGAAAACGGCACGGCCGTCAGCGAAGCGGTAGACGGTGAATGGGTGGCGCGGGAACCGGTGACAGAAGTGGTCGGGTATGGCACTAATATCGTTACCCGCATCCTCAATACACCCAATGGCGCGCTGCAATACTGGCGGGTGGTGACGATGCGCGTCACTTCCTACCATGCGGGCAGTTCGGGTAAACCAATAGAAGCACCCGATTACGGCATTACCGCCAGCGGCCTGCCGGCGCAGCAAGGGGTGGTGGCCGTAGACCGGGCCATTGTACCCTGGCGCAGCTGGGTCTATGTGCCCGGTTATGGCCTGGGTTATGCCGGGGATACGGGGGGTGGCGTTCACGGCCGTTGGATTGACCTGGGTTACGCCGAAGACGCCTACATCCCCTGGTCGGGCACGGTTGATGTGTACTACCTGACCCCCATTCCGCCGCTGGAAGATATAAATTTTTTGCTGCCGGAGGCGCTGCCGTAAAATTACTCAATTACCGGTCTGGTAATTGGGTAATTGGATAATTCATGCACCCCAAACAACTCCTCGACCGCTACCAACTGGAACCAAAAAAAAGCCTGGGGCAGAATTTCTTGTTTGATGAGAATGTGCTGGTGCGCATTGTGGATGCGGCCGATGTGAGCGATGGAGATGAGGTGCTGGAAATTGGGCCGGGGCTGGGGGCGCTGACGCGGCTGCTGGCACAGCGGGCACGGCGAGTGGTGGCGGTGGAATTGGATGACCGCTTTCTGCCGATCCTGCACCACGAATTAGCGGGAGTGACGAATGTGCAGATTCTTCATGGGGATATACTGGCGCAGGAGCCGGGCGCGTTGTTTACACGGCCGTACAAAGTCGTCGCCAATGTCCCTTACTACATCACCGGAGCCATCTTGCGCCATTTGCTGGCGGCGGCCCACAAACCGGAGTTGATGGTGTTAACGGTGCAAAAAGAGGTGGCGGAGCGGCTCACGGCCGTGCCGCCTCACATGTCTCTGCTGGCGGTCAGTGTGCAGTTTTACGGCCGTGTGCAAACCATCACCACCATCAAGGCCGGCGCTTTCTGGCCCCGCCCGGATGTGGATTCGGCGGTGGTGCGCGTGGAGTTGGCGGGGGTACGGCCGTTGCCGTTGGCCGAGGAAGAAGCGTTTTTTCGCCTCACGCGCGCCGGATTCAGCCAGAAGCGCAAACAGCTGCAAAACAACCTGCGCCAATTAGGGCTGGGTAAAGAAGCAGTGGGGGAATGGCTGGCAATGGCGGGGGTAGACGGCCGTCGGCGCGCCGAAACCCTGACCCTGTCCGAATGGTTAACCCTCCACCAGACCAGGCCCCTCACAGGCAAAACTGGCGCATAACTTGAAGGTTTTAATGCCCCGTTCACTTTGGCAAATTTAAGAACAACGGTAAGGATGGTGACGCATGATCGCCACTGTTCCAGTGAGGTGTAAACAGGAGTGAATGGTGCAAGAGACGAGACTGTTTGACGAGCGGCTGGAAGAACTCCAGGAGATTGCCGAACCGGAAGTAGATATTCTGGCTGAGGGAGGGCTGCACAAGCTCATGCTCTTTTTTCACCAACCGGCTGCGTGGCCGGATTGGGCGCTGTTGCTGCTGTGGCTGGCCTTGAGCGGGTTGGCGGGTTTATGCTGGGTGCTGTTAGCTGGCGATAAAAATTCAGCGCGTGTGGTCGCATTATTCGCTGCCGTCATGCTGGCGGCGGATATGCTGCTGCTGCGCTCGCTGCCCCGGCGGGGGATTTCCTATGGCCCCTGGCAGGCGCAATTTGTGGTGTTGGCGCTGCCCCGGTTGGCGGCCACGGCCGTCGCCGCTCTGTTGGCCCGTTGGCTGGGAACACAACTGGGGATTGCCCTCTTTTTAAGCGCGCAGTTAATTGGTCTGGCGGCGCTTGTCTGGGGCACGGAAATTGAGCCGTTTCGCCTGCGCATGACCGAGTTCCTCATGTTTACCGACCGGATGAAACCGGGCAGTCCGCCGCTGCGCCTGCTGCACATCACAGACCTGCACATTGAGCGGCTGACGGCGCGGGAAGAGCAGGTGGTGGAACTGGCTAAAAAGGCGAAACCGGATGTGATTGTCATCACCGGCGATTTTGTCAATCTTTCCTATAATCGTGACCCGGAAACACACCGGCAGGTCTGGCAATTGCTGCGCCGCCTGAAAGCGCCGTATGGCGTCTATGCCACCTTAGGTAGCCCCACGGTAGATTTGCGGGAAACGGTGGTTCCCATTTTTGATGACCTGCCGGTGCAGTTGTTGCGGCAGGAATGTGTGCTGGCGGATGTGGGTCACGGCCGTACTCTCTCCCTTATTGGCCTGGACTGCACCCACCACATTCCCACGGATGAGGCCCGGCTGGCGCAACTGATGGCCCAGACGCCCAACCATTCACCACAGATATTGCTCTACCATTCGCCGGAACTGGCGCCCCAGGCAGCGCAGCACGGCATTGACCTGTACCTATGCGGCCATACGCATGGGGGGCAGGTGCGTTTGCCCCTCATCGGCCCCATTCTCACCAGTTCCCAATTAGGGCGGCGTTTTGTGATGGGGCTGTACTATCACGGCCGTACCCACCTCTACGTCTCCCGCGGCGTCGGCCTGGAAGGTCTCAGCGCCCCCCGCGTCCGCTTCCTTTGCCCCCCGGAAATCACGCTGGTTACGATCCGGCCGGCGTCCCTGTGAGCCGTAATCCGTGGCCCGTAATCCGTAATCCGAAGTCGGATTACGGTTTACGATTTACGGATTACGGTTGAAGGGTCACGAAATCCCCTGTGACCGCAGCCAACCGATAATATGATCGGCCACCGCCTGCCAGCCGGTTTCCAGCATCATGTCGTGGGCCATGTCGAAGAAGACGGCTTCGGTGTTATAAGCCGTCGCGGTACTCTTGACCTCATCCACTGTAAAAACGGTGTCTTTGCTGCCGCCCAAGACCAGCAGCGGTGCTTTCACCCGTTTTGGTTTGGGCAGGTTCAGCCAGAGCATATCGTTGAAGGCGCGGAAGGATTCGTTTTGTAGACGGCCGTAATACCGCCCCACCTCTTCCTCCGGCATCTCCTCGCTAAAAAACATCTCTCGCGCCAACGCCTGCGTGCCAATAACCGGCTGCATGTTTAATGTCAAATTCACTTTAAGCAAAACGCCGGGATGGTTGCGGCCCAATCGCAGGGTTGTGCCCATGACCCCACGCGGCGGCACGGCCGCCAGCAGCACCCCCGCTGGCGCATGGTACGTTTCCAGATACTTTTGCACCACCAGCCCACCCATTGAATGACCAATCACCACCGGACGGGTCGGCAACGTCTGGGCGATCTCCGCTACATCGGCTACATAATTGGGCACAGAATGCCAGCGAATCTTTTCCCCACCGGGGCTGTTACCATGCCCGCGTAAACTCGGCGCATAAGTCGCCCACCCCTTGGCGGCAAAATAAGGCAGGAAAAACTCATCCCAACACCAGGCCCCATGCCAGGCCCCATGCACAAACAGCAGCGGCGTCTGGTATTGTGGCGTCTCCGGCTGGCGGCTGATTAGTTCTAACATGATCCCTCCTTTGCAGAACCCGTAATCCGTTATCCGTATTTCGTAATCCGACTTCGACTCACGGCTCACGGATTACGGCTCACGGATTACGAAAGCGCCGACCACACCTCCAACTTCGTCTTTACCCGGCGGATAACTTCATTGGTGAACTCGTCGGTGTTGGCCGTGCCGCCGATGTCGGCCGTGCGAATGCCATCGTATACGGTTTCCAGCGTGGCTTCGTAAATGGCCCGGCTGGCGCGTTTGGCCTCTTTTTCCTTCATATGCGCCAGCATTCCCGCCCCGGCCAGGATCATGGCCATGGGGTTGGCCCGGTTTTGCCCTTGCAGGCGGGGGGCTGTGCCGTGCGGCGCTTCGGCCATCAGGCAGTCAATCTGCCCTTCTGGGTTGATAGAGATGACCATAGATTCCGACCCGGCAATGGAGCCAAACATTTGCAGCACCATGTCCGAGAGTAAATCACCGTCCCGGTTCAGCGCCGGAATGACCAGCGGTTCGCCGGTGGTGGCTAACAGCAGGGCGAAGGTAGCGTCAATCAATTGCGGTTCGTAACGCACATCCGGGTACTTTTGGGCGCAGGCGTCTAGCTCCTCCTTAAACATGCCTTCATACACCGGGCTGACAGTGAATTTGGGGCCGCCAAACACTTTGGAGCCGGTATCGCGGGCGTGGAGGAAGGCGTATTCGGCCACCGCCCGGCAGACGCGGCGGCTGATTTTCTCCGTGCGGTAGGCCATCTCGTCTGGCGAATCTTCTTCACCTTCGCGCCACTCCTTGGCGCCATAGGCGTCATCCCGCGCCATGCGCACCACGCTGATAGGCGCATACACGCCGGCCGTGGAACGGACGCCGGGAATACGTCGCCCGGTGCGCAAAATTACCTCCGCGTCCATTTCCTCACGCAAGATGCGGTTGGGGCTACCGACATCGCCCTTGATTTCCGGGGTAATGGTGGCCGCTTTGAGGGCCACCCGGTATTCGCGGATCGCCTTCCCGGCTTCGTACACCACCTTGTTATTGGTGGCGCGCCGGTTCTCCAGGCTGAGGTCATAGTGTAAAAATTCCACATCAAAACGGGTCACGCCGGGTTCAAGCACCCGCAGCGCCTCTTCCAATAATTCCTGTCCGGTCTGGTCGCCGTCCAGGATGACAATCGTTCGTGCCATAGTGAATTCCTCTTTTGGAGATTAGAGATTGGAGATTGGAGATAGGGCAATCTCCAATCTCTAATCTCCAATCTCCCCCTTTTTTCTATTCCTCAATAAATCCAGATATTTCGGCACGGCCGTGCCATACAGCCAATACCACAACGGCCGTACCACATAATCCCACGCGCCAATGTGCCGGACGACCTGACCGTTGAACCCGGCTTTGAAGCGCCACACGCCCCACAGCCGGTCGCTCTCGGTAAATTCGTCCGGCGCGCCCCAAAAATCGTATCGTTCACATCCTTGTGCTTTTGCCCAGCGGATAGCCTCCCATTGTAACAAATAGTTGGGCATTCGGTTACGCTCTTTTTCGGTGGAGGCGCCGTACATGTAAATCACTTTCTGGCCTGATTTCACCAGGTAGATGGCGGCTACCGGCTCGCCTGCATATTCGGCGATGAGTGGCTGCCCCAGGCCGGCTTGGTAGAAACTTTGCCAGATGTCCAGGTAGTAGGGCAACGGCCGTAGCCCAAATCCATCCCGCTCTCCCGTCTCCTGGTACATCGCCGCCAGCATGGGAAAATCGTCCGGTGTCCCCACCCGTATGGTGATCCCCTTGCGCGCCGCCAACCCGATGTTGTAGCGTGTCTTCGACTTCATCGCCGCCAGCAGCGATTCTTCCGATTGGGTCAAATCCAGTTCCACCGTATGCCGAAATTGAATTTGCTCATCGGCAAACCGCCAGCCCCGCGCCTGTAAATCCTGCATAAATTCCACCCCCATTGGCGCGGGCTGCTCTTCCTCTGCCCCCCATCCTTTCACCACGTCCGGGTCAATCTTGATGAAAATGCCCCGCTCCTGCCGGGTTACCTGCTCCAATTCGGCCAGCACCAGGTTTCGCAGGGACTCGTTGGCGTAATCAAACGCCGGCCCTTTAGGTACATAGAGGATGGAATAGGGGGTGCGGGGCAACGGCCGTTTCAAGACCATCGCTGCCGCCAGCGGTTTGTCACTGCCCGGCTCAAGCATCACCAACGGCCGCAGCTGCCAGCCCCAGCGCGACTTAAACGCCGCCCACGTCCAGCTTTGCAGCGCATGGCTGTGCGGCAATTTGCAGAGGAGTTGCTGCCATTCTTCGGGGGAGGTGATGGAGTGGAAAGTGGTCATATGGTTTGCGTGATGCGTGAAACGTGATGCGTGACCAATCACGCATCACGTTTCACGTTTCACCGGCTTCTTCTCCATTGATACAACTTATACGCCAACTCGTTATACACCCGGTCTGTCGCGCCGACGGTGCGTTTGATTTCGCCGCCAAAGCCGCGTTTGAAGCGGTAGACGCCCCACAGCCCATCGTGGCGGTTGGTGAAATTGGCTTCCAGTTCCGCTTCCGGCGCATCGGGGATGCCCCACAGGTCATAGCGGTGGCAGCCCTGGTTTTTGGCCCATTCGATGGCCGTCCACTGCACAGCATAGTTGGGCATCCGTTCCCGCTCTTCGTTGCCGGACGCGCCGTAGAGGTAGTAGGCATTTGTGCCTAGCGTAAAGACCATGATGGCAGCCAACGGCCGTCCGTCAAACTCCGCCAGCCACAACGCCACCTGCCCCGCCTCCGCAAAAATCTCATACGCCGCCTGGTAATAAAGCGGGGTGTGGATGCCAAAACCGTCCCGTTGGCCGGTTAGCTGCATCAGTTGGATAAAGGCGGGCAAATCGCTGCGGGTTCCCAGGCGGGTGGTGACGCCCTTTTTGGTCGCCAGGCGAATGTTGTAGCGCGTTTTCTGCTTCATCGCCGCCAGAATGTCGTCAGGCGACGGCCGTAAATCCAATATTACCGTTTGCGGCGGCTGGATGGTGTCCGTTTCCGGCCGTAAATTATGCTGCTGGCAGATGGCCTGCCAGGCGTCCGGCGGCATCTCCTCTTGCCACACCAGCGGCTCCATCTTGACAATGGCCGCCCGCCGTTCATAGACGGAATGGTCAATCTGGTTCAGCAGCACGGCCGTTTGTTCCGTATCCGCCCAATCCACCAGTGGGCCATGGGGGACGTAGGCCATTTTTACCAGACCCATCGCCGCCGACTTGTACAAGAGTTGCGCCCCGGCCACGATATGGCCGTCGCGTTTCAGCCACACCCGATGCGAACGCCAGCCAAAACGATTCTTCAGCCGCGCCCAACCGGTGGTTTGCAGCAAACTGCCCTGCGGATGGGCAGTCACAAACGCATCCCACTCTTCATCCTCGGCCGTATGCGCCTGTTCTTCCACACCTAAAATTTTGTCAAACATGGGAGGGGATTATAGCGGGGAACGGATATTATGACCTTTGGTCATAATATCCGTTTCGCAATGATCTCTTTCATAATCTCCGTCGTGCCGCCGCCGATGGAGAGGATGCGGTTGTCGCGGTAGAGGCGCTCCACCAGGTATTCACGCATGTAGCCGTAGCCGCCAAAAATCTGCACTGCTTCATAGGTGACAAAATCGCTCACCTGGCAGGCGAAATTTTTAGCCATGGAAACCTCCATCACCTGATCTTGCCCGCTGTCCATTTTGGCGGCGACGCGGTAGGTGAATTCGCGGCTTACTTCCACCTGTGTGGCCATGTCCACCAGCTTGTGGCGAATCACCTGGAATCCGGCCAACGGCCGTGCAAATGCCTCTCGCTCTTTCACATAGCGTAAACTCTCCTCCAGCGCCAATTGTGCCGTCATGTTGGTCAGCACGGCCAGTTGCAGCCGCTCCCGCTGGAAGTTAGCCATGATGGCGTAAAAGCCCATGTTTTCCACGCCAATCAAATTGGAAACGGGCACACGACAATCATCAAAGAATAGTTGTGCTGTGTCTGACGCCCACCAGCCCATCTTTTTGAGCGGCTGGGAACGGGACAGCCCCGGTGTGTCGCCGGGAATGACCAGCAGGCTGATGCCGGTTGCGCCAGGGCCGCCGGTGCGCACGGCCGTTGTCAGCACATCCGCCCGGCAGCCGCTGGTGATAAACGTTTTGCTGCCGTTGATGAGGTAGTGGTCGTTGTGGCGCACGGCCGTTGTCTGCAAATTGGCCACATCCGACCCCCCCCCCGGCTCCGTAATCGCCAGCGCCGCCACCTGCTCCCCGGCCAGCACCGGCCTGACAAATTGCTCCTTCTGTACGGCCGTGCCCAACAGCAAAATGGGCGGCAGGGCGATGTTCAGCGAGCCTAACCCGGCGGCTACCCCGCCAGAACCGCCGCGCGCCAGTTCTTCCCACACCACAATCTGCATAAACAGATCGCCGGGCACGCCGCCCCATTCTTCGGGATAACCCACGCCCAAAATTCCGGCTGCCGCCGCCTTTTGGTACAACTCGCGCGGAAAACCACCCGCCTCTTCCCACTCATCCACAAATGGCGCAATTTCCTTCTGCACAAAGCGCCGCGCCGCCTGCCGTGCCATCTCATGTTCGTCGCTAAAATACTGTTGGTAGGTATTGGTCATCTTTTGTCTATCGTTGGTGGCAAGTTGCAGATGGCCGACAGTTGCCGACCACAACTTGCCACACGCTTTACACCTAAGTATACTACGCGCCGGTACTTCAACAATTTACCGGGGCATAGCTCAGCTTGGTAGAGCGCTCGCTTTGGGAGCGAGAGGTCGTCAGTTCAAATCTGGCTGCCCCGACCTTAAACGTGTCAGGTGTAAAAGTGCCAGGTGTCAAGTACCATGTTAACTTGACACCTGACACCTGAATACTTGACACGTATGTGCGGCAGTGGTGTAGGGGTAACACAACAGCCTTCCAAGCTGTTATCATGGGTTCGAATCCCATCTGCCGCTTTTAGAATTAGGAATTATGAATTATGAATTATGAAAAAGCAGGCCCCTTCATAATTCATCCTTCATAATTCATAATTCTCTCTCCGGGGCCTATAGCTCAACGGCAGAGCAAGCGGCTCATAACCGCTGGGTTCCAGGTTCGAATCCTGGTGGGCCCACCTTATCCCCTCTTTTTTATTCCCAATAGACAGGCAAACCTTAGAACGCGGATTTGCAGGATTTAACGGATCAAGTTGGTCGAGTAAAAATCCGTAAATCCGCGTCAAATCAAAATGTCAGGCTATGCCCATCGGCAGTATAAACGGGGGATTGGATTCAAGGAAAAGGGAGAGGGTGGTGGGTTTTGGGTCCACCACCGGGTAAGCGTTATTAATAGTTAGGGTACGATGTCAATGGCATCCACTACGGCCGTAAAGCCATAAACCGAACCATCCCAGAACATGGTGAAGGTACAGCTGGTGGTATTGCCCAATGAGCCGGGTGCGCAAATAAAGATGTCCGAGCCAGTCCCGCTGACGCCGGTTACGCTGAACGCGCCCAACATCGTCAGGTAAATGGCGTTGTTTGTGCCGTTTACCCAGACCCCGGTAGTATCTTCGCTGGTGGTCGTTAGACCCACATCTGAGCCATCGAAGTAGAGTGACCAGGTACCAGCGGTGTTGCTGCCCAATGAAGTGGCGGTAAATGCCAGCAAATCCTCATCAGAGCCAGAAACACCGGTTACACTGGGGTCGCCGGTGGTGCTGATGAGCAAACGGCCGTCCGGCGCAAACCCTATGGCGTCAATGTCCTCGGCGTTGGTGGTCAACCCCACGTCCGAACCATCGAAGTACCAGGAAAAGGTGTTGGTGGTTGGGTTGTAGCGCACAATGTCCGAGTCATCTACGGTGCCCAGGCTGCCAATGGTCACGGCCGTGTCGAAACTCATCAAGATCGTGCCATCATCCTGGATATCGAAGGCATTCAGGTCTACCGTCACGCCCGCCGCCGAGCCGTCAAAGAACAGCGACCAGGTCCCGGCGGCAATGTTAAACGCCAGGATGTCTTCATCGGCATAACTCACACCGCCAATTGTGCCATCGCTAGCCGAACTGATGTAGATGACGCCGCTGCCAGACGGCGGCGTGGCCGTTGGCGTGGGGGTGTTGGTGGGCGTTGGCGTATTAGTTGGTGTGGGTGTAGGTGTGTGGGTGGCCGTTGGGCCAGGCGTGGGCGTGGGGCCACCGCCGCAGCCGGGGAAGGCAAAGGAGCCAATGCGCGTCTGCCAATTGGTACCGGTGGAAATGTAATACTCGGTGGTGTACCAGAAGGTGCAGCCGTCCACATCTACCGTCATCCCGGAATAGTCGCCCCAGCGGTTATAACTGGTTTGCGACCCGGTGCCGGCGATCAGCGTGGCTTCACCTTGCCCCAGTGTGTTCAGCGTGTCACCGGCCAAACGGCCGGCATACCGGATTTGGGGATTGATGCTGCTGCTGGACGCGCTATAACCGACGGCCATATTACCCTGGCTGTCTACGCCCACACTGCCCATCCACCGGTGGGTGGAATCCGGCTGGTAGGTGCCTTGCTGGTAAACCGATGGCGTGCCGCCCAGGTTGCGGAATTCATACCAGCGAATACCGGCCACACCGCCAGACGAGACGGAGTGCGTCACCCACAGCGCCCCCGTGCCGCCCACATTGCTATACATCAACTGCGCCATCAACCGCCCGGCCAACGAATCCAGCGTTACGGAGGTGCCAGCCTGGGGTACAGACCCCGCATTCGAGAATGAAGCAATGCTGGTGCTGACGGGACCGGTGAGCGTGGAACTGCCAGGGTTGGCCCAGTTGATGGACAATTTCCAGGTGTACATGGTGCTGGTGGTTTGCAGCGACATCAGGTAATTGGGTGTCCCGGCCGGCGCCTGGGTCACTTTGGCATTAGAGGGCAATAGACTGAAATAGGCCGAGCCGAGGTCGGCATATTGATAATTGAGCGGCTGTCCATTGATTAGCTGATCCCGGTTCAGCGCCCAGATGCGCACCCCTTTGTAGCTGGCGCTGGAGCAAGTCGCTGTGAGGCAGTCGAACATATTGGCCGTCATGTAGATGCCATCGTGCCAGACGCCCAGTTTGGGGTAGTCGTTCAGCCAGGGATGGGTGGCGTCATCGGCCCGTAACCCGTAGAACCACCAGCCGCCGGAAACAGGATCGGCCGTTTTGGATACGGCAATACATTCGTAATAAGGCCCATCTTTGATGTTTGTCCAGGCAAAGTCGGTGATAATCCAGCGACCACTTACGTTGTCATACAGCACCACCGGATCGCCATTGTTGTTGGCGTCGCAGGGGGTACCGGTGCCATCAAACAACGTATTGAAGGTGAAGGCGGCTAACCGGGTACCGGTTTTGGTGTAGATGCCGATGGAGGTATTGACGGTCTGGATGTAATGGTTGGGGCCAACATCGCCATTGGTATCGGGCGGCCAGCCGGCGCCCCAATTGGTCAAATCCAGACCGGCAAAATTCTGGCTGGGGCCAGGCATGGCATCGGGGGCGCGGAATTCCTGGCGCACGGGGTCGGTGAAGTTGGGATTGGGTCTTTCCATCTCCATCATCTCAAACTCAATGCCCAGGCTCTTTTCTTCTGGCCCAATTTGGGGGAGGGAGCGGAGGTCGCCGTCAAAAGAGACGGCGGCGGCAGTGCTGCCCTGCTGCACTTTACTCATCGCGGTGTCGCTGGGGTCACGGAAGACATCTACCGTGTTGGGAGCGCCCGGGATGGACAATTGGATGGCGGCTTCGGTCTCGGCGTTCTGGCCGCGGGCCATGCTGGGGCCTTGAACCAGAGACCAGAGGCTGCCAAGCGTAACCGCCAATATCACGAAACCTGCAATTTTCCGACGAGAGAATGTGAACATACTGCCTCCTCAAAATGATGGTTCCCCTCCCTTTTCCTTGACGTCCGGCGGGTAATGTATCTGAGTAGTAAAATAAGTCAATGGTCTGGCGAACGAAGTTTTTGTGCCCGAAAAGCTGCCGCTGTTTTGTCACTTATTTGACAGACAGTATGTGAAAATTGGCGTGTTGTAGCGCGTAAAAATCCAGTTAAATGTCCACTCGGTGACACGACTGCTATTCCAAACAAGTGTAAATCCCCGTGTTCCTACCATTCACAACCTGATTCTCAATTGAAGTGGTCGGCTAAAACAAAATATCCCACTGACCACCCTACCTTGGAGGTAATAACGATGCTTGAAAGTATGACACCCTCTGGCTCTTTCGCTACGGCCGTGCGCCGGATGCCCAAGACCAGCAACCTGCCCCTGGTTGGTTCCCTGCCGCAATTATTGCGCGACCCCTTCGGCTTTGTGGCTCAGGCCCGTGAAACACACGGCGACATTTACCGGCTGAACCTGGGCCTGATCAACGTGGTTGTTTTGAACCAGCCGCACCATGCCCAATATGTGCTGCGCGACAATGCCGCCAACTACAGCAAAAGCGGCCCCATGTGGAACGCCGTGCGCGGCATGTTGGGGAATGGGCTGGTGGTCAGCGAAGGCGACTTCTGGCTGCGGCAGCGGCGCATGATGCAGCCGCAATTCCACCGGCAGCGGCTGGCGGCCCTGCAAACGCTGATGGTGGAGGCGATTGCCGAAGCGTTGGATAGCTGGGAAACGGCGGCTGATGGGGCCACTCCCTTTGATCTGACACCTGGATTTAACCGGCTGACGATGAAGGTGATTGTGCGTACCCTGTTTGGCACTGGTTTACCGGCCCAAGAGATGGATGACACGGCCGAAGCCATGACCTACGCGCTGGATTTCTTGATGAAGGCGATCCTGGTGGAGCCGCTGCCGCGCTGGCTGCCGGTGCCCGGTCGCAAAAAGTACCAGCAGGCGTTGGCTCGTTTTGACGAGATCGTGTATGGCATCATCGCCCAATGCCGTGCCGGGGAACTGGCCGACGACCATCTGTTAGCCATGCTGCTGGATGTGGTGGACGAAGAAACCGGCGAGGGCATGACCGACCAGCAGTTGCGTGACGAGGTAGCGACCCTGTTCCTGGCCGGTTATGAGACCACATCCCTGGCGCTCTCCTGGGCGCTACACCACTTGATGCAGCACCCGGAGATGATGGGCAAGATGCAGGCGGAGGTGGATGGGGCGCTGCACGGCCGTCAGCCCACATTAGCCGATTTACCGCAACTGCCCTACACCCGCATGGTGCTGCAAGAGGCGATGCGCTTGCAGCCGCCGTCTTACTGGCTGCCACGCACGGCCGTTGCCGATGATGAGATTGACGGGTACCACATCCCGGCGGGCACACAGGTAGTCTCGTTGACCTACATGTACCATCGCCACCCGGAACATTGGGAAAACCCGGATCAGTTTGACCCGGAACGCTTCACGCCGGAACGGTCGGCCAACCGTCACCGTTATGCCTGGATTCCCTTTGGCGCGGGGCAGCGGTTGTGCATTGGTCGGGATTTTGCCATGATGGAAGGGCAACTGGCGCTGGCGATGGTGGCGCAGCGGTTCAACATCACGGCCGTGCCCGACCATGAAGTTAAACCTATGCTCTCCTCCACCCTCCGCCCCAAAAATGGCGTGATGGTGACGCTAGAGAAACGCGCGTAAATGAAAAGGCCAGCGACAAGCTGGCCTTTTTGTTTATGGGGCAATGGTCGTTTGGCCCAGCGGTATCCAGGGGAATTGGCTGGTAATGCGTTCGTCGAGGATGGGCAACGGCCGTTGGGTAAACGCCTCGTACAATGTCACCATGCCACCGACGGTCCGGCCGGGTACGGCCGTGTTGCTGACAACTAAGACAGGCGCGCCGGGCGCGGGTTTTACGCTCTGGCAATACGTTTCATACGTGGGCGATTCTTGCGTATAGTCAATAATGTGGGGGGAGGTGACCCGCGATCCGGCAATCCATTTTAGCGTGGGAATGGCCCCCAGCGCCGGCACATAATCCACCAGATCACACCAGGCCCAATGAAATCCGTCGGCTTCATAACCGACCAGCCGGGTGGATACCACGTAGTCGCGCCACAAGGGGCGGCTGGCCACAAAGTGTTGGGGAAGGGGGTATTGGTTCGCCGGGGAGATTGGAGATTGGAGATTAGAGATTGGATCGCCCGACCAAATGATGCCCTGCCCCAATGGAACATAGTGCTGCCCCTGCTCACCGCTCACTGCCCACTGCTCACTGCTCACTCCCCACGGCCCAGCCAACGGCGGCACGGCCGTATCCCCATTATCACGCACCTCCGTCAAATACCCATCTGGCGTTTGCCAGTGTAGGTAGAGGCGCGGTTGGCCGGGCAGGGTGTGATCCCAATCGTAGCCGAACAAGCGGGTGGGGGGGGCGCCCCGGTAGACCCGGTGTTGGGTGAGGGGTGGCTGGCTCATGGGGCTGACGGTGAGGGGGGTCACGGCCGTACTCACCTCCCCACTGCCCACACGAATGGTATAGTCGCCGGGTTGCGTGCCAGGGCGGGGCGTCAGGCGGAATTGGGTCAGGGTGAGGCCGTCGGGTTGGGGTGATACGGTGAGGTCGGATTGGGCGTAGGAACGGCCGTCGGCGCCGATGAGATGCACGTTTATGGAGATTGGAGATTGGAGATTGGAGATTGGTTGCCAGGCCAGGGTGATGGTGGCTTCTTGCCAGATTTCGGTGGTGGGGTTATCCAGGTGATAGCCAGACAGGTGGATGCTGTCAGCGAGGTCAGCGTTGAGCGGTGTAAAATTGGCTGGCAGGGTGGTGCGGGGTTGTTGGCGAAACCAGAAGGCTTCGTGTAGGGGTTCGGGTGGGGGCAGGCTGGCGTAGGCGGCGGGGGCAACCCAGGTGGCGATGACGTCACGGCCGTTGTCCCAGGACGCCGCAATCTCCTGCGCCCACGTTTCACCATAGGGGGCCGCGCCGGGCGCGACGTAGCGCACGGTCACGTCCGGGCGCTGCCCTTCCACCTCCTGCAAATACCAGAGCGGCGTGGCCCAATGCCAGTTTGCCAGAATGAGCGCATCCGGCGGTGTATCGGCCAGCAAGGTTTGGGCGTAATCACGGGCATCTTCTACCAGGTGCATTTGGCGGTAGCTGGGCCAATATGACCAGCCCTGGAAAATGGCGGCGGTGAACATGACGGCGGTGAATAGATAGGAGATTAGGAAATTTGCGGTGGGGACACCGCGAGATTGGGAGATTGTTGTCTTTTTAATCTTCCAATTTCCCAATCTCTTGATCTCTCCCACGCCATACCCCAAACACAACACCATCGGCACATACGCGGGCAGCATATACTCCACCGTTTGCGGAGCGCGGTACATGGCGGTGATGAGGGTAAATATGCCAGAGGAGAGACCAAACAGCAGCCCCAATTTCCATTCGCGCCAGAGCAGCAGCGCCAGCCCGATGAGCATACCCGCCAGCAGCCAGCCGGAAAATTGGAAGGTAAAGACGTTGCCCATGACGCCCATCCGCAGCCCCAATGTCAATGGATGGGTGAAGTAGAAAAAGTCGCCCTGAAAGCCCAATCCCAAAACGTGTTCGATGAAACCAGACCAGGTTGCCAGGTCTGAACTGGCCCCACGCACGGCCGTACCCGCCCGCAGCGGCAGGTAGAGCAGGGGGAGCAGACCGAGTAAAAACGCCAGCAACGGCCGTAACCACCGCTTTGGCGTTTTCACAATGGCCGAATCAACCATCACCACAAAAAACAAAAACACCACCCCCATAAACGCCAGCGACAAATGATGGCTCACCCCCAACCCCACCGCCAGCGCCGCCACAATCAGCCAGCGATCTTGAAAGGGGACGCGGATGAACGCGGACAAACGCGGATTTTTACTGTCATTCCGAACGGAGTCTGCGGAGTGAGGAATCTCTACATCTCTAAACGCGGGGATTCCTCGTCGCAGACTCCTCGGAATGACAGTTGCGCCGGTTGGGTTTTCTGTTGAAGTTTGCGTTTCTTGATAAAAACGCACCAACGCCCACAGCGCCAGCGCCGCAAAGAGCGCTGTCAGGCTGCGGATGTTGGCGGTGGTGGCTTGCGCCCAAAAGGTGGTGGCGGCGCCCAGGGCGAGCACGGCCGTCATCGCCGCCCACACCCACTTTGTCATATCCCACACCGTCTGGTAGACCAGCAGCAGCACGGCCGTACTGGTGACTACCGAGAGCAAATTGACCTGGTAGGCGGCCGTGTCGCCGATGGGCAGCCGGGTCATCAGGTGCGCCAACAGGGTATAGAGGGGAAAACCGGGTGGATGGGCCACGCCCAATTGGGCGGCAATCAGTTGGAATTCGCCGTTGTCGGCGGGCAGCAAACCGGGGGCCAGTGTGAAAAAGTAGAGCGCGCCAAACAGGACGGCCGTGCCCACCAACCCGCCGCGCACCAACCACCGTTCTGGCAGGGCAGGTAGGGGAATCATCTGGGCAAAACAGACGGCCGTGAGCAGGGCAACGGCCGTCCATACCAGCGGGTCCGGGTGTGGATACAGGACGTAACCCCACATCAGCAGCAGTGGCCATGTTTCTGACAGAGGGTGCGGCCGTCCCATCAGCAGCGCCAGCGTGGTCGTCAGCGCGGTAAAGGTGATGGCCGCAATGACATCAGGTTCATACATAGATGCCCAGGTTTCACTGGCAATACGGCCACTGAATAATCCCAACGCCAAAGCAGGTAACAGCCACGCGCCCAGATGCCTTAAACGAATCCACATAGGCCGGATTATATCGTTCAAAAGCCAATACCGGCAGTCGGTGGGCAGCAGATAAGCAGACAGTGGATTCTCATGTTCAATAGGGGTACAGATAGGTAGCCTTTGCTATAATCAAGGCGCTCGCTATCTCTTTGGGAATAAATGATGCTGATCTGAGAAGAATATGGTTGAAAACTCACATCTTTTGACAGTAGCTGGATATTTTGCCGGAATCGGTTTGGTGCGTATGGGTTTGGGACCATCCGGTTAGCAAGTGGTTTTTGCCAATTGAGTTCACAGTCGAGAAGCCTGAGATATATAGAGAATTTTTCGTTGACGATTGTTTGTCTCACTTGCTGGTAAACATGAACGGCCCCATTGGAGAATATTCAATGGCTTTTCGGGAGTAGTAACTGTCTTCTGACCTCAAGGACACTTATCCTCGCCGCTGGTTTCCCTGGCCCCAGCTACTGCTGTGTAACATTA
>JAHBVI010000109.1 GCA_019637635.1 Anaerolineae bacterium
ATCGGTGCTGGATACGGCGCTGCGTCATTGCCTGGAATTAACCGGGTCGCAGTTTGGGTTTATTGGGCTGACGGCCGTACACGGCAAAGCCCTCGATGTCGTCGCTATTCA
This sequence comes from Anaerolineae bacterium, assembly GCA_019637635.1. Classification (GTDB taxonomy): domain Bacteria; phylum Chloroflexota; class Anaerolineae; order Promineifilales; family Promineifilaceae; genus CAADGU01. The sequence continues at coordinate 112 of JAHBVI010000109.1, forward strand.
AGGCTTCAACCCCAGCAGCAGTTTTTACCATCACAACCACCTCATCCCCCTCCGCCCCAACATTTTTGCCCGCTCCGTGCTGGAAAACCGGGCGGTGCGCGCTGTAGACGCCGCCGCCGAACCTAACCGGGTGGGCCAGCCGCCCGGCCATCCGCCTGTGGGTACATTTTTGGGTGTGCCGCTGCGCATCCAGGATGAACCGATTGGCATGATCGGGCTGGCGAACCGGCCCAAGCCCTATGAAGATGACCACGAACAACTGCTGCTCACCTATGCGGCGCAGGTAGCGATAGTCATTCGCAATGCCCAGTTGTATGAGCAGTTGCAGGCGAATAATGAGGCATTGGAGCAAAAAGTGCAGCGGCGTACCCGCCAGTTGGAAGAGGCTAAAGAGACACTGGCGGTGAAGGCGGCGCAGTTGCAAACGCTGCTCTCGGAAACGGTGGATGTGCAGGAGCGGGAGCGGCAGCGCATCGCCCAGGACATGCACGATGGCACCAACCAGTTGTTGATTGGGGCGCTGTTGGAATTAAAATCGGCGCACAAACGGCTGGGCAATGGCGATCTGGCCCTGGCCGAAAATTCGCTGGAAACAGTGCAAAACATCCTGCACCGGGTAGAAGCAGAGATTAAAAACGTCATCCACGATTTACGGCCGCCAACGTTGGATGCGCTGGGGCTGGCTCCGGCGGTTCGGCGTTATGCCGAGCGGTATGAGCAATATACCGGTATCCCCTGTGTGGTCATGGTGCAGGGTGAACCACTGCGGCTGCCCTCACGAATGGAAATCAGCGTCTACCGGCTGATGCAAGAGGCGCTGCAAAATGCCTCTGTCCATGCCCAGGCCAGCCAAACGGAGGTGGCGCTGGCCTTTGCTCCCGACTGTTTGCAACTGGCGGTGGTGGATAATGGCCGTGGTTTTGACCTGACGGCCGTGCAGCGCCACAACAGCGGTCACCTGGGGCTGCTGGGCATGCAAGAACGCGCCGAAAGCCTGGGTGGCAGCCTGATCATTGACACCGCTCCCGGCCTGGGCACAACAGTGACATTGACCGTGCCGATTGGTGAAATGGTCGGACAAATCACCCACTCAACCCATGAGGAGATTGCCAATCTCCCCATCTCCCCATCTCCCACTCTCTACCACCAATGACCCCCATCCGCATCTTCGTCATTGACGACCATCCCATTGTCCGCCAGGGCATTAGCAGCCTGCTCTCCAATTACCGCGAGTTTGCCCTGGTGGGGGAGGCGGATAACGGCGCCGACGGCCTGACCCTGGTGCAGTCAACCCACCCGGACGTGATCTTGCTGGATATTCGGATGCCGGGGGAGTCGGGGTTGGATGTGCTGGCGGCTATTTTGCGCCAGCAGCCGGCCGCCCGTGTCCTCATGCTCACCTCGTTTGACGATGAGGAGTATGTGATGACGGCGCTGCGCTCCGGGGCGTGTGGTTACGTGCTGAAAAGCGTCTCCGATGACCAACTGGTAAACGCCATCCGCGCCGTGCATCGGGGCGAAAAGGTGCTGAGTTCACAGGTGACAGACCAGGTGATTCGCCATGCCCTGACCGAACAGAGCAAAGTGCAACGGCCGTCTCCTCTGGACGAAGAAGAGATTGCCATTCTGCGCCTGTTGGTCAAGGGAGACAGCAATGCCGAAATCGGCGCGGCGCTGTTTATGAGCCAGACCACCGTCAAGCGCAAACTGCGCCTGATCTTCGAGACCCTCAACGTGCAAACCCGCGCCCAGGCCGCCGCCGAAGCCGTGCGGCGAGGGGTTGTGTAGCGCAGTGCCATCCTGTCATTCCGAATCCCCGAAGGGGTGAGGAATCTTTCCTGTGTCGTTTTACTCTCCTTCTGATTCTATCAACGGGTCTATTTCTACCTGTCTAGCTATCCAATGAACAAGTAGCAGCGCCAGCAGCGCCATGCCAATCAGGAGCAAGGCGCTCCACAAAGCGTCATTGAGGTTCCGTTCCAGTGCCCCATACACCAGTAGGGGCATGGTCTGGGTACGCCCTTGCAAACTCCCGGCGAAAAGGATGGTGGCCCCAAATTCACCCAGCGCCCGCGCCCAACAGAGTACCAGCCCGGCCAGCATGGCGGGCGTACTGAGAGGCAAAGCGATGTGCCGGAAAATTTCGCCGGTGGACGCACCATCTATGCTGGCCGCTTCCATCAGGTCTCGCGGGATGGCACTAAAACGCACCTGCACGGTGCGGATGAAAAAGGGGGCGGCGACGAAGATTTGGGCCAGGATCACGGCCGTCGTCGTAAACGGTAACGACACGCCAACTAACTCCAGGGTTGGCCCGAACAGCCCACGCCGCCCAAAAGCCATCAACAGCCCAAACCCGGCCACCACCGGCGGCAGGATGATGGGCAGTTCCACAAAGATGTTGATCACCCGTTTGCCGCGAAAGTGATAACGAGCCAGCACATAAGCCAGCGGCGTGCCAAACAGCAGGACGATGGTGACGGAAATGAGGGTGGTGAACAGGCTCAGGGTGACGGCGTTGCCCACGGCACGGCCGTACAACGACTCAATCCCACTCAAATCCCGCAGTGCCCGCAGCGCCATCGCCAGCAAGGGCACCGTGAGAAAGAAAAACATCACCGCCGCCATACCGGCAATAATGATACGGCCGTCGGGCCAATGAAAACGGCGGGAAAAAAGAGAATCGGATTTCATCATAAAATCCAATTCTCGTTCAGGTCGGCGGTAAAATCCACAAAAAAAGGAGATTGGAGATTAGAAATTGGAGATTGAACCAATCTCCAATCTCTAATCTCTGATTTTTATTGCTATGGACGTGGGCCGAAACCCCACTTTGACAGGATGGCCTGGCCTTCGTCGCTCAACACCAGGTCTATAAACGCCTGGGCTGTTTCCGGGCTGGCGGAATCATTGATGGGGGCGATGGGGTAGACGGCAACCACGTTCAGCGATTCAGGAATTTCAATGACCTGTACCTGGTCAGCGATGTCCGGCGTTACGTCTGACTTATATACCACACCGGCATCGGCTTCACCCAAAACGACTTTGGCGGCCAGTTGGCGCACGTTGGCTTCCTCGGAAACGATGTTGGCGAGTACGGCCGTTTTGAATTCTTCTCCATACGCCGGATCGGCAGCCGCATTGTCCAACATCTGGTCTGTAAAGCCGCGAATGGGCACATCCGGCGCGGCGGTGACAAACTTGACCCCCTCATTGGCTAAATCGGCCAGCGTTTCAATGCCTGCCGGGTTATCGGCGGGCACAATCAACACCAGACTATTGGTCAGGAAATTGGCTGGCTCGCCGGCAATTCGGCCAGCCGCGACCGCGTTTTCCATCTGTCTGGCATTGGCAGAGGCGAACACATCGCCGGGTGCGCCTTCGGCCAGTTGGGTAGCCAGGTCAGACGAAGCGCCAAAATTGAAGCGCACGGTGCTGCCGGGATACTGCTCTTCAAACAATGCGCCGATTTCTGTGAAGGCATCGGTTAAAGAAGAAGCGGCAAAGACAGTGAGGGTGACAGCATTTGTTGATTCGGGTGTAGATGCAGTTGAGGAGCTGCACCCGGTGAGCCATATGAGCAAGAAAAAAATGAGGGATAATCTTTTGTTTGACATCTTTTTTTCCACGCTATTATGTATCTTCTCAATATCTCGTGGAGGAGTGCGCATCCTCAGATGCGCATCTGAGGATGCGCACCCTCTCACCTCCATTTATTGAGATAATACCTATTCTCTATCACTGCTCCGCTTCACACTGATCCAGCCATGCCAGCATGGCCTGAATCTGGCCCAGGCGAAATTGATGCACCAGACGGCCGTACCGCCGCCCATTCCCCGTTTCTTCGGCCACAATTTCCTGCTCGTTTGCCAGCCATTCTGCGCACTGCGCCCGCTGCGCCGCCAGCAGGAGGGCGGTGGCCTTGGCCCCGTCCAGCCGGGCAAAGTACAGCTTCACCAGGAATTCCAGGCGCAGGGAACGGCCGTGTCCCACCGGACTCTGCTGCCAATCCCGGAATGCCGCCGCGCCGGTCTCGGTCAGGTGAAACAGTTTTCGCGGTGGTTTGTTCTCTTGTGGTTCGGTGGTGGTGGTGACGTAACCGGCCTCTTCCAGTTTGCCCAGCAGGGCGTAAAGCTGGCTCAGCTTGATCTGCCACACCGGCCCCAGCCCGGCCGGGTCTGATAGTTCCTGGTGAATGGCGTAGCCATGTTTGGGCTGCTGGCGCAAAAAACCCAACAGAGCCAGTTCCAGAGAAAGGGAAGGGTTGAGTCTCATCGAGTAGTCAAAACAAGGATATTCAATCTTTGAATAGGTGGGATTATAAAGTAACAACGGCCAAACGCAAACGACGCGCCACTAGACCTCAAGTATCAGTTCTTCCCCATTGACAAAGCGGGCAACAAAACGATCCAGCGCATTACGTCGCCCTAAAATAGGTGGTACATTGTTTTCCAGGGCAATCGCTACTGGCATAGCAAATTGGACGTTACCTAACCGGGCAGTGAGCGTGTGCATGAAGGCGTTGGCGGTAGATACGGCCGTGATACTTCCCCGTAACGAAACAGGGATACCACTCTCTACCTCATCCACAAAAGCACGACCCAAAGCGAGGGGCATAACCGACAAATCTGCCCCTGTGTCAGCCAATACATCCTGGACTGTTAGCCATTGCCCAAAACGCGGCACAAACAAATCAACGGCCAACACGGGACGGCTGACTTGACCAAAGACAGGATGCTGCTTCTCTTTGTAAGGGAAAATGAGGGTGGTCATGCCCAATTAAACGGGATGGAACGCCAATCTACACGAATTTGTTTGTTGGGGTATTGCTTAAAAACTTTGGGCAACTGCCTGTCCACGTCTAGCCCCGCCCACACTTCCTGGTTTTCCACTAAGATGACATATTCAATTTCGGCCTCGGCCGTTTGATTCAGGCGGCTGGTGAGAACTTTCATTTGCGCTTCTAGCCGCTGTAATCTTGTTTCCACTTGCTGCCCGGTTGTGTCTATCATCGCTTGCCTCCAATGCTTTTGGATGAATGAATTATATCACATGACCGAATGACGGGGGGTGTCGGGCAAGTTGGCCCTGTTGGGTGGGGAAGTTGACCCGGTTGGCTCTTGGCGTGGGGGTGGAGTGCAGTAGCATCGGGGATGTGAATGACCCGATTCGCATCCCATATTCCCCGGATACCGTAGATGAGACGGCCGTGCTGTTGGCGCGCCATGCCTATATTGCCGATGTGGGGCTAAGTACCAGCCTCTTTCTGGCATTAAAAATGGGCAAGGCGCTCTTTTTGGAAGGTGAGCCAGGTGTGGGCAAGACAGAGGTCGCCAAAGTCCTCAGCCGTGCGTTTGCCGCGCCGCTGATCCGGCTGCAATGTTACGAGGGGCTGGACATTAACCAGGCGGTGTATGAGTGGAATTATCCCCGCCAACTGCTGGAAATTCAGGCGCGGCAGCACACAAATGGCGCGGCTCCGGTCACTAAAGATATATTTACCGAAGAGTTTTTGCTGAAACGGCCGTTGCTGCAAGCCATTGACCAATCCCACAAGCAATCCCCCGTGCTGCTCATTGATGAACTGGACCGTGCCGATGAGGAGTTTGAGAGCTTCTTGCTGGAACTTCTCTCCGATTTCCAGATCACCATCCCGGAATTGGGCACGCTGCGCGCCGACTACAAACCCATCGTCATCATCACTTCCAACCGCACCCGCGAAATCCACGACGCCCTGAAACGGCGCTGTGTCTACACCTGGATTGATTACCCAAGCCGCGATAAGGAACTGGAAATTGTGCGCCTGAAAGTGCCGGGCATTGCCGAACAGTTGGCCGGGCAGGCGGTGGATTTTATTCAGGCCGTGCGCCGCGAAGAGCTGTACAAATTGCCTGGCGTGGCCGAAACGCTCGATTGGGCGGAGGCGTTGGGGCATTTGAATACGCGGGTGTTGGACACGGCCGTCATCAACGCCACCCTCGGCATCATCCTCAAATATCAAGACGACGTAGACAAAATGCGCGGGCAGGCGGTGGCCAATATCGTCGCCCAGTTAGAGACTGTCCATCAAGAAGAATAAAAATCAAAGATTACGCAGATTACGCTGATAAAAAAATCGGTGAAATCTGCGTAATCTTTGATGATTTCAAATAATGACCACCTTCCTCCAAAACCTCCTCCTCTTCACCGCCACGCTGCGGCAGGCCGGTTTTGCCATTTCGCCGCAGCAGAATATGGAGTTGGCGCAGGCGTTGACGCTGGTGGATATTGGCAACCGTGAACAGGTTTATCACGCGGCGCGGAGTTTGTTGGTGACACGGCGGGAGCAGATGGCGCTGTTTGAGGCGATTTTTAACCGGTTCTGGCGCAATGGGGGCCACGGCCGTGCCCAACCCCAACAAGCGCCCATCGCCCCCCGCCACAAACGGCAAAATCAGCAGTTCAATATCGTCACCTACATGGCTTACAAGGCGCAGCAGGCGGATCAGGAAATTGAGGTGGTGGACAAAACCGAAAGCTACAGTAACGCCGAACTGCTGCAACAAAAGCTCTTTTCGGAGATGTCGCCGGAGGAGTTGGAGACGATTAAACGGCTGATTCAGGAGATGCGCTGGCAGGCGATTCAACGCCAGACGCGCCGCCGTGTACCAGACAAAAATGGCGAGATATTGCGACTGCGCCAGATGATGCGCACGGCCGTGCGTACCGGTGGTGTCCCGCTACAACTGTCATGGCAAAGTCGCAAAATCAAGCAGCGCCCCCTCGTCCTCATTGCCGATGTGAGCGGTTCGATGGAGAAGTACGGCCGTCTGCTCCTCCAATTTTTCTACTCCGTCTCCCACAGCTTCGGCGAAGTGGAATGTTTTGTCTTTGGTACCCGGCTGACACGCATCACCCATGAACTCAAGCTGAAAAACATTGACCGCGCCGTGGACGAAGCGGCGCGGCAGGTGGTGGATTGGTCGGGCGGCACGCGCATCGGCGAAAGTTTGCGCACCTTCAACCGGCAGTGGAGCCGCCGCGTGTTACGGCGCGGCGCGATTGTCCTCATCATCAGCGACGGCTGGGAGCGGGGCGATGTCTCCATGCTGCGCCAGGAGATGCGCTATTTACAGGCGCGCAGCCACCGCCTCATCTGGCTCAATCCGCTGCTGGGGCTGGCTACCTATCAACCGTTGGTAGAAGGCATGGCCGCCGCCCTGCCTTACATTGACGACTTTCTGCCCGTCCACAACCTGCAAAGCCTCACCGAACTCTCGCACCACCTGGGCAAGTTAGGCCAGCATCGCTCGGCGCGGCCAGAAATGATAATCAGAACGCGGATGAACGCGGATGAACGCGGATGAACGCGGATGAACGCGGATCTTTGTGCGTCAGGTTTATCCGCGTCATCCGCGCTAATCTGCGTCCCATTTTAAAAAGGAGAAATGGATGATTGTTGAAGGAGAATATACATTTGATGCGCCGCAGGATTTGGTGTGGCAGGCGCTGCAAGACCCGGACGTGTTGTCCAGCGCCATGCCAGGGGGTGAAGGGTTCACGGCCGTAGCCGAGAATGAATACGAAGGCAACCTGAACGTCAAAGTGGGGCCGGTTCAGGGCAAATTTAAGGGCAACATCAAGCTGACCGACATTATCGCCCCGGAAAGCTACACCATGACGGTAGATGGCAAAGGCGCACCTGGTTTTGTGAAGGCTGTTGGCAACTTAAAGCTGACCCCGGACGGCGACAAAACGCACATGACCTATCATGGTGACGCGCAAGTAGGTGGCCGTATCGCCAGCGTGGGGCAGCGATTGTTGGACACTTCGGCCAAATCCATCATCCGGCAAAGCCTGGACGGGCTGAACGAATATCTAAAAGTGCAGGTCGCTGCCCGCGCCGCCGCCACTGCTGCCGGTGCATCGGAAGAAGAAGCCGCGGCCGCCGCCGCCCAGGTAGAAATTCCCACCTACACCCCACCCTCACAAACATCGGTAGCCATGAATGTGGCCAAAGATGTGGCCGGTGATTTAGTGCCACCCAAATACCGCCCGCTGGTTATCGGTGGTGTGGTGCTGCTGGTGTTGTTGATATTGTATTTGATATTTCGGTAGGTCACGGCCGTCACTCGTCACGGCCGTTTTTACTGGTTCATAATTCCTAATTTCCAAAAGGAGGTTCCCATGATCCCAGGTGAATTTGATTATTATTCGCCGCGCACATTACAAGAAGCGGTTGGGCTGTTGGAGCAGCACGGCTATGATGCCAAGATCATAGCCGGGGGGCAAAGTCTCATCCCCGCCATGCGCTTCCGGTTGGCCCTGCCCGAAGTCCTCATTGACATTAACACAATCGAAGGGCTGGAATACATCCGCGAAGACGACGGCCATCTGCTCATCGGCGCGATGACCCGCGAAGCTGACCTGGAAGAATCGGCCGTTGTGCAGCAAAAGTATCACCTGCTGGCCGACGCTGCCCGCGTCATTGCCGACCCGGTGGTGCGCAACCGGGCCACCGTGGGCGGCAATCTGGCTCATGCCGACCCGGCCAACGACCACCCGGCGGTGATGCTGGCCTACAACGCCGAACTGATCGCCCTCGGCCCCAACGGCACCCGCGCCATTGCCATTGATGACTTTTTTGTAGACCTGTTTGAAAATTCTCTGGCAGACAATGAAATCCTGACCGAAATTCGTATTCCCACCCCAGGCCCCGGCGGCGGCGGCGCGTATTACAAGGTGGAACGGAAGGTGGGCGATTATGCAATTTCGGCGGCCGCTGTCCAACTGACCATGAGCGGTAACACCTGCACGGCCGTGCGCATCGCCCTCACCAACGTCAGCCCGGTTCCCATGCGGGCCACCGGAGCAGAGCAAGCACTGATCGGCAACGTGATCACAGAGGAACTATTGGAAGCAGCCGGCCAGGCGGCTGCCGCCGTATGTGATCCATCCCCCGATTTGCGGGGGTCTGTTGCTTATAAACGTGACCTGACCCGTGTGGTGACAAAGCGAGCCATTCGGCAAGCGATGGAGAGAGCAGGAAATTCGTGAAACGTGATGCGTGACCCGTGACTTTTTCACGCATCACGCATCACGCCTCAAAGGAGACACAAAATGAGCAAACATACCATTACATTAACCGTCAACGGCACGGCCGTAACAAAGGAAGTAGAAGCCCGCACACTGCTGGTGCATTTTATTCGGGAAGATTTAGACCTGACGGGCACGCACATTGGCTGTGATACGACGAGTTGTGGCGCGTGTACGGTGATGTTAAACGGCCGTACCGTCAAAAGCTGCACCCTCTTCGCTGTTCAGGCCAACGGGGGCGTAGTGGAAACCATCGAAGGCGTGGCCAACGGGGCCACCTTGCACCCCTTACAGGAAGGATTCTGGGAAAAACACGGCCTGCAATGTGGCTACTGCACCCCCGGCATGATCATGAGCGCCAAACATTTGCTGGCTAAAAATCCCAACCCCAGCGAAGAAGAAATCCGCTGGGGCATTTCCGGGAATCTGTGCCGCTGCACCGGCTACAACAAAATCGTCGAGGCCATTCAATATGCGGCCGCCAAAATGCAGGCGGCCGAGGAGGTACCCGCATGACCACCTTTCACGATCCCACCAAACCCAAACACGTCGCCGACCGCTTTGAAAACAAACATGATTCGCCGGCAGGCAGTTCGGCCGTTGTCGCCACCACCGAAGAAGTGCGCGTGACTACGCCGCCGGAAATTTGCGGCATGGGCCACCGCATGAAGCGTAAGGAAGACCCCCGCTTCATCCAGGGCAAAGGCAACTATGTAGACGACATCAAGCTGCCCGGAATGCTCTACATGGACATTGTGCGCAGCCCCTACGCCCACGCCAAAATCCTGAACATAGACGCCAGTGCTGCCCTGGCCATGCCCGGCGTCCTGGCCGTCATCACCGGCAAAGATTTGGCCGCGCACGGCCTCCACTGGATGCCCACGCTGATGTCCGACACGCAAATGGTGCTGCCCACCGAAAAAGTGGTCTACTATGCCCAGGAAGTGGCCTGTGTCATCGCCACCAGCCGCTACATCGCCGCCGACGCGGTGGAGCAGGTCATAGTGGATTACGAACCGCTCGATGTCGTCGTAGACCCGTACAAGGCACTGGACGATGAAACCATCATCCGCGACGACAAGGAACTGAAGACCAACCGCATCTGGCATTGGGAAGTGGGCGATCAGGCGGCCACCGACGCTGTCTTCGCCAACGCCGCCCACGTGGTCAAACAATACATGCACATCCCGCGCATCCACGTGGCCTCGATAGAAACGTGTGGCATGGTCGCCAATTACAACCCCGCCACCGGCAAGATGCAGCTCTACATGACCACCCAGGCCCCCCACGCCATCCGCACCGTTTTTGCCCTGGTCAGCGGTCTGCCGGAGCAAAAGATTCAGGTCATTTCGCCGGACATTGGCGGCGGTTTTGGTGGCAAAGTGCCGGTTTATCCCGGCTATGTGGTTTGCGCTGTGGCCAGCCTGCTCATTGGCAAGCCGGTGAAATGGATTGAAGACCGCAGCGAAAATTTACAGGCAGACAGCTTTGCCCGCGACTATCACCTGGAAGCGGAACTGGCGGCTGATGCGGACGGCAAAATTGTGGGGCTGCGGGTGAATGGGCTGGCCGATCATGGCTGCGCGGACGCCGCCGCCAATCCCTCCAAATTCCCCGCCGGGCTGTTCAGCATTTGCACTGGTTCTTACGATTTGCAGGCGGCGCACGTCAACTTTGACGCGGTGTACACCAACAAACCGCCGGGCGGCGTGGCCTATCGCTGCTCCTTCCGCGTCACGGAGGCGGTGCAGATGATCGAGCGCATGGCGGACATGATGGCCCACGATTTGAACATAGACCCGGCCGAATTCCGCATGAAGAACTTTATCAAACAAGACGCCTTCCCCTACAAGTCACCTACTGGTTGGGAGTATGACAGTGGCAATTACCACGCCGCCCTGCGCAAAGCGATGGACATGATCGGCTACGAGGATTTGCGCCGGGAGCAGGCGGAAAAGCGGGCGCGCGGTGAACTGATGGGCATTGGCATTTCCAGCTTTACGGAGGTGGTGGGCGCGGGGCCATCCCGCGATTATGATATTTTGGGGATCAAGATGTTTGATTCGGCCGAAATCCGCATTCATCCCACCGGCAAGGCGATTGCCCGTTTTGGCACCAAGTCGCAGGGGCAGGGGCACGAAACGACCTATGCGCAAATTATCGCCGAAGAGTTAGGGCTGCCCGCCAATGACATTGAAGTAGAAGAGGGCGATACGGACACTGCGCCCTATGGCCTGGGCACGTATGCCAGCCGTTCTACACCCACCGCCGGGGCCGCGGCGGCGATGGCCGCCCGCAAAATCAAGGCGAAGGCGAAGAAAATTGCCGCCCACCTGCTGGAAGTGAATGAGGATGACCTGGAATGGCATGTGAATCAGTGGCAGGTGAAGGGGTCACCGGAGCAGGCGAAAACGATTCAAGAGATCGCCTTTGCCGCCTACACCAATCATCCCCAGGGCATGGAAGCGGGTCTGGAAGCGACCGATTATTACGACCCGCCGAACCTGACTTTCCCGTTTGGCAGCTACATTTGTGTGGTGGATGTGGACAGCGGCACGGGTGAGGTGAAGGTGCGCCGTTTTGTGGCGGTGGATGATTGCGGCAACATCATCAATCCGTTGGTGGTGGAAGGGCAGATTCACGGCGGGCTGACGATGGGGCTGGCCCCGGCGTTGTACGAGGAGATTGTGTATGACGAGAATGGGCAATGTCTGACGGGCACGTTGGCGGATTATTTGCTGCCAACGGCCGTAGAATCCCCCAAATGGGAAACCGGCCACACCATCACCCCTTCGCCGCACCATCCGATTGGCGCGAAAGGCGTGGGCGAGTCGCCAACGGTGGGCGCGCCCCCGGCTATCGCCAATGCGGTGGTGGACGCGCTCTGGCATTTGGGCGTGCGCCACATTGACATTCCCATTACACCGGAAAAAGTGTGGAAAGCTTTGCGAGATGCAGGTGTACAGGAGTAGAGGAATATCGCAGATTACGCAGATAAAAAGTCTGCGTTTTCTGCGGATCATTTTCAGATTCTTCTTTGATTTAGCCCCTTGCACCCATAAATTTGGCTGGCTATCATATCTTGCAAACTAACTAAAGGAGCGTTATATGAGTACAGCAACCCTATCACCAGTAAATCAAGTTCGTCATCCTTATGTGGAGCGCAAGCCAGGTGTTGGTGGTGGCAAACCGGTCATTGTGGGAACACGCATTAAGGTGACACAAGTGGCTATTGAGTATGAACGTCTTGGCTGGACGGCCGATCAAATCATAGATGCTCACCCCCATCTCACACTGGCACAGGTACATGATGCACTTTCTTATTATTATGAAAACCAGGCGGCTTTAGATGCAGATATTCTTGCTGATGAGCAAACTGTGGCTGAATTAAGCCAACTGTATCCGTCCAAGTTGCCTTAAAGATGGCTCTCAAAATTTATACCAATGAGAGTGTGCCGGTAGCTGTGGTAGCGGGGTTGCAACGTAGGGGTGTAAACGCAACTTCTGCTAGAGATTCAGGGAATCTAGGCCTGACTGATCAACAACAGTTAAACTATGCCATCCATAACCAGATGGTTGTATTTACTCATGACACAGATTTTATTCGTCTGGCACAAGAGTATCAGACTCAAGCTAAACTTCACTGGGGTATTATCTATGTCCATCAAGACAAATTAAGTATGGGGGAATGTATTCGGCGGTTAAAAGAGTTTGCTGATGTGTTTAGCCGCGATGATTTTCAGAACCATCTTGAGTTCCTATAGTTTGACAAGTTCCTCGTTTGTGGAGGCTTTGGCATGAACGAATCTGAACGGGATATTGGACAAGAGATTTTAGATGCGGTGTTGGAAATCAAGGCTGGTGGCGGCCGACGTTTTACGGTACCTGTGCCTGCGATTGTGGAAATCCGCCAGAAGGTGAATATGAGCCAGACGGAGTTTGCGCAATTATTGGGGGTATCAGTACGCACGTTACAGGAATGGGAACAAGGGCGGCGGAAACCCTCGGGCGCAGCCGCTTCATTGCTTGTAGTTGCAGATAAACGACCAGAGGTGTTACGCGAGGTTTTTGCTTCGTATTCCTGGGAGACTTCTGCTGATTGAGGACAATGTTTTTTTTCAGAGCAGTTCAACATGGGCAGCAGCCCACCACGATGAATGAAAATGGGACGCGGACGAACGCGGATGACGCAGATTTTTTTAACTTCGCGTGTCTTCGCGTTCTTCGCGGATTATTTTCAGAGGAGGTTTGGTAATGATGGAAGCGAGAATGATTGAGGCGGGTGGGCAGCGGGTGGCGTGTTATGAGAGTGGGGGGATGGGCACGGCCGTGATGCTGATTCACGGCAATTCGGCGTCCAGCGAGACATTCAAGGCGCAGTTGACGGGCGAGTTTGGGCGGAAGTACCGGGTGGTGGCTATGGATTTGCCGGGGCACGGCCGTTCCGAACCGGCAGCGGATCCGGCTAAAACCTACCACATGCCGGGTTATGCGGCGGTGTTAGCCGAGGTGGCGCGGCAGTTGGGTGTGGAAAATGGGGTATTCGCTGGCTGGAGTCTGGGTGGGCATATCGTTTTGGAAGCGCACAACCTGTTGCCGAATGCGGCCGGCTTTGTCATTTTTGGCACGCCGCCGCTGGCGTTCCCGCCGGATATGGCCAACGCCTTTTTCCCCAACCCGGCGATGGGCGCGGCCTTTGCCGAAACGTTAACGCCGGAGCAGATGGCCGGGTTTGCCGCCGCCTGCCTGGCCCCGGATTCGCCGCTCGACCTGGCCCCGTCTATCGCCGACATAGCCCGCACCGACGGCCGTGCGCGGGCGACGCTGGCCGCCAGCATTGCCCCGGACGGGTATCAGGATGAGGTGGCGATTGTGAAGGGTTTGACACGGCCGTTGGCCATTTTGCACGGCGCGCAGGAGCAGTTGGTAAACGCCGCCTACATCAGCGCCCTGGAAATGCCCACCTTGTGGCGCGGCGCAGTGCAGATGATCGCAGGGTCAGGGCATACGCCACAGGTGGAAGCGCCGGAGGCGTTTAACTCCCTGTTGAGCGCCTTTGTGGACGAAGTAAGTGGGTAAATGAGTAATTGGGTGATTGGCCACAGTTGTGAAGGATATGGAAACCTTGGCTATTACGCATGGTATAATTCTTTCATATGGCTGTTTATACACCAATGCGTATTGTTTTGGACACGAATGTTCTCTTTGAAGGTTTAACCAAACAAGGTGGAAGTTGCAGCCTGGTTGTGGATGCCTGGCAGGGCGGTTTGCTTACAGTATGCGTTTCCACAACCCTCGTTTACGAATATGCGGATGTATTTTCCCGCAAACTTTCGGAGAACCGGTGGCATACAGTGAAACCGATTCTGGAGCGGCTCTTGGAAAGGCACGTGGAGTTTGTGAACATTTATTACTCATGGCGACCTGTTTCACCTGATCCTGGAGACGATCATGTCATCAACTGCGCTATGAATGCCAATGCGTCGGTTGTGACCTTGAACCTGCGAGATTTCCAGGTGGCCAAACGCAATTTAGGCTTGAGGGTCATGTCACCATTCGAGTTAGTAAATCTTTTAGTGGATTGAATGATGATGAGTTACTCAATAACCAGGAGTGAATATGTCTGAACTTATGTTGCAACTCCCTGAATCTTTGTACGCCCAGTTGGAGTCCCTGGCACAAAGCGAGGGTGTCCCGCTGAATCAGTACATTTTGTACTCACTTACCCGTCAGGTGGCTTCTGCTTATACTGTTCAGGTTTTGCCGCCAGAGGCGGTGGCTCAACAAAGGTCTGATTTTGAGACGTTTATGCAAAGTCTTGGCAGAGCGACGGATGCTCAGGTTGAAGAATTTTTAGCACAACGGGAAATGGTTGAACCAGAACCAGAACTCCTGCCTGAGGCTGTGACCAAGTTGCGCCAGAAAGTTGCTGAGCAAATGGCTTCATGACAGAATGTTCCAGAAGAGAGGTGAGTGATGTACGATGATTTTTTTGCGAAGGCGCATGAGTTGGTGCAGGCGGGGGCGGCGTTTGTCACGGCCGTAGTCGTCCGCTCCGAAAAACCCACATCCGGCAAACCGGGCGATAAGGCGATCATTACGGCTGATGGCGTGATGCACGGCTGGATTGGCGGCAGCTGCGCCCAGCCGACGGTGGTGAAGGAGGCGCTGAACGCTCTGCGCGCGGATGAAGCCCGTCTAATTCGCCTGTCTACGGAGCCGGAAGCCCAGGAAGCGCGTGATGGCTTGCTCGATTTGCCGATGACCTGTTTTAGCGGCGGCACACTAGAGATTTACCTGGAGCCGCAGCAGCCGCGCCCCCGGCTGCTAGTGGTGGGCGCGCTGCCGGTGGCGCAGGCGTTGGTGACGCTGGGCAAGGCGATGAATTACCAGGTCATCGCGGTGGATGTAGATGGCGGAGGCGAGGCTTTAGCCGATGCCGACATGGTGTTGACCAGTCTGGACGAGGTAGTGGGGCAGCTACGGCCGTACACCTACATCGTTATCGCTACCCATGGCAATTATGACGAACTGGCGCTGACGAAAATTCTGCCCGCCCAACCAACCTATGTTGGCCTGGTTGCCAGCCCCAAACGGGCGGAGGCGGTGCGCGACTATCTGCGGATGCAGGGAATCACGGAGACGGAACTGCTGCCGCTCAAAGCCCCCGCCGGACTGGACATTCAGGCGCGGCGCGGCGATGAGATCGCCCTGAGCATCATGGCCGAGATTGTGCAGCGGCGGCGCAGCGCGGAACTGTTGGATTTGGCGCTGTTTAAGGGGGAGACGGCCGTTGAAGCAACGGCCGTTGAAGCAACGGAAGACGAGGGTTGCTCTTGCGGCTGTGGCGGCGAAAGCAAAAGCGACGAGGTGATTGAACTGGCTGTGTTACAACCGGCTACGGCCGTGCCCATTGCCCTCAATACAAAAGTGGCTACCGCTATTGATCCCATCTGCGGCATGACCGTAGAGATCACCACCGCCAAGTATACCTTTGCCCACGAAGGTACAACCTACTATTTCTGCTGTGCGGGCTGCCAGGCGACATTTCAGAAGAGCGTAATCCGTGAGCCGTAAACGGGTAACGATTAACGGATTACGGATTACGCCCTAATCCTCCAGCCCAATCAACCCCTCTTTAATGGCATATTTCACCAGGTCTACGCGGCTGTGCAGGTTCAGTTTGTGCATGATGTTTTCGCGGTGGCGGTCTACCGTTTTGGCGCTGATGACCAGTTTGTCGGCGATTTCCGGGTTGGTCAGCCCTTCGGCGATGAGGGTGAGGACTTGTTCTTCGCGGGGGGTGAGTTCTTCGGCAGGTGGGGCATCGGTGGCGACGGATTGGCCCAGGTAACTTTGCACCAGCCGGGCGGCTAAGGTGGGGTAGAGGAAGACCTGCCCCTGGCTGACGGTACGGATGGCGCTGACCAGTTCGTCAGGAGCGGCCCGTTTGGGCACATAGCCGGAGGCGCCCGCCCGCAGCATTTCAAAGAAGTATTGGTCGTCTTCGTGCATGGTCAGGGCGAGTACGGCCGTGCCTGCCGACATCTTCTTAATTTCCCGCGTGGCCTCAATCCCGTTCATGTCCGGCATTTGAATATCCATCAGCACCACGTCGGGCCGGTGCAGCCGCACCTGATGGATGGCCTCCGCGCCCGATTCCGCCTCGCCGACGATGCGCATGTCCGGCTGCGCTTGCAGCAGCATACGCAAACCAGAACGCACAACGGCGTGGTCATCTACGAGGAGGAGGCGGATGGGTGTGGCCATGATGTTAAGAGGTAATCGGTAATCGGTGATCGGTAATCGGTGAGGGGTCTACCGACGACCGATTACCGTTTACCGATAACCGATTACCCTCTTCCGGCAGGGGGATGGTGACATCAACGGCCGTACCCTGACCCGGTGTAGAGCTAATGTGGCAACTGCCGCCGACGAGGGCGACGCGCTCCTGAATGCCAAGCAGGCCCCAGGCGCGGCGGGGGTGGGCAGCGGCGAACACTTCGTCTGTCGGGAAGCCACGGCCGTCATCCTGAATGTGTAATTGCACCATCTCCGGGGCAAAGGTCAACGTCACGGCCACATTTTCAGCGGCGGCGTGTTTGGTAATGTTGGTCAGTGCTTCTTGGGCGATGCGGAAAACGATGGTTTCTATGTCTGGTGGCAGGCGGCGGGCACGGCCGTGAACGGTAAACCGGGCATTAACGCCACTGTGTGCCTGGAAGGTCTGCACCTGATTTTGCAGCGCCGGCACTAAACCGAGGTCATCCAGAAGAGACGGCCGTAAATCCCGAATCAGATCGCGTAAGTCAACAAGCGCCTGGGTACTCATTTCTTTCAATTCTACCAGTTGTTGCGCTGCCAGGGTGGGATTGCTTTTCACCGTTTCAGACACGGCGGCAAAACCCAACCCTAATGCCGTCAGCGCCTGCCCGGCGCCATCGTGCAAGTCGCGGGCGATGCGCTGCCGCTCTCGCTCCTGCACAGAGACAACCTGATGCAGCAGCTCACCGCGCAATGCTTCCCGTGCCTGGCTTTCTTCGTAACGGGTGGCATTTTCAATGGCGATGCTGAGCAGCCCGGCGACGGTGCTGAGCAAGGAAAGGTCGCGGCCGGTGAGCGCCGTCACCTCTGGTTGGATGTGCAGTACCAGGCTGCCAATCACCTGATCCTGTACCGACAGCGGCCAACCGATGGCACTGTCGCCATTCACCGCCAGGATGGTGTCATCCTGGGGCGGCGTATTTTGGGGCAGGGGAGTCAGATCGCCATTTTGGGTGAAAACGGGCACGGCCGTGGCCTCAATTTCGCGGGTAATGGCGCGGGCCTGCACACAGGGCTGGTTGGTCTGGCAGTCGGGATGGCCGGGGCAGGCGGCACATTCCAACGGGCGACCCGGATTTTGGCGCAGCACGATAATGCCCCGCGCAAAACGGGGCAGGCTGGCGCTGATCTGGCTGATAGCCTGGGCCAACAAGGTTTTCTTATCCAGGCTGGCTGCCAGGGTGCGGGAGAGGGTAAAGAGCAGGGTGAGGTCTTGCACGGCCGTTTGTAATTCCTGGTTCAGCAGTTCCATTTCCTGGCGTGATTGCTCCTGCACGGTCAGTGCCTGTCGCTGCGCCGCCAGCCGTTCCTCGTTGGCTCGTGCCAGGTTGCGCTGCCGTTCGGTTTCAAAGGCCCGCAGCGCCCTGATGACAAAAAAGGCAACCAGGGCAGCCATAATGGCTCGAAACAACTGTACCGGGATGCCAAACCATTGCAGAAAAAGTTCCGTGTTTACTATGTTGGCCGGAAAGAAGAAACTGGGCGCGGTAAAAATCTGCCCGACCAGTCCGTACAACACCAATGCTAACGCTGCCCGGAGCAAGTCGCGGCTGGTTTCGTGCAGGTCGTTGGCGCGAAAGGTGCGTTGTTCCAACACAATGGCCCAGGCAGCCAGGACAGCGCCGGGAATGGCCAGAGTATAGCGGGCGAGAACGTCTACGGCCGTTAATAACTCCTCACGCGCCGGTTGGTAGAGCCATTGGGTGATGAGGACGGTGATAAGCCAGACGGCCGTTAATGTCCCGGCTACCATATAAGCCAGCAGCCGCTCGCGGCTGTGATTCTGGCGGGTAGCAAAAATAAGCTGGACGCCAAAAATAACCAGGCAAATGAAGGAAAGCACCAGATGGCCCAACCGCAGTTCATCGGAAAGCAGCCAGGAGGGAATATCGGTGGCCCCGGCGGCGCCCAATCGCTGGAACATCTCAAACCATTCGTGTAGCCCATGCAAAATACCAAATGCCGCCAGAAACCCCAGAGCGCGCGCCAGCCGCAGCGTAGACGCCCGCCCCGTCTCCAGCCAGACAATCAGCCCCAGGCAGAAAAACGCCAGGCCGTAGAAGAAGTACACAACGATGATGTTGTGTTGGAAGAAGGAAGTGATAGCTTGCATGTATCGGTAATCGGTTATCGGTAATCGGAAGACCAGTGATGGGTGACGAGTGACGAGTGACCAATGACCGATTCCCATTCACGATAGGTTCTTTTACCGGCTGGGGACAGTTGGCATTGGCACAAATTGGAGGTGAGGATTGTCACTATTTGGGTGGTGTGGTCAGGGCGCAAAGTTGGCAAGAAGCTGGAGTAGTTGTGGTTTGATACGCGGTATGTCGTTTTGTACCACATTCCATACGATGGCTAAATCAACGTCATCATAGCCATGAATAATCCGGTCACGCATACCGGCCATGCCTTTCCAGGGAATGTCGGGGTATTGATCTCGTACTGTTTCTGGCACGTGTTTGGCGGCCTCGCCAATAATTTCCAGAGCACGCATCACAGCGAAGTTAATGCGAAAATCCGCTTCAAACTCTGAGGCTGGAACCCCTTCAACCAACATCTCGGCCTTTTGCATGGCATCAAGAATGTCATCAATATAATCGAGGAACTCGTGACTCATACAGGTTCCATCTCTCGCAAGATATGTCGACCAATGCGAGGCTTAAGATTAGTTTTTAAGGCAACATCTACTTCAGTATTTAATTGTGCAGAGAGATAGGCTTCCAATTCCACGAGATCGATCAGGCTGATCTTCGGTGGTCGTTCCACATCAATCAGCACATCCAGATCGCTATCCGTCTGCTGCTCGCCACGAACGTAAGAGCCAAACACGGCCAATTCTTTAATGCCGTAACGTTCAGCCAGGTATGGTTTATGTGCTTTCAAGATTTCTTTGATTTCAGCCAGCGTCATCATGGCCGAATTATAACATACAATCAATTACCGATAACCGATTACCGTTCCCACGCCTGCCACCACATGACCTGCCCGTCGGTGATGACCTCAATGGTGCCTAATTCGTCAGTGCGTAGTACGGCAGCGCTGATGGCCTCGGCGCGGGCGAGCATTTCGGGGTGGGGATGACCGAAGCTGTTGCCGGCGCCGGATGATACGACAATGATCTGGGGGTGAACAGCTTCTAAAAAGGGCATGGTACTTGAGGAACGGGAGCCATGATGACCGGCTTTGAAGCCGACGGCCGTGAGGGGAAGTCCTGTGGTCAGCATTTCCTGTTCAGCCTGTTCTTCAGCGTCACCGGTGAGGAGGAAAGTGAAGTTGTTGTAAATAAGGCGCACAGAGACAGAATTTTCATTACGGTTTTCTTCGTTTAATCTTGTGCCGGGGTGCAGCACTTGGAGGCGTACCCCCTCATCAATATGGATAATCTCGCCAACTTGCGCCGGGTGTACGGCCGTGCCTCCCCTTTCTGCTGCCAACAATACCTCATCATAAATGGGCGATTCGCCCAGCCCCTCACCATCGGTTATGAGGTAATTGACCTTATACCGGTCAAAGACGCCTACCAGCCCGGAAACATGGTCAGCATCGGGGTGAGTGGCAATAAGCATATCTATCTCTCTGTCCCAAAAGGGGATATGCTGGCCAAGTTGGTCGTTGAGGATACTGGGGTAATAACCACCATCTATGAGAATCTGACGGCCGTTGGGAGTCACAATTAAGGTGGCATCCCCTTGCCCAACATCCAGGAAAAACACGTGCAATTGCCCATCCGGCTGGCTGGTACTCCAACTAATGGTCAGCAAGGCAGCAAAAGCACTAAAACCAAGAGCAGCGCGTTGAGACAGGTTATTCTGCAAGTGCGCTCGAATTTTAAGACGGTAATCGGGTGTTTGTTTGGCGTACCAGGTGAGGAGAGCGATGAGGCCGTAGAGGAGGAGTACGGCCGTTGCCGGCATATTCACTGACACCGACGCCCAGGGCACAGCCGCAAAAAGCCGCACCAGCCAGATGGTATAGGCCAGAAAGAGCCAGGCAACCCAGGCAAATAGCTGCCCAATCAATGGCGAAACCATGCCCGTCAAGGTAGCCAGTCCGCCCCAAATCATCACCCCCGGTTGCGCCGGCAAAATCAAGGCATTAGCCAGCAGGCTGATAAGCGATAACTGGCGGAAGTAGAGGATCATCAAAGGTAAGGTGAGGATTTGGGCGGCTATGGTGATGAGAACAGCTTCACTGAGAAAGCCCATTGTCCGATCGACGGCAGGTTTTTGCAGCCAATTTGATAATCGCCTGCGTGTCCACTGGATGAGCGGGTCAGCATAAAGCATTAACCCCAACGTGGCGGCAAAACTTAACTGGAAACCAACATCCCACAACGTATGGGGGTTGAATAGGGTCATAAGGAGGGCCGCCAGCATGAGCGAGGCAAAGGCATAGTTAGGCCGCCCTAACCAACGACTGGCAACCAGGAAAATGGTGCCCATGATAGCTGCACGCACGACCGAAGCTTCGGCGCCCACCAAAACAGTGTAGATTGCCACACCCAACATGGCCACAACAACAGCGCCACGCCTGGGGAGTACTTTTTCACCTAGAGCCACCAGCAAGCCTATTAAAAGAGCGATATTGAATCCCGAAATGGCGATCACATGTGTCATGCCGGTAGCGCGGAAGTCTTCGGCTAAATCGGGGGAAATACCATTATCGTTTCCCAGCAGAATACCGATTAACAAGGCGGCTTCGGGATCGGGGATAAGCTGATTGATTGTGGCCTGCGCCCGGCTTTTAATGGCAAAAACTGCATGGTAAAGTGGATGCCCCTGACCTTCCTCCAACACGGTGACTTGTGGCAGGTTCATCAGACTGTGGATGCCTTGCCTGGCTAAATAATCTTTGTAGCTAAAGTCTTCAAACTCAGGTGGGGTTTCTAACAGGCCTTGTATTCTCACTCGTGAGCCGTAGGCAATAACCGGAAATCGAAAGGTACGCACCAGTATTTCCCCGGCTACTGTTTGACCGGGTGCATCGGGCAGCGACATTTCTTCAACGCGCACACGCAGGTTGACCGAGCGATCCCGTACATCTGGCTCGTCTATGACCAGACCGGTCAGGATGACCTCCTCTGTGTCGTTGTAAAAAGCAACATGAGAGGAATTGATGGTAGGCACGGCCGTGACATATCGCATGCCACCAAAACCAACCGCAGCCAGGCATACCAGTGGCAGGCGAAGCCCGGTCTGATTTCGGGCCAGGAAGCTGCCAACCAATCCCACGATGCCCATGGCCAACCAACTGGAAACAGACCAATCCAAAATGGAAGCCAACCAGATACCTGCCAGCCAACCGATTCCGAGGTAGATGATGAGCATAAGCGCAAAACATACACTTTTGCCGTGTCACAAGCAAATACTTCTATCGAATCGGCGGCGTTGGCTCATGGTGGCAGGCACACTTCCTGTGCCTGCCACCATGAGCGTTACTCAGGATGAATTATGAATTATGAAAAAGATGGCACGTGGCGTGTGCCTGCCACCATGAGCGTTACTCCCCGGCGCTGATCGTCAGTTGGGCGCTGGCGGAGCGGCCCCAGAGCAGGGGGGTGTACATGCCGCTGACTTCGGCGGGCAGGGCGGTGAAGGCGCCGGGCAGGGTGGCGCGGGCAAAGTAGGTGAAGGTGCGCTGCCCCTTGCCCATCTCGGTGACAAAGAAGCTCACCCGGTCGCCAAAGATTTCTTTGTAGTTGTAACCCAGGCTTTGCCAGCCCCATTCCTCTGTCTGGTATTCCCAATACTCGTCGGCGATGCGGCTGGTGGTGTTTAACCCTTCGTTGAGCGCTTCCAGGCCGCCCGGCAGTTTGTCCTCGATGATCAGGTAGCTGCCATTTTCGGGCAGGTTGACCGTGATCTGCACTTTGACCAACTGCCCGGCGGTGATGGTTGCCAGCGGCTTGTCGGTAACGGGGTCCAGGTAGGTGCGGGTAACTGTGACCACCCCGGCGGCCTCGATTTCTGCCTGGGGAATGTAGACGCGGCTGTTGATGGTGTAGTACAACGGCCGTCCGCCGTCTTGCGTCATCACAATCACATTCTCCCCATCGGCCAACTGCTCGCGCGGGATTTGTACCGTTTGCGCGGGCGCGCCCCGGCCCAATGCGCCGGAGGCCACGGCCGTACCGTTCACCGAAACCGTGAAGTTGGTGCTGGCTGCCGCCTCGTTAAAGGCCGCCGCCAACAAATGGTCGGTGAGCGCCAGAATGGTGAACGACGTTTCATTGGTGCTGCCCCACCCCTGGCTCTGCCGCTGCCCCATCAGCCAGCGCACGATGCCGACTTCCAGTTCATGGCCGGGGCGAATCTGCACAAAGGCGCTCAAAGCCAGCGCCGTGCTGCGCACGTCTGAGGCCATCGTTTTCTGGTTGTAATAGCCGTCGTGGTCGCTGCCGGGCCAGTGGATGAAGCCGTTGGTATTGACGGCCGTCTCCGCCAATCCATCTACAATTTGCCGCGCCAACGGCCGTTCACCTACCGCATCCAATGTCAAGGCCAAACCGGCCAGGCTGAACACGTCGCCGCGCAGCGAGTCCAGGTTAGCGGCCAGCGTCAGCGTGGCCTCTTTGTTGGGCTGCCCGGCTTCGGCCAGGGCGTAGAGGGCAAAGGCGCGGGTGCGGGCGTCCATGCTTTGCAGATTGTCATTCAGCCAGGTCGCGCCGCGTTCAATGACGGCCGGGTCAACTTCATAACCGGCGTCGGCCACCTGCGCCAGGCCAAAGATGACCCAGGCGGTCTGGTAATCGTGCGTTGGGTCGTCAAACCACCAGCCCCAGCCGCCGTCGTTGTGCTGGAAGCCATAGAGCCGCTGTACGCTGGCGTTGATGTAGGCGGGTAATTCCGCCTGCAACGTCGGGTTGGTGACGCCCAGTTGGTTCAGCGCCCGACCCACCACCGCGTTTGGCAGCGCCCGGCTCATGGTCTGCTCCACGCAGCCGTAGGGATAGCCGGTCAGGTATTCCAATCCTTCCAGCAGTGTGCCGGCAATGGAGCGGCTGAGTTGAATTTCGACCACGCTCATGGGCAGGGCGTCGGCGGGGATGTCTACCGTTGTCTGCAACCGCGTACTAAACTGGCCGATTTGCGTGGTCACGTCGGGCACGGCCAATGGCTGGATGGTCAGCGGCAGTTGAATAGCGTCGCCCAGGATGCCTGATTCTGGCACGGCCGTGACCAACAATTCCACCTCCCCTGCTTCTGCCGCCTCTACCGGCCACCCCACAATCTGCACCCCACCAGGGTCAATCGTGACGGTTTGCGTTGGCGAATCTCCAATCTCCAATCTCTGATCTCCGATCTCCAAATTCACCACCACTGTTTGCACTTCTTCGCTGTAATTGTGAACGATGGCCGAGAGCACGGCCGTGTCCCCCGCCGTCAGGATGCGCGGCAGCAGCGGCCGGGCGATGATCGGCTGCCAGGTGGTGATGGTGTTGATGGCCTCGCCCACCTGGGTATCGGCCGTGGTTGCTTTGGCCGTCAGGCGCCAGGTGGTCAGGTTGTCCGGCAGGGTGATGGTTACTTTCACTTCGCCGTTAAAGTCGGTGTAGAGGACGGGGAACCAGGCGGCCGTGTCCGGGAAATCGGCGCGGGGACCGCCGGGGAAACCGCCATCGCCGCCGCCGCCGCCCATGCCGCCGCCCCACAACTCCCGCGTTGGCCGCAGGGAGTTGTAGGTGTTCACCAGGCGGCTGCGTTCGTAGTAAAAGGCGTCATACATCGGGCCGGAGAGTTCTGGGCTGAGGGCGAAAATGGCTTCATCCACCAGCGCCAATGAGACCTCGGCGGAGACGGGTTCATCCTGGTAATTGGTGACGCGCACGGTGAAAGTGGCTTCTTCGCGGGGGGCGTATTGCGCCCTGTCCGGGGTGATGGTGACGTTGAGCCGTTTGGTGGTGGCGGGGACGCTGATGTTGTGGTAGGTGGTGAGCAAACGGCCGTCGGGTTGGCTGGTGCTGGTGTACTCCTGCAATGTTGTGTCCAATGGCTGCCAGACATTGACGGCCACGTAGATGTTGGGCACGTCTGTCTCTTCAATGAGCAGGTCTACCAGCGTCAGCGGCGCGGTCAGGTTGATCAGTTGCTCGCGGTGGGTGCCGCCCC
>JAHBVI010000011.1 GCA_019637635.1 Anaerolineae bacterium
ATTGGAGATTGGGAATCAGCATGCAACCAATCTCCAATCTCTAATCTCCCAATCTCCTTCTTTCACTCCTGCCGCATATGCCCCAGCCGGGCCATCAGGCGGCGATAAAAGTAGCCGGTGCTTTCCACACGGGCAAAGGTACAAAAATTGGCATCCCGCTTGATGATGACCACATCATCATTTTGGGCGGTAATGCCGTGTTGTCCATCGGGCGTAATGTACGCCTCATGATCCATGTTGATCTTGATGGTAATCACGGCCGTTTCATGCAAGATCAACGCCCGGTTAAAACTGAGATGGGCGGCCACCGGCAGCACTACAAAGTTTTGTAACTGCGGCGGCAACAGCGGCCCACCTGCCGCCATGGCATAGGCCGTGGAGCCGGTGGGGGTAGCCACAATCATGGCGTCGGCGGCATAGGTTGTCACCAGGTCGCCATCTACCGAGAGTTGAAAATTGACCACCCGCGCCTGCGCCCCGCGCCCCACCACCACATCATTGAGGGCGGTGAAGGTGTAAGTGATACGGCCGTCGCGCTCCAATGCCGCATTTAACATCAATCGTTTTTCAATCCAAAACTCACCGGCCAGCACCCGTGACAATTTGTGCCGCCACTCATCCGGCTGCGCTTCACTCAGAAAGCCCACCTTGCCCAGATTGATGCCAAAAAGAGGCACACCACAGGCGATAGAAATACGCGACGCCTGCAACAACGAGCCATCGCCGCCCAATACCACCAGCAGTTGGCTTTCCTTCACCTCTGGCCGAATCTCGGTCATGTCCCAGGTGGAGGAAATCCAGGCGCGCACGCCCTGACCGGCCAGCCAGCCATACACTTCGTCGGCCAACGGCCGTGACGCCGGAATACGCGGGTGGTGGAGAATGCCGATGGTGTGCATAGAGGGTTGGAGATTGGAAATTGGAGATTGGAGATTGACAATCTCTAATCTCCAATCTCCAATCTCTTCAAATAAGAAACCACCTCGTCCATAGCGATAGATTGCTGTTCGCCGCCGTCTAACGGCCGTAGCACCACCAGCCCATTTGCGACTTCTTCTTCGCCCAAGATGAGGACAGTCTTGATGTTGTGTTTGTTGGCTTCGCGCATCTGGCTTTTCAGGCTGCGCCGCTCGCGGGCAAAGGCCAACCTTGCGCCTATACCGGCTGCCCGCAGCCGGAATACCAGTTGCGCGGCGACCGTTTTAGTGACGCCGCCAAAATGGGCCACCAGGATTTCCGATTCCGGCGTGGCCGGCGGTTCAATGCCCGCCTCCTGCAAACCGAGGATGATGCGCTCAATGCCGCTGCCAAAACCGACGCCGGGCGTGGCCGGGCCGCCAATGCTTTCCGCCAGCCCATCATACCGCCCGCCGCCGCACACCGCCGCCTGCGCCCCAATGCCTTCCGCCCACACCTCAAACACCGTTTTGGTGTAATAATCAATCCCCCGCACCAGCCGGAAATTGATGGTGTAGCTTTGGTCCAGGGCATCCAGCAGCCCGCGCAGCTCGACAAAGTGGCTTTCACAGTCGTCACACAGGTAATCAATAATGTGCGGTGCGTTTGCCAGCAGGTCATCCATGCCCGGCTCTTTGCTGTCCAGGATGCGCAGCGGGTTGCGCCGCAGCCGCTCCTGGTCAATGGGAGCCAGCCTGGGCAGATAATCGGTGAGATATGTTTTGAGCGCGTCCACGTAGACGGGCTTGCAAGTGGGGCAGCCGGTGCTATTGAGTTGGAAGGTCAGCCCTTTGTAACCCAATTCCCGGTAAAGATTCATGGCCAGCAGCATCACTTCCAGGTCGGCGGCGGGGTCAATTTCGCCCAGAATTTCGCAGTTGAACTGGCTGTGCTGGCGGTAACGGCCGGCCTGCTGCCGTTCGCGGCGGAAGGCGGGGCCGATGGTGTAAACCTTCACCGGCTGCGGCCAACTGGCCATGCCATTTTGAATGTAGGCGCGCATAAAGCCGGCTGTAAATTCTGGCCGCAGCGTCAGGCTGACGCCTTCCGATTCTTCTACTTCGTAGGTCTCTTTTTTGACAAAAAAGTCTGAGGCGTCACCCACCCCCCGGTGATACAGTTCGGTGTATTCCAGGATGGGTAGATCTATACGTTGGAAGCCGTACCGATTGGCCAGGGTCACGGCCGTGTCTATCACTAAATCCCAATAGCGGCGATCAGCGGGGAGAACGTCTTGCATCCCCTTCGCCCGTTGTATGGTGGTCACACTGCCCTCCGAAGGTTTAAGGATGCGCCTGATTATACCCGGTTATCGGTAATCGGTAACTGATTACCGATTACTGATTACCCCAGCCGCTGCACACACGCGCCGCGCACGCCACAGCGGGTGCAGCGTATCCAGTCGTTGTGGTCGCGGTTTACATCGGGGGCAAACAGGTCGGCGCGCATGTCGGCCAGCAGGTCGAGCAAATCTTCCTCTAGTTCGGCTGTGTAATCCACCGCAAATGAGTTATCGTTGTATTGGATGATGCCGTAGGCGGGGCGGATGCCATAGTTTTCTTCGACCAGCAGGCAGTAAGCAGCCAGTTGCAGGATGTGGCCTTCGTGGGGTTCATCGGGGGCAGTGCTGGATTTCAGTTCCACCGGCACAATCATACCGTTAGCTTCTTCCACCAGGTAATCCGGCTTTCCTGTCAGGCGCAGATGGTTGGAAACCAGGGCGTCACTGTTGCTGAACCAGGCGCTCCCGGCGTCGGTGTAGATGACGTTACCATCCGGCAGCCCGGCTTCTTCCTCTAAATTGCGCGACCAGAGCCACAGCCCTAAGGCCAGGGCCAGGAGGAGTAAACCAATGGCGAGGGAAAAAACGCCGAATACCATATCGTGGGGCGTGATCCGTTATTCGTAACCCGTGAATCGTAAACGGATTACGGGTTACGGGTTACGGACTACCGATTAAGAGTTGGTAAACAAAAAAGGCTATCGTCACAAACACCAGCAGGTATGCCACGCGCCGCGCCCAGATGGATTGGCCGACGACACGGCCGTGCTGCTGATGATGCGCCGTCCCTTTTTTCAGCTCGTGGACGTTTTGTGGCTGTGCGCCTTGTTTGCGTTTCAGCCACCAGGCGCGGCGGCAGTAAAGATAGGTGGAAATTTCGCTTGCCCGAATCCAATCATCGCTCATATGTTCTAATTTTATGCAAATGGATGGCCGTGTCAAGAAGGGGGATGGAGATTGGTTCAATCTTTGAGATTGAACCAATCTTGCTAACGGCCGTACCCATCCGGGTGGGCCACGTGCCAGTTCCAGGCGGTTTCGATGATGGTGCGCAGGTTGGCGTAGCGGGGCTGCCAGTTCAGGTCGTGGTTAATGCTTTCGCTGCTGGCGATGAGGATGTCCGGGTCGCCGGGGCGGCGGGCGCCAATGGCGGCAGGGATGGGATGGCCGGTTACGTCGCGGGCGGTCTGGATGACATCTTTGACGCTGTAGCCACGGCCGTTACCCAGATTGTATTTGCCGCTTGGCCCGCCATCCAGCAGGGCGCGCATGGCTAAAATATGCGCTTCGGCCAGGTCAACCACGTGGATATAGTCACGCACGCAAGAGCCATCAGGGGTGTTGTAATCGTCGCCGAAGATGGTGATTTTGTCCCGTTTGCCCAACGCCACTTCCAGCACCAGCGGGATGAGGTGGGTTTCCGGGTCGTGGTCTTCGCCGCGCTCTTCGGTTGCGCCGCAAGCGTTGAAGTAGCGCAGGCAGGTGTAGCGCATCCCATACAGCCGATCCATCCAATACAGGTAGCGTTCGATGATATTTTTCGACTCGCCATAGGGGCTGCCGGGCACAATACGCTCATTTTCATCAATGGGCATGCGCTCCGGGTCGTCAAACAGATTGGCGGTGGAGGAGAGAATGAAGCCTCTCACGCCATGCTGTACGGCGCTTTCCAGCAGGTTGAGACCGTTGACGATGTTGTCACGCAGGTAGAGGAAAGGTTTTTCCATTGATTCCCCCACCAGGGTGTAGGAGGCAAAGTGCATGATGCCGTCTGGTTTGTGGGTGGCGATGGTGGCTTCGACGGCCGTTTTGTCCGCCAGATCACCCTGCACAAACACCGCATCCGGGTGTACGGCATCCCGGTGCCCCTGGTAAAGATTGTCAAAGACAACCACCTCTTCACCCGCCTTGATCAAACATTCCACCGCAATACTGCCAATATACCCGGCGCCGCCAGTTACCAAAATTTTCATCGTTGTATACCTTTTGTTCGGACGTAATTTAGTAATTTAGTAATTGGGTAATTGGGGCGCTAATTACTCAATTACCCAATTACGCAATAACTGCTTCATCATCGTAGCCTGGGCCAGTTAAGAAGCGGCTAACGCCAGGATAAATGGCTGTGGCTCAGGGTTGTACACCTAAGGTTAGTTCTACACGGATTTCCTGGTTATCCCGCAGTAGCGTCAGGGTGACAATGTCACCGGCCCTTGTGTTTAGCTCCAGGTACTCATGCAGGCGCATCCAGCCGGTGACAGGGGTATCGTTCACGGCCGTGAGTACATCCCCGCCCACCAGATAACGCCGGTTGCCCACAATCATCTGCTGCTGTGCGCCGCGAATCCCGGCCGGTAAGGCCGGCCCTTCCCGGTATAGCTGCGCAATCAGAATACCGCGCGTCACCGGCAGCCCCAACGCCTGGGCCAGTTCTGGCGAAATGTCGTGCCCCAGAAACCCCAACCAGGGGTGAGGATAGGTCCCCTTTTCAATCAGCACCGGGACAACCCGCTTCACGGTGTCCACGGGCACGGCAAAGCCAATGCCTTGCGCGCCTTCGCGGATGGCGGTGTTGACGCCAATAACCAACCCGCGGGAATCCAGCAGCGGCCCACCGGAATTACCAGGGTTGATCGCCGCGTCGGTCTGGATGACGTTGAAGATGGTATTGTTGTTGTCGGTTTCCAACGGCCGTCCCAGCGCACTGATCACCCCCATCGTCAAGGTGCGGTCGAGGCCAAACGGATTGCCAATGGCCACCGCCCGCATCCCCACCTGCAAACTGGCGGAATCGCCCAATTCCAGCGGCTTCAACTCTCCCGATGGCACATCCACTTGAAGCACCGCCAGGTCATTGGCCGGGTCCACCCCTACCACCCACGCGGGAACACTTAACTCGTCCGAAAACCGCACCGTCAACCCGGTCGCCCCCTGAATGACGTGATAATTGGTGATGATGTGCCCTGCCTCGTCATATACAAACCCCGAACCGGTGCCCTCACTGGGCATAGGGCCAAAAAAGAAGTTCATCGTCACCACCTGGGCCGTAATATGCACCACCGACGGCCCTACCCGCTCATACAGGTTTGTTACCAACTGTTCCTCTATGTCAATAGGGGCCAGCAGATCATCCGGCAAAGCGGTGGGCAACGGCAGGTTGTCAGCGGGAAAGGGCACGGCCGTAGGTGTGGCTGTGGGCAAGGGCAGGGGTACGGCCGTGCCTTCAGCCGGCGCACAGCCCACCATCAACCAGAAAACCATAATAATTGCAATTTTTCTATCCATTCCACCAAGTTTATAATCCCCGTCCAGCGATAAGCAAATCTCAAATTCAGGAAGGGAAAGTTGAACACATTTTCACGCATACAACATACAGTGGGCCTCGGCCCGGTTCTGCTGCTGCTCAGTTTGGGCATCCCCATTGCTGTTTTTCTGGAATTAACACACGGCAACGCCATCGCCATTTTTGTGGTGGCCGCCATCGGCATCATTCCATTAGCCGGCATGATCGGGCACGCCACCGAAGCCCTGGCCGAAAAAGTGGGTCAGCGCGCCGGTGGGCTGCTGAACGCCACCCTGGGCAACGCCGCCGAACTCATCATCGCCTTTTCCGCCTTGCGCGCCGGATTGATCAGCCTGGTACTGGCTTCCATTACCGGCTCCATTCTGGGCAATATCTTGCTGGTATTGGGCGTGTCATTGCTGGCAGGCGGCCTAAAAAACGGCCCACAAAAATTTAACCGGCGCAGCGCCAACATTGACGCCACCATGCTCATTCTGGCCGTCGTCGCCATCGGCATCCCCTCGCTATTTAACTGGTCACTTGAGCCAGACTTTTACGCCGTGGAAGGATTGAGCATCGGCGCGGCCATTGCCATGTTGGTGGTGTATGCGCTTTCCGTCATTTACTCATTCACCACCCCCAGTGAAGAAGGCGACCCCCTGGCCCGCGAGGCCCACG
Organism: Anaerolineae bacterium; assembly: GCA_019637635.1. Lineage (GTDB taxonomy): Bacteria > Chloroflexota > Anaerolineae > Promineifilales > Promineifilaceae > CAADGU01. Next base: position 6,198 of record JAHBVI010000011.1, read on the forward strand.
CCCCGGAGGGGTGGAGCATCCGCCACGCCCTCATCATCCTGGTCATCGCCGTCGGATTGATCGTCTATCTCAGTGAAGTGCTGGTGGGCGCCGTAGAGCCGGTGACGCACGAGTTGGGCCTGAGCGAGTTTTTCCTGGGTATCATCCTCATCCCCCTGGTAGGTAACGTGGCCGAGCATCTGGTGGCGGTGCAGGTGGCTATCAAAAATAAGATGGATTTGAGCCTGAGCATCGCCATCGGTTCCAGCCTGCAAGTCGCCCTATTTGTCGCCCCCTTGCTGGTTTTCATCAGCCTGCTGTTGGGCAACCCCATGCCGTTGGAGTTTAACCAGTTTGAGGTGGCGGCCATGGTCGCGGCGGCGTTTGTGGCCGCACTGGTGTCGCTGGATGGCGAGAGCAACTGGCTGGAAGGGGCCATGCTGCTGACGGTATACGTGATTTTGGGTGTGGGCTTTTTCTTTTTGTGACCGTAAGACATCCGATTTCGCCAAGAAATCGGATGTCTGCAAGTGTCATTCTTTTTTCGCCATGACTACAGCGGATAACGAAATGAACGGATTCCTCTCTTGGAATTTATCCGCTTATTTCCCCATCCGTTGTAGTCTTAAGGAGTGGCAAAACTTCGTAACCCTACCGATGTCTCCATTTCACCTGTCCAGAATGATGTACACCCGCCGGGAAACTTCGACAAAACCAAGCCGCACGGCCGTGCGCAGCGAAGCCTCATTATGCGCACCACAACTCCACACAGGGGTCAGCCCCAGGGATTGGATGTAGCGGGCAACGGCCGTAGCCGTCGCCACCGCATATCCTTGTTGCCGGTAAGCGGGCAGGGTGTGAACACCAATCTCGCCATAGAGGTCAGTGCGGGCATAGTTTTGGGCAATGGCGACCAACTGCCCATCCACAACAGCGCCAGCCGCGATCATTTCCAGCAAGGTGCGGCGCGGCTGCGCCCCCTGTAATTCAAACGGGGCCGCCTCTAACAGCGACAGGTCAGCCGGGGTCAGCAGACGCACGTGGGGATGGCTGATGGCAGGCGCGGGTTGGGTGAGCGTGTGATACACGTCTTCCACCAGCCGCACCGGGCAGCCCATCATTTGCTTGATCAGCGGAGCTAATGCCGGGGCACAATCACGGCTGACGTTAAGACAAAACCAGCCGGGAATTTGCGGCAGCAGGCCGGCCATTTGGGCCACATCATGCCCAAAAACCAGTGGTTCACCCGATTGGCCGGTATCTTCGACAACGGCAGTTTCCCACTTCTCCACTGTGCCATCCACCCACGCCCGCGCCAACCCCCGCCGCAACTGCGAAATGGCGATCACCGTCTCCGGCGTATCCGGCAATGTTTCGGCGAGTTGTTGGCATTGGAGTTGGGAAAGTGGGGGCATAGGAGATCAAGGAGATCAGAGATTGGAGATTGGAGATTGAAGAGCCACCATCTCTAATCTCCAATCTCCAATCTCTAATCATGTTTCACAAACCGCGGCGGCCAGCGGCGCAACCCCAACGCCGCCCGCGCATCAATGGCGTGTTCCATTTCGTGCCCCGGCCAGATGAGCAGCCAGACGTAACCGGGTAGTTCACCGCCCCAGGGTACGGCAAATGTGCGCTGCAAATTGGTGGGCGCGGTTTGCGCCAACAGGTCAAGCAAGGTGGCGCGGGTGGTTTCATAATCGGTCCATACCTCATCCCAACTTTGGGTGGCGCGGGCGGCGGCGTTCCGGTTGTTGAAGGCGTTAAATCCGTCTATGGTGTAGTCAAATTCGGGAGTCTGGCCGGCGGCCAACGGCCGTAGCCCCTCCACCGCCACTTTCTCCCAATCCGTCAGATGGCCGAGCAGGTCCTTCATCGTCCACACGCCGCATACCGGGCGGGTCGTCCATTCCGCCTGGGGGATGAGGGGCAGCAACGCCTGAAATGCTTTGCGGCTGCTGTGCAGCATGGCCCGCAGCACGTAAAGGGGGGTGGGGCTGCGCAGGGTTTCGCGGGGTAAGGTAACGCGCCAGGTTGCCAGTTGACGGCCGTGATCCGCATCGTGTTTATAGCGCCCGTTCGCCCACACCTGGATGCTGGTGCGCCCGCCCCAGGGCATCTTCCGGCGGTGGGCCAACAAATCATCGGGCACACGATTCAGGGCTGCCAGGAAGCTGCTGCGCTCCTTCAACAGCATGGCAATCACCTGCTCGTAGGGGATAGTCCGGTTTTTGGTCAGCAGGGCGGCGTTGCGGTTGGCCAGGCCGCTGTCGTCATTCAAAGGGGGCATGGCAGCAGTACGGCCGTCCAGCACCATCTGGATGCGCCCGGCATAAACGGCGTCGTCATGGGGGATATGCGCCAGAATATCTTTCACCGTCCAGCCGGGCATCACTTCGGCGCTGCTTACCATCTCTGCGCTCAGGCCACGCAACTGCCACAACAGGTCAGCCCGTTCCGCGTGCAGCCGCGCCAGATAATGCGCCCGCCACTCATTTGTCATCTCACCTGACATCTTTTACTCCTCGTAGAACCGTTTGTAGTAGGCGATTCATCGCCTTCTGACGACACTAAAGTGCCTGCTGCGCACGATTTTCATTCATCACCGGCTGGGCTATGAGAACGTTTGTGTACCTGCACGGCCGTTGCCTCCGCAATGTAAGGGATGGCCGACTCTGGAAATGGGGAAACGCTGCTGACGTTAATTTCACACAGCACATACGTATCTTCGCCAGCCGCATCTCTTGGGCCGAGTAAAAAGTCACAATCCCATGTCCTGAAAACAATGGCTCTTTGGGATTTTGTGGGGTTTGGCGTGAAACGTGAGGCGTGAAACGTGATGTCTCTCTGGTCACGTTTCACGTTTCACGGGTTGTCAACCCCCTGAATTCCTGAAGACCCAAAACAATTAAACTCTGGCCGTTATACGCCAGAGGTGGAAGTTTTCATTATCAAACCCTTTGAGCATCTCGTCAAATTCTTCAATTGTCAGGGCGCCGCCCGCGCTTTGCAAAAACGCCTGCACTTCGGGGTCGTGGTACAGGTTATCGGAAACGATGATTTCATTGGCGCGGGCAAACTTTTCCAGGCGAGAGGCGATGTTGATGGTGGTGCCAAAATAGTCGAGGCGTTCGTTGAGGGTGACAGCAATGGAATGGCCGGTATGGGCAGCGGCTTTTAGCTGCAACGGCCGTATCCCCTCCGGCGGATTTGCCAATTGTTCTTGCGCTTTTTGAATGGCCCGCAGGGCGGCAATAGGTCGCCGGAACACGGCCATCACCGCGTCGCCAATCGTCTTCACAATGGCCCCCTGCTCGGCGTCAATGGCCGCCCGCAGCACGTCAAAATGGTTCATCACCAGGCCGAAGGCGGGCGCGTCGCCAATTTCGCGGTACATGCGCGTGGAATCTACCAGGTCGGTAAACAGCACCGTCAGGCTGCCCACGCCAATCTGTTCGCCGGGGCGCAGCGCTTCGTTGGCAAACAGGTCGCGGAAACGCTGCAAGGCGAACACCTCGGCGGCGGTGGTGGCCTGGTCGCTCCAGGCGGTGCGTTCCAGAATGACCATTTGGGCCTCTGGGGTTTCATTAGCCAGTTCCAGCCGGGGCATCGGGGCCAGGGGGAGTTCGTCGGTGGGCCAGTCACGGCCGTCCAGGACGATGGGGAGATGGTCACGGCCGTTATCTACCACCCGCAGATATTGGCCGCCGGGTTGGGCCATGGTGCGCAGGCGGTACCGTCCTGGTTCCAGCAGCGGCATGACCAATCGCTGGTGATCAGGCGGTAAGGTTTGCTGCACCACAATGTGCGGCGTCACCTCCGGCCCGGCCACGCAGAAATCCAGCCGGGGCACATCGCGGATGGCCGGGTTGGGCGTAAAGGTGAGTTCCACCGCATTTTCAAAATTGGCGCGAAAATCAATGTTGCAGGTAAAGCAGTGCGCTTCGGTGTGTACGTCTGACAGGTGGGCGCCGACGCGGTCTTCCGCCCCCCGGCACATGGGGCATAACACTTCCCATTGAAAGTCCAGCAGGCCGATGCGGGTGGCTTCCAAAAAGAGTTCCAACACTTTTTTGCGCTCCACGCTCCAGAGATCGGCAAACTGGTACGGCCGTAGCCGGGACAGTGTAAACTCATCCCCGCGCTGGATCAATTCCGCCAGCCGCGCTACCAGGGTTGGCTCCATGCCCCGCGCCACCAGCGTCGCCTGCATTTGCGCCAGCCGTTCAGAGCCGCCAGACGCCAACTGCGCCACATCCGCAAACACGGGCAAGGCAGCGGTCACGGCCAGCCGGTCATAGGCGCGAATGGCTTTGTCAAACCGGCGCGGCGCAATTTTGCCAATGGCCAGGGCCACACCCATTGCCCCCAACACATTACGCGGCTGAATCCACGACTGGTAAACCAGATGTGTGCCCCCCTCTAGGCGGGGATTCATTTCGGCGCTGACGCGAAAAGTAGAGACCAGTTTATTGGAAAAGTGGCGAACCACCCCATACCGGTAAGGGAAAATCCACTCAAACGGCTCTTCTTCGTAATCCAGATGCAGATAAGGGACGGGCAGGTGGTAACGTAACCGGCGCCGCCCGGCCACCCGCTCCCCCTCTTCCCGGTCTCGCTGCGCCAGCGGAAAGAGGCCGGTATCCCGGTTCACCCGGTTGGTATCGGCGAAAAAAGGCCAGATCGCCAGCGGTTCAGACTGTAACTGCCATTCCCATTGGTAGTGGAGTTCTTTGGTGGGCATTCGTTTCGTAATCCGTAATTCGTAGTCCGTTATTCGTTATCGGCCAACGGTTTACGGGCCACGAATAACGGGTTACGGTTTGTTTGGTCGGCAATGATTGGTTATTATAATCCTGCCGCCGGGAAAGATTGTGAATTTTGCATGTAGACATGCTGAAATGGTCGATCTTTTACTGGCAATGGCAAACTGTAATCATATTGTAAGTAAATGATTTTTAGATTGGTTTGGCCCTGGCAATGGAACCAATCTTTACCAGGAGAGGTATGATTCGTCTGTGGTTGTTTTTATTGATCATGTTCCTCATGGTTAGCTGCCGGCCGCAAACGCCGCCGCTGCCATCTTTGACGGTGATTACCACCGAGGGAGTGCAGACGAAGGTGGTGATGCAGTTGGAAGGGGACACGGCCGTGTTCGACATTACCAGCCCCACCGGCATTGGCGGCGCAAACGTGCAGTTATCCTCCGGCGACTGGCGGCCCACCGTGATCCTGCGCTTCCACCTGAATGGGCTGGAAGAGATGACGCTGACGTATGGAGAGACGAGTACGGCCGTTAATATCAGCAGCACGGACAGCCAGATTCGCCAGAGCATCAATGACAAGCCGATTGACAGCGGCAGTCCCTATTGGCTGAACGTCTCCCTGAAAAATGAAGATGGCAGCGCCGGGCAAGTTCCATTGGAAAACGGCACGATTGAAGTCACCCTGCCACCCGACTTCCACAGCCAAAACCCGGACTCATTTCACATTAGTTGGATTGATTTTTACAGATGATAATCCACGCCCGGTGTATTGAAATTGTGGCTCTTCGGGAAATCAGGGGGTTGACAGGCCATGATGCGTGACCAGAGAGACCTCACGCATCACTCGTCACGCCGAACCCCATGAAATACTATAGAGCCGAAATTGTCATTCCGAGCCGTCTTCGGCGAGGAATCTTTCGCACTGATCAAGTGAAAGATTCCTCGCTCCGAAGACTTCGCTCGGAATGACATGATTCCATTACCGAAACTAATTGTTAATCTTCATTACTCGCTAAACTTAACCTATGACAAACTTACAAGACAGATACACCGGTTGTTTATTGGGGTTGGCCTGCGGCGATGCGGTGGGCACGACGGTGGAGTTTAAGCCGCGCGGATCGTTTACGCCGCTGGCGGATATGGTGGGTGGTGGGCCGTTCGGGTTGGAAGCGGGGCAATGGACGGACGACACCTCGATGGCGCTCTGCCTGGCGCACAGCCTGGTGCAGCGCCGGGGTTTTGACGCCGCCGACCAGATGCAGCGGTATTGTGACTGGATGAATCACGGCACTATGAGCAGCAACGGCCGTTGCTTTGACATTGGCATCACCGTGCGTAACGCACTGCACGCCTTTGAACGCGATGGCAACCCCTTTAGCGGCTCCACCGACCCGTACAGCGCCGGAAACGGTTCCATCATGCGGCTGGCCCCGATACCGATGGCTTACAGCCCGGATGTCACGGCCGTACTCCACTATTCCGCCGAGAGTTCCCGCACCACCCACGCCGCCGCCGAATGTATGGAAGCGTGCCAGCTTTTTGGCGTCATGCTCCATCTGGCCCTCACCGGCAGCAGCAAAGAAGAAATCTTGCGCCAATCGCTCTACCAACCCACCCTGCCCAAAATCCAGGCCATCGCCCATGGCGACTACCGGCAAAAAACGGCGGCGCAAATTCGCGGCTCCGGGTACGTGGTAGATTCGTTGGAAGCGGCGCTGTTCTGTTTTATCCAGACCGATGCGTTTGACACGGCCGTACTCATGGCCGCTAACCTGGGCGACGACGCCGACACCACCGCCGCCGTCTGCGGCCAACTGGCGGGGGCGTTTTACGGCCGTGCCGGGATTCCCCCCACCTGGCTAAACAAACTGGCAATGTGCAGCGAGATTGAGAAGTTGGCGTTGCAATTGCTGGCTTTGAGGCGTGATGCGTGACCCGTGACTCCTCACCCATCACGCCTCTCAGATGACGAAACGGCCGTCTTCCCCTATACTTGCCCGCCATGACCGAACTGGCCTTACAAAAAGCCGCCACCAACCACGAGCAGCGCCACCGCTTGCAGGCGGAGCGGGAACAGGCGCAGGCCGAATTGTTGGCCGCCGAAGCGGAACTGGCCCAGGCGCAGGCAGCCGTGAACGCTTTTCGGATGCAGTGCCGCTTGAAAATCGGCCACCTGGTGGATGATTATCTGGAACTGCGCGCCCACAAACAGGCGTTGTGGACGCGGCTGCAACTGCTGCAACAGGCCGAGGAGTTTGGCATCCCCTATGACCCGGACGATCCCTTCTGGCACGGCCGTGACGACATCCCCCTGCACGATGACCTGCCCGCCGACGCCGACCTGCCCGACCTGCCCGACCTGGGCGGCGGCCGTGACCGCGCCGCTGAAAAGCGGCTCTACCGTGAACTGGCGCGCCGCTTTCACCCCGACCGGGCCGCTAACGGCATCGAACGCGCCTATATGACGGCCATGATGTCGGCCGTCAATGTGGCCTACCAGCAGCAGGACGTGGCCGCGCTGCGCGACCTGGCGGATGAACTGGACCCCACGGCCGTGCGTGAACTGGCAGCACTAGACGGCCGTGAACTGCGCCGCCTGCACGAACAAATCTTAAGGCTGCAACGGCGCAGACGGCGCGCCCGGCAGCAGTTGGCTGCCTTGCAACAGGAGAACACCACCCGCCTCTGGCGCAAAGCCGAACTATTAGAAGCGGACGGCCGTATCTGGTGGGAAGAAGTGCGCGACGACCTGACCGCCCTCATCCACCGCCGCCGCGCCGAAATTAGGGAATTGGAAACGGCCGTTGCCCGGTTGGGAGAGGTGATCGGTAATCCGTAATCGGTAATCCGTGACCCGTGACCCGTGATGCGTGATGCGTGACGAGTTGGTGGTCATACCGCGAACTCATAAGAACGAGCGCCGCCCACGTAAAACAAACAACATTACCCGACACCTGACACTTGAACACCTGACACCTGAACACCTGACACCTGAACACCTGACACCTGAACACCTGACACAAAAAAAGCCTATGATTTCAGAAATAGCCACCCGCTTACGCCAAAATATCCAGAAAGTGATCGTCGGTAAAGACGAAGTGATTGACCTGGCCCTGATTGCCATGCTCACCAACGGGCATTTGCTGTTGGAAGATGTGCCCGGCACGGGCAAAACCACGCTGGCCAAAACCATTGCCGCCTCGCTGGGCTGCACCTTTCACCGTGTCCAGTTTACGCCCGACCTGCTGCCCTCCGACGTCACCGGCATCTATTTTTACAACCAGAAGAAGCAGGAATTTGAGTTCCGGCCCGGCCCCATTTTCGCCCAGATTTTGCTGGCGGATGAGATCAACCGGGCCACGCCGCGCACCCAATCGGCGCTGCTGGAGGCGATGCAGGAGCGGCAGGTGACGGTGGATATTGCTACCCATGCGCTGCCACGGCCGTTCCTCGTCCTGGCCACGCAAAACCCCATCGAACTGGAAGGCACCTTCCCCCTGCCGGAAGCGCAGCTCGACCGCTTCCTGATGAAAATTGCCATCGGCTATCCCTCCGCCAGCGAAGAAAATGACCTGCTGCTCCGTTTTGAGCAGCAAGACCCCCTGGACACGCTGGAAAAAGTGGTGGAGCCAGAAGAGATTTTGCGGATGCAAACAGACGTGCGGGCGGTGCGCGTGGAAGAAAGCGTGCGCCATTATGTGGTCAACATTTGCCGGGCCACGCGCAGCCATGAGGATATTGAGTTAGGCGCCAGCCCGCGGGCCACCATGGCCCTGTACCACACCGGTAAAGCGCGGGCGGCCATTCATGGCCGTGACTTCGTCATTCCCGATGATGTCAAACAGTTGGCCCCCTACGTCCTCACCCACCGTCTGTCAGTCAACCCGCAAACCCGCCTGCGCGGCCGCCAACCCGCCGACATCATCCGCGATGTGGTGAACACGGTGGCGGTGCCGGTGGAGAGCAGGTAGCAGGTGGCAGGTTGCAGGTGGCAAGTTACCTGCAACTTGCTACCTGCAACCTGCCACTCTTTATAATCCATGTCCGAAAACATCTATCACATCCAACTGCTGGCGCGGGAAACCCAGAAAGAGATACAGAAGCAGGCGCGGAGCAACGTGTGGCGTAGCGGCGGGCAGGATGTGGCTTCCATTGCCCAGGCGCGCGGCCTGGTTTTCCGTGAACGAGAACACAGCATTTTCAGCGACGCCTGGGTGCCGCTGGCTGTCTTTTTTATCATTGTCGGTCTGGTCGCCGGGCGCTCCGCGCCCCTGATCGCGCTGGGGGTGGCCCTGCTGCTCATTGCCGGGGTCAGCCGCTACTGGAAAGATGTGGCCTTGTTGGGCGTGGCCTACGAGCGCAGTTTTGACCGCACCCACGTCTTCCCCGGCGAGCCGGTGCAGATGCACATGCACATCATCAACGACAAACCGCTGCCGCTGACCTGGGTGCAAATTCGGGATACGCTGCCGGTGGCGATTGAACAAGAAAGCCTGCTGGCGCAAACCACCAGCGAGATCATCGGCCAATATACCTGGCAAATCACCCTCTCTATGGCCGGGCACGAGGTGATTGACCGGGAGGTGACGCTGCGTTTTCCCAAGCGAGGCTTTTATAAACTCGGCCCCGTGTCTTATGCCTCCGGCGACATTTTTACGCTGTTCACGCTTACCCGTGACCATGATTACCGCGACCAACTGGTCGTGTTTCCGCAAATTTACCCGCTGGCCGAATTGGGGCTGCCCCCCAAAGAGCCGTTTGGCGAAGTAAAGGTGCAGCGCAGCCTGTTTACCGACCCGATCAAAACGCAGGGCATCCGGGACTACCAGCCGGGGGATCGTTTTCGGGATGTGCATTGGAAGGCTACGGCCGTGCGCGGCCACCTGCAAACCAAAGTATATGACCCCTCCACCGGCATGACCATTGCCGTCTTTTTGAACGTGGCTACCTATGCCAAACATTGGCTAGGTTTTGACCCGGAACAATTGGAACGGGCCGTCAGCGTCGCCGGTTCTATCGCCAATTACGGCATCCAGCAGGGCTGGGGCGTAGGCGTCTATGCCAATGGCTCGGTACCCAACTCTGACCAGCCAATCCGGGTAGCGCCGGGCCGCTCGCCTGACCAGTTAAGTCACGTACTGGAAGCGTTGGCCGCCGTCACCGAATTTGGCACAGCAGCCATTGACCGGATGATGCTGCGCGAAAGCGCCCGCCTGCCCTGGGCCAGTACAATGGTGTTGGTCACGGCCGTGGTCACTGAAGAGATCATGGTGACGCTGATCCGGCTGAAAGAGGCCGGGCGGCGGGTAACGTTGGTGTCGCTGGCTACCGATCCCCCGCCAACAGGGTTGGGCAACATTCTCACCTACCACATTCCCGCTAATGCACCCGCCTTCCAAAAAGGGGTGAAACACTTCACCGCCACTGCCGCCGCCCTGGGACAGATTCCCACACCGGAACCGGTGGAAATATCATTTGAAAGAGAATGAGAGATTGGTTCAATCTTGAAGATTGAACCAATCTGTACCAAGAGATGCGTCTCAATATCCTCACACCATCCACCCCAGAACGTCAGGAGAAATTCCTGAAAATTTGGGCGTTTTGCCAGCGTGAACTGTTGTTTTTATGTTGGGCAGTGATGGACGTGGCACTGCTAACCCCTTTTGCCCTGGCGATAATGAATTGGGCGCAGTTGTGGCCGCCCGGCGTCTTTTTCTTGTGGCTGCTGCTGATCATGCTGCTGGCGTTTAACCTGGCGCGGCTGATGGGCGCCCTGTTTGTGCCCACGCAATACCAGCAGGTAGTGATGGCAGCCGGGCTGGCGCTACTCATTTTCTTTTCGCTGCGCACGTTGGTACATGAACCACAATCGTTGTGGGACGTCAGTTGGGTCGGTTTGTTTTTCCAATACATGAATGAGGCAGGCAACCTGCTCTGGCTGCGTGATGTGACCGTCTTTTTCCTGGTGGTGCTCATGTGGGCGCGGGGCATTCAGTTGGTGGATAAGGAAATGACCATCAACCGCATTGGGCTGCGCCTGCGGGTGGGCGGCCTGATTATTGCGCCGTTGGTGGCCTGGATCAGCATCCGCAATACCTATAACGGCGTGACGCCTTTCATTCTCCTCTTTTTGCTGGCCGGGTTAACGGCCGTCGCCCTCACCCGCGCCGAGGAAATTGCCCAGGATGAAACGGGGCACAGCGCCTCGCTGACGCCGCGCTGGCTGCTGCTCATTGTGTGCGTTGGTTTGTTGATCGTGTTCATTACCGGGATCATTGCCATGCTGGTCAGCGGCGAGGCGGCATCATCGGTGGTGGGGCTGCTGTCGCCGCTGTGGGTATCGCTGGTGGCTACGGTGGTCACGGCCGTTGCCGCCATCGGCTATGTGCTGCAACCTTTCATCCTGGCCTTACAGTGGGCAGTGGCCCGCATCCCGTTTGAATGGCAGTGGCTCACCAACCTCCTGGCGGCACTGTCACAGGCAGCGCGGGGGATCAGACAACCAGAAGAACCATTCCCTGTACCTGAAGAGGAGGTCATCATCGAAGGGGGAATGAGTACCGGCGCCCAGATCATCATCATTTTGTTGGCGGTAGCGGTGATACTGGTGGTAGCGCTGCTGCTGTACCGGCTCTATCGGCCGCCAACCGTGTCTGGCCGACGAGCTACCTTTGGGCACACCACTGCCGGTACGGAGGAAGATGCGGGGCTGTTGCAAAAGATGTTAGGGCGGTTGGGGTTGTGGCGGGGGTGGTACACGGCCGTGTCCATCCGCCGCATTTACCGCCAGATGATGGAACTGGCCGAAGCACACGGCTACCCCAAACTGGAAACCGAAACCCCCTACGAATACCTGGCTACGTTGAGCCAGGCCTGGCCACAAAACCGCCCCGAAGCCCGCCTCATCACCGACGCCTACATCAAGGTGCGCTACGGCGAACTCCCCGAAACCGAAGCCGAACTGGAAGCCATCCGCCAGGCATGGCGGCAGTTACAACAGGCCACGCCCGCGAGCAGTGAATCGTGACCCGTAATCCGTGACCCGAAACCGGGCCTCGGATTACGATTTACGGGTTGCGATTGACGATTTGCGGACCACGATTTACGGTTTACAAATTACGCTCTTCACCCCTCCATCACCCCTTTTTCCTACCCGTTTACCACCTTGCCATTGTTTGACAGCCCCTAACCCTTATGGTATTATCCCCTCGTTCTTTCCTAACATAAGATGTGGAAATTGACTACCCAATTCACAAAAAGTTATCTCTTACAGGTGTTTAGGAAAATTGTCCCCAACTAGGTAGTGGTGACATTCACATAGAAAAAACCGGAGTTCCCCAAGAATATGTCAACACGTCCTAATCACAGAGAAGGAGAGTCTGGATGAGATCGCGTACAGAGATGATGGTTGACCGTTTGCGAGACTTGCAAGCTGGCACACCAGATATTGAAGCATCCGCCGTCGTCAGTGTAGACGGCCTCATTATGGCCTCATCGCTGCCCGCCGGGGTAGACGAAGACCGTATCTCCGCTATGTCCGCCGCCATGCTCTCTCTTGGTGACCGGATTGCCAGCGAACTGGCGCGCGGCGACCTGGAACAGGTACACATCAAAGGCAGCGCCGGTATTATTGTCCTCCGCGCTATTGGTGAAGATGCCGTACTCACCGTGTTGGCGCGGGCGCAGGCCAAGTTGGGCCTCATTTTCCTGGATATGCAGCGAGCCGCCGATGATCTGGAAAGATTGTTGTAGACACAAACAAAAGCGAATCCAACATTCGCCCTCAAGATTTTAATCTAGGGAGGGGCATGTCGCCCAAAGTGACATGCCCCTCCTTCGTTTTATTTAGACCTGACAGGTTTTGAAAACCTGTAAGGTCTCCGAGGATTTTTATGACCAAATTTATCTTTTTTACAGGTGGTGTAGTCAGTTCGGTAGGTAAAGGGGTGACGGCGGCGGCGCTCGGCCGTTTGCTCAAAGCGCGGGGCCTGAAAGTGGCCGTGCAAAAATTAGACCCCTACATCAACGTAGACCCCGGCACCATGTCCCCCTACCAGCATGGCGAAGTATTTGTCACCGAGGATGGCGCGGAGACGGATTTGGATTTGGGGCACTATGAACGGTTTATTGACATCAACCTGAGCCAGGCGTCCAATGTGACCACCGGGCGGGTGTATGCCGAAGTGATCGCCCGCGAACGGCGCGGCGATTACCTGGGCGGCACCATCCAGGTCATCCCCCACATCACCGACGAGATCAAACGATACATCCACCTGATTGCCCGGCAAAGTGAGGCGGATGTGGTGCTGGTGGAAGTGGGCGGCACGGTGGGTGATATTGAAAGCCTGCCCTTTATGGAGGCGCTGCGCCAGATGCGCTCGGACGTGGGGCAGGATAACACGCTCTATGTGCATGTCACCTTTTTGCCGCATGTGGGAGCGAGCGGTGAATTAAAAACCAAACCGACGCAGCACAGCGTCCGCGAACTGCGCGGCATTGGCATCCAGCCTGATGTCATTATCGCCCGCGCCGACCACCCCATTCCCCATGAGCATATGCAGAAGATTGCCCTCTTTTGCAATGTGGAGGAGCGGGCGGTGATTCCCGCGCCCACCAGTGATATTCTGTACAGCATCCCGCTGCTGCTGCATGAAGCGGGGCTGGACAGTTTTGTGGTGGAGCGGCTGAAGCTGGAGACGGTGACGCGCCCGGACATGCTGGAATGGCAGCAGATGATTGAGGAAATCCGCCAACCCAAGCCGACCATTCGCCTGGGCATTGTGGGCAAATATGTGGAACTGCACGACGCCTACATGAGCGTGCGCGAGGCGTTGTACCATGCGGGCGTGGCCAACAATCGCCAGGTGGAGATTGAATGGATTCATTCTGGCGACCTGGAAAAGGGCAAAGGGTGGGAACTGTTTGAAGGGTTGGACGGGGTGGTGGTGCCCGGTGGTTTTGGCGAGCGGGGCATTGAGGGCAAGATTAAAACGGCGCGTTGGGCGCGAGAAAACAAAGTGCCGTATCTGGGGCTGTGCCTGGGGATGCAGGTGATGTGCATTGACCTGGCGCGGCAGATCATTGGCAGCGACGAGGCCAACAGCACGGAATTTGACAGCCAGACGGAGATGCCGGTTATCAGCCTGATGGCCGACCAGCATGACCTGTCTAACATGGGCGGCACGATGCGGTTGGGGGCGTACCCGTGTGTGCTTAAGCCGGGCACGAAGGCGTATGCAGCGTACCGGGTGGAGCGGGTGGATGAGCGACACCGCCACCGCTGGGAGTTTAATAATAAGTACCGGGAGGTTATGCAGGCGCATGGGTTGGTGTTGAGCGGGTTGTCGCCCGACGGCCGTCTCGTCGAAATTGCCGAACTAAGCGACCACCCCTTCATGCTGGGCAGCCAGTTCCACCCCGAATTTAAGAGCCGCCCCAACCGGCCCCATCCATTGTTTAAGGCATTTGTGGCGGCGGCGGTCAAACGACAGGAAGCATCTCAGAACGCACGGCAAAAAGCGGGCAAAAATGGGAAAGCGCCTGGGGTGAAAGTTGTCGCGGAGGGCTAGATGAAACATGCCTGGAAAGAAAAGACTCCCGGCAATTAGAATCGCGGCTACATGAGGCAAAGCCCACCCTATTCAGGATGCCGAACATCAGGAGTAAGACCCCACCGCCGACCATTTTTCTCCCGCAATTATCCCCCAAACCTGATCAACCTCACCCCCTGCTCCTGGCCTATGGACAAGCTAATCAATTTTGATCTGTGACAAATCAGGCATTGAAATTGAATATATCATAGCAAACCATTCATCAGGCAGGAGTACATGCAAAATGTAAGCGGCACGGCCGTGTCCCACGAAAGGCTCAAGCAATACCTGGCGCAAGAATCGGATGACCTCCTTAAGACGCTGCGTCTTTACGTGTGGCGGGCCGGTCTGGCAGAGGGCACGGCCGTGAACAATCTGGCGCGAGAATTGTTGAGTGAAGTGGTAGTAGAGGCGCTCAACCATGCCAGCCCCTTTGACTCACAGCGCCAGCCTAAAGCGTGGCTGCTGGGCATTGCCGCCAATCTGGTGCGCCGTAAACAGAAAACCATCAACAAACAAGCCCGGCGTGAACCGCTGATACAGGATTTAAGCCAGCAGGCCATATTGAGCGAAGATGAGTTATTTGAAAAGCTGACGGCCGCACACATCCCCGGTCCTGATAAGCAGTATGAGATGGAGGAGACGATGACGGCCGTACTCCGCCAGCTCTCAATAGATGACCAGCAGATCATTACCCTGGCCATCATGTTAGAGATGGATGGCGATACGCTGGCAAAAACATTAGGAGTACGGCCTGGCGCAGCGCGGATGCGGTTGCATCGTGCGCTTAACCGGCTACGAGAAAGCTGGGTGATTGTGAATCGGGGGAATGCATAACCATGAATGAGCAGCAATTGACGCGCGAAAAGACCGCTTATATCTACAGTTCTGCGTTGGAACGTGGTGATTTTGCTACGGTTACATCCGTGTTAGCCCGGGCCGAACAAGACCCGGTGCTGGAACGGATGCTTCTGGAATTGAATGAGGCACAGCAGCAAGAAATGGCCGGGACAAAAACACAACCAGATCAAAAAGCCACAAAGGGAAACGGCCGTGCCCGCCTCCCCTTCCCCAAAACAAAAATGTCAATGACGTTTATATGGCAAACGGGCGGTGTGATGGCTGTAGTCTTCATCTTAACTGTTATGATTTTAACACTGCTGGGGCCACCAATTGGCAATAATTTTTCTCGTATATCCAACGGACTAGGGGGAGATAGCGGCGGTGGTTACAATTTACGCCAGCCGTCACCCGGCACACTCGCTACTGCCTCACCTTCCGTATCAGAAGACATCCAGAGCGCCACACCAGTGCCGGAGGTTATCGATCGGCTGATTGTTCGCAATGGTTCAATTAACATGGTTGTGGAAGACCCACGCACTGTACGCAGGCAAATTGATGCATGGGTAGCGAATATGGCCGGCGCCGGCGCATTTGTTGTTGCCAGCGACGAACGTGACAGCGAGAACTCTTTCCCTGTCGTTTATATGGCAATACGTGTTCCACCAGAGCAGTTTGATGCCACAATGAATTGGTTGGCGAGTCTGGCTTTATCCGGCTTCACCCCTATCCGCACAGAAACAGCGCAAGATGTAACAGAAGAGTATGTAGACTTGCAGACCCGGCTGGAAACCATGATCATGGCGCGGGACCGCCTGCTGGAATTCATGCAAAACGCCGAAACGACATCAGAACTGCTGCAACTGGAAGCCCAAATAACTAATCGTGAGAAGGAAATCGAGGCCTTACACGGCCGTATCCAATACCTGGAACAGTCAAACGCATTGTCATTGATCGAGATAGAATTGCGCCCCTTTGTGCCCACGCCTACGGCCGTGCCCACCCCCACCGTTGTCCCTGTTGACAACAGTTGGCGGCCAGGGGAAACGGCGCGAACGTCCTTCAAATCACTGGTTCAAACCACCCAGACCGTTATAGATGTGATCATTGTGCTGGGTATAACCAGGCTGCCCTGGCTCATCGTGCTGACGCTGCTGGCCTATCTGTTCGTCCGTTTCATCTGGCGGCCATTACAGGCCCGGCAGCAAGATAACAAAATCTACAAGCTCTAATGTATCTCTTTGGGCCGCCACAGGTTGAGCAGGTTGCCGGTGGTATCTTCGTTTAGCTGCGCCCAACTGCTGATGGGTAGTTCCACGTGGGCGATGTTGGCGGTGGTGAAATGCTCCGCCTGCCCGGTCAAATCGGCCAGCAACTCCTCCATGCCCGGATTGTGCCCCACAATCATCACCCGCTTGTATTGGTCATCTACTCCTTGCAGCAGTTCCAGATAGGTAACCGGATCGGCCAGGTAAAAGCGGGACGTGGTAACTAACTCGCCGTCATAGTCGCAGGCCAGAGCCACTCGTTCGGCCGTGGTCAGAGCGCGTTCGGCCGTCGAGGTGATGATCAGGTCGGGCACCAGGTCTTCCCTTTTCAACAGCTTGCCCATGTGGGGGGCGTCTTGTTTGCCGCGTTTGTTCAACGGCCGTGCATGATCACTCAGTCGCGTATTGTCCCAATCTGATTTGGCATGTCGCATGATGAGAAGGGTTTTGGTCATTGGTCACTCGTCCTTTGTCATTCGTCCTTTGCCCTGGAACTATACTCCTTTTTGCCATCTTGACAAGGTGTAGTTTTGACACTAATATGATTATTGTACCTTTCACACTAAATGCGCTGCTCAATGGGCTTTCTTCACTTTTATTGTCACCTGTCATGCCCGCGTAGGCGGGCATCCACTGGACTAACTGACAAAAGAAAGGCTGTCCGGCTGCACAAAATGGGACAAATGGCAATGAATCGAACTGTTTTCCTCAATCAGCAACCTATTAAATTAGACGCGGCGCAGCTTATCCAGGCGGGCGGGGAGGGCATGGTGTTTCGCTGGCAGGACACGGCCGTCAAACTCTACCACCACCCCACCCCCCAACACCAGGCCAAGCTGGCGTACTGGTTTCAATCCGGGTTGGGACAGATTGTGCCAACGGCCGTACTCGCCCCCTGCGCCCCGGTAACAGACAACAACGGCAGCCTGATCGGTTTCCAGATGCCGCTGCTGCCGCCCGGCAGCCAGCCCCTCAAAGCCCTCAGCAACCCCCTCTTTCGCCAGAAAAACAACATCCCCTTGCCCACCATTGTCAACCTGCTGGCCCAAATCCATGCCGCCCTCACCTACCTGCACCAGCACCACATCGTCATTGGCGACCTCAACGACACCAACATCCACTTCACCCCTTCACCCGGTCACCTGTTCACCCCTTCTCTCATTGACGCCGACAGCTACCAGTTTGCCCATTTCCCCTGCCCGGTAGCCATGCCCGCCTTCTTAGACCCGAATTTGTATGGCGTGGCCGATTTGGGCGCACGGCCGTCCTTCACCCCCCGCACCGACTGGTATGCCTTTGCCGTGCTGCTGGTGAAAACCCTGTTGGGCATACACCCTTACGGCGGCGCACATCCGCAGCACAAAACGATCATGGCCCGCGCCCAGGCCCGCATAAGCATCTGGCAGCCGTCCGTCACCCGACCCGCCAACAGCCTGCCCCTGGACACACTCAGCGACGAGTGCCAGCATTTTCTCCGGCGGATTTTTGAGCAGGGCGAACGGCCGTCCATCCCCGCCACTCTCCTGGCCCATGCCCTGCGGCACACGGCCGTGCCCCCACACATCCCGGCGCCTCAGCCCATCCCCACCGGCGCCTGGCGCGTCCTGCTGGCCGATGAAGGCTTCATTGAGCATCTGGCGCTGCTGCCCAACGGCCGTATCGTCGTCATCCTGCACACCGGCCAAAGCTACAAACTGGTACGGTTGGGCATAGGCGGCAAATGGGAGGAGATGGTCTTGTTTGATGGCTCACCCGGCTACCAGTTTGCTCACTTTGGCGGCCAATTTCTGGCGGTGAACCCGCCACAGCGCAGCCAATTACTGCTGCTGGATGTGGGTGGGCGCACTCCTCAAAAAATGGGCCTGATTGAAACGGCCGTGTTCCGGGACACGGCCGTGTTTGCCGCCACACCACAACATCTCTACCGCATTGCCGGGAACTGGATCATGCGCGGGCAGGTGCAAAACGGGCATTACGTGGAGGACGCCATCGCCACCGCCCACAAACAGCAGACCTGGTTCCAGGCGTCGCCGTACAACGATACCATTGCCGGGTATCACCGCGTGTTTGCCGAACATCGCTTTTTTGTGCAGACCGGGCAGGGCAGTTATGACCTGACAGTGCCGCCGCTGCCTGCTGGCGCGCACATCGCCGAAGCAGGCGTGGCTTTTAGCAATGATACGGTAGCGGTGATTGTAAAAATAAGCGGTCACGGCCGTTCCCACCTCACCACCCACGTCTATTCTCTTAACGGCCGTCACCAACACAGCCAGGATGACGCCGATGATGCCTGGGAAACGGCTCCTTCATCGGCATTCAAGACAGGCATCGCCACCTACTCCATCACCCCCCTGCCCGCCGATTACACCCCGCCCGCCCGTCTGCTGCGCCTGGGCCGCCATCTGCTGCGGCAAGAACCCACCCGCCTGCTGGCAGCGGATAGTTAATGAGGCGCAATGCCATACAAAGTCTTGGAATATCAGGTTGGTCTTGCCCTGTGCCTGGCTCACCCCTTCACACGGCCGTCCCCCCACCCCCACTCATCATTCCCCCACAACGTCCCGAATCGTTTGGGCAAAGGCACGGGCGCGGGCAACGGCCGTGCCCACATGCCCCTCTGCTGCCATCAATTCCCGCACCTGCTCCGCCGTCAAATACGCCAATATCTGAATATCCTGCGTCAGGTTCTCCACCAGCGGATTCTCCCGCCCCTCGCGCAGCGCCGCCCACGCCTGCAAACTCGCCTCCCGAATCCATTCGTGGGCATCCTGACGACTGGCCCCGGCCGCCACCAACGCCATCAGCACCCGCTCCGTAGCTGCAAACGGGCCATAGATCGCCATATTCCGGGCAATGGCCCGTTCATCAATCGCCATCTCCCGCGCCAGCCGGATTGCCCGCCGCAGCATTTCGTCCGTCGCCAAAAACCCATCTGCCTGAAAGATGCGCCGGTTGGCGGAATCGTCCAGACTGCGCTCCAATATCGCCTGGCTGGCATTGTCCCAGGCCACCGCCGGCAGCCCGGCCACATACCGCGCCAGCGAGCAGATATTCTCGGTGTTGATCGGGTTGCGCTTAAACGGCATCGCCGATGACCCTACCTGCCCTTTGCCAAACGGTTCCGCCCATTCGCCAAAAGGCGGCGACTGCAAAATGCGAAAGTCCAGGGCAAATTTGTGCAGCGAAGCAGCCATACCGGCCAATACCTGCTGCACCCGTAAATCTTGCTGCCGCGTGTAGGTCTGCGTGGCAATGGGGAAATAGGGCAGTTCTAAAATCGCCATCGCCGCTGCTTCCATCGCTTCGGGGGACACGGCCGTGCCCGCCAACAGTTCCGCGTAGCCCGCCTGGGTACCCACCGCCCCTTTAAGTCCTTTGCCTCTGAGATTGGAGATGAGAGATTGGAGATGGCGATAATCTTCAAGCAAATCCTGAGCATAAACGGCAAAGCGGTAGCCGAGGGTGGTGGGTTCGGCGGGTTGGATGTGGGTGAGGGCCATGGTGGGGATAACGGCCGTTGCCTCAATCTTCTCCGCCAACAGCAGCAGCAGCTCCCGCAGTTGGCTTTGTACCAGTTGCGCCGCCTCCCGCAGCCGCAGCACGTCTACATTGTCCGTAATATCGGCGCTGGTGGCTCCCCAATGAATAATACCGCCACCCACCGGGCACTGTTCGGCAAACGCGCGAATTTCGGCCATCACGTCGTGGCGCGTTTCCTGTTCAATTTCCAAAGCGCGGGGAATATCAATATCGTCTTGATGGGCTTGCAGGTCGGCTAACTGCGCGGCGCTGACCAGCCCGGCCTGCTGCTGCGCTGCCGCCAGCGCCACCCATACCCGGCGCATCAACCGCCGCTTCTGCTCCTCCGACCACACCCGGCGCATCGCCTCGCTGCCATAACGCCAGGTAAAAGGGGAAATGTATGTGGAGTGTGTGAACACGTAAGAGATTGGAGATCGGAGATTGGAGATTGGAGATTAGAGATTAGAGATTGGTCAATCTCTAATCTCCAATCTCTAATCTCAATTACTCAACGACAAATGACTGCCACAGTCGCCGTTTTTCTCTTCCAGACGAGCCAGACGGCGTTCTTCGCGTGATTGTTCTTGCAAGGCGCGGGTGTCTTCAATGAGCTTGCGCCGCTCTGCTTCCAAATGGGCCAGTATTTCCGCATTCTTACGGGCCTGTTCTTGTGTCAGATGAACCTCAATCTTTGCCATTTCTTTTTCTCCGTATCGAAAAGGCCGTAAGCCGTAATCCGTGACCCGTAATCGGTATACGGATTACGGATTACGGGTTACGGTCTACCGCTTACGGACTACCGTCTCACCTGATAGTTGGGCGCTTCTTTGGTGATGGTGATGCCATGTGGATGGCTTTCCAACAGACCGGCGTTGGTGATGCGCACAAAACGGGCTTTGTCGTGCAATTCGACCAGATTGGCCGCACCCACATAGCCCATGCCAGAACGCAAACCACCCATCATCTGGTACATCACGTCGGCCAACTTACCCCGATAGGGCACCTGTCCTTCTACCCCCTCTGGTACTAATTTATCGCGTTCGCCGTTCTTCTTGATGCCGCTGCCATAGCGGTCAGCGCCCTGCCCTTGCATGGCGCCCAGGCTGCCCATGCCCCGGTACACTTTGTAGCGCCGCCCCTCATAGAGGATGATTTCGCCGGGGCTTTCTTCCAGCCCGGCGAGCATGGAGCCAAGCATGACGGCGCTGCCGCCGGCGGCTAACGACTTGACAATATCGCCGCTGTATTTGATGCCGCCATCGGCGATGATGGGGATGTCCCGCCTGGCGCCGGCCGCCGCACATTCCAACACGGCCGTCAACTGCGGCATACCAGCGCCCGAAACGATCCGGGTGGTGCAGATGGAACCGGCGCCAATGCCCACTTTAATGGCGCTGGCGCCGGCGTCAGCCAGGTCGTTTACGCCCTGCGCCGTGGCCGCGTTACCGGCCACGATGGGCAAATGGGGATACCTGGCCCTGGCTTCGCGCACCGTTTGCAGCACCAGGGCGGTATGGCCGTGCGCGGTATCAATGATAGCCACGTCCACACCCGCCTGCACCAGCACATCCAGCCGCGCCAGCCCCTTTTCGCCCACCCCAATGGCGGCGGCGCAGAGCAAACGGCCGTTGCCATCCGTCGCCGCATAGGGATAATCCACCTTTTTCAAGATGTCCTTGACGGTGATCAGCCCTTTTAAGTGAAAGTTGTCATCTACCAGGGGCAGTTTTTCAATGCGATGGCGGTGCAAAATTTCTTTAGCTTCTTCCAACGTGGTGCCCACCGGGGCCGTTATTAACCCTTCACTGGTCATAAATTCGGAGATGGGCTGGTGGCCCGGTTTGACAAAGCGGGTATCTCGATTAGTGAGAATGCCCACCAGACGGCCGTTCCCCTCGGTAATGGGCACGCCGGAAATGTGGTAGCGGCTCATCAGGTTTTCGGCGTCGGCCAGGGTGTGTGACGGCCGTAACGTCACCGGGTCCACAATCATGCCCGCCTCTGACCGCTTTACCATGTCCACCTGCTCCGCCTGCTCTTCAATGTCCAGGTTGCGATGAATGACGCCAATGCCCCCCAAACGCGCCAGGGCGATGCCCATGCGCGCCTCTGTCACCGTGTCCATAGCCGCCGATAGAACCGGAATGTTCAAATACAAATCACCCGCCAGACGGGTGCGCAGTTGCACATCGGCCGGTAACACTTCTGAATAACCCGGCGCCAACAGCACATCATCAAACGTCAGCGCCAACTCCCCTATTTTGTGAGACACGTCGTTCAGCATTATTTCCTCAATTGTTCGTAGTAGGCGATGCATCGCTATAAGAAGGCGATAAATCACCTACTACAAACGGTGTTAGCTCCGTTTTGGTTTTGGTTTGGACGGCCGTTTCTTGCCACCCGCCAAAACCGGCACACGTTCATTCCGCGCCAGGGCAATGTAAACCCCTACCAGCACCAGCCCCATAGACAATAGCATGGAGTAGGTGATAAAAGTGTTACCTACCGTCGTCTGGTCGGGGCGGAACAGTTCAATCCAGGCCCGGTTGCCGCCCCACCACACCAGGAAAATGCCAAACAACGTACCCGGCTGCCATACACCCCTGTAGCGGTTATTCAAAAAATGCAACACAATGAAACCGATAAAAAGGGCAATGGATTCATATAAAAAGGTGGGGTGAAAACGGGTATCAGCCGATAAGGTGATATATTCAGGCAGACGATAGGGAGGGGCAATGAGTATTCCCCAGGGAAGCGTTGTGGGCGGGCCATATAGCTCCTGGTTAATGAAATTCCCCCAACGGCCAATGGCCTGCGCCAACAGCAGCGCCGGGCCGGCCACGTCGGCATAATGCCAGATAGGCAGCTTGCGCCACTTGGCATATAACCAACCCACCAGCGCCGCGCCAATAAACCCACCCAGAATGTTGACCCCGCCGGCGCGCACATTGATCATATCCCACAAGGTGTTGTACTGGCCGCCATCAATCATGTCCAGAATGACATAGGTGATACGGGCGAATAGATAGCCGGAAAACACGACAATGATCAGGCCATTGTAAAATTCGTCAATGACACGCGGTGGCTGGTCGCGCTTGCGTAATTCCCGCACAGCCCACCAGGCGCCCAGGGCAATGCCGATGACGATGATGATACCGTACCAGAAAATGGGAAACGTCGGCCCCCAGCCAAAACGCTCTTGCATGAACAGGGGGATGGGAATTTCAAAGGCGATGCGGTCAATTTGTAGTTGGTCGAACATAGTTCCTCTATCGTGTCATGTGTCATGTGTCATGTGTCATGTGTCATGCTACTTGATACTTGACACATGACACTTAATCAATATATCCCAGTGCCCGTAGACGTTGCGCCAGGTTGTCATCAATTTCTACCTCAACGGACGTGCCCAAATGATCGCGTTGGCGGGTGACGTTGGCGGCAATGCGCCGGATGTCATCGTTGAGGGTGTTGGTGGTAGACGGCCGTGCCGCCATCACATTCTCCACCTCACCGCCATCCGCCGCCAGGTCAAACAGTTCATCGGGCTGGTCGTCTACGTGAATGAGCTTGTACGTCGAGTCAGCTTCCCCGCCGGTCTGGCGCACCACAGCCCGCCGCGTGGACAGGCAGCGATATTGCGCCAGTAGCTCCGGCTGCCGTTTTTCAATCGCTTTGACGAAGGTTTGTGGCGGGTAGATTTCGGTATAAGCGACGCCATTCTCCGGATCACGGCCGTAGGCCGATTCTAGCAGCGTCAGCCCATGCACCGAGGCCGGCTCCAGGCCGGGCAGTTCGGGCAGACGGCCGGCCGCGTCCAGGATGGTGTGAAACACGCGCCGGGTGCTGACCGGCGTGTCAACACACCCCGGCTCTGGCAGCCGTTTGGGCCAATTTATCATCAGCGGCACATGCACCAATTCCTGATAGGCCACAAAAGCGTGCCCCATGTAGCCGTGTTCGCCCAGGCCATCCCCATGATCGGCGGCGATGATGGTGAGGGTGTTTTGTTGGTTGGCACGGCCGTTTAATATCTCAAAAAGTTCGCCCAAATACGCATCCTGGTACGCTACCTCCGCATCATACATATCACTCAACACCCGGCTCTCCAACTCCGTATGTGGTTCGGTCAGCGGCGCCGCCCAGCGGTATGCTTCCCGGTTCCAGCGGCGCATCACTTCCCGCGCCTCCTTGCTCTCCCGAAAATACGGCGCCACCTGATCCACAAATTCCCCTGGCGGCCAAAACGGCAGATGCGTTTCCATTAAATTGAGAAACAAAAACAGCGGCTTCTCCGGCGATTGCATTTCCCGCAGGCGCAACCAGTGGCTCAGGTCTTTCACCGAGCGTTGATTTTGCCCCTTAAAATTTGCCAGTTTTGACCAGAGCGGCGTCAGCCAGGCATTCAGCGATATGCGAAACGCCAGGTCAGATTGCCCAAAAAAGTTTTGGATGGGGTAAGAAATACGGCGTAAAAATTGGGTATATCCTTCCACCAACTGGTTCAGCGGCCAGGGCAAAGCGGTGGAATGCCCCGGCATACTGGGGAAAGCGCCGCCGTAGTTGTAAAAGGTATCAAAGCCCCGTTTCAGCCCATTATTGAGAATGCCCACCAGCGGATTGTTGCAAAAGCCAACCGTTTCATACCCACCCTGACGCAGCACTTCGGCCAGATGCAGCCGGTCGGGGGGCAGGCTTTGGTGGGCTTGCAGCAGTTGGTGGGCCGTGGGGTAGAGGCCGGTGAACATGGCCGCATGGCTGGGTACCGTCCACTGCGCCGGGGAAATGGCCTGCTCAAAGAGCACACTCTGCTCGGCAAAACGGTCAAGGTTGGGGGTGAGGGGGCGTTCGTAGCCATAACAACCCAGCCGGTCAGCCCGCTGGGTATCCAGAACAATGAAGATGATGTCAGGTTGATTCATTGGGGGGCAATTTTACCCGCTTCTGAAGCGATAACCAACCCCGCGCACGGTTTGTATCCAACGAGGTAGCGCCGGATCGGCTTCGATTTTGCGGCGCAAATGGTGGATGTAGGTTTTAATGCCATCTACGGCCGTGTCATCCGCCCACCCCCACACCGCCATGGCCAGATCAACGGTGGTCACTACTTCATCGGCATGATCTACCAGGCAAACCAGCATATCAAATTCGCGTGGTCGTAGTTCCACTTCTTGCCCCCGCACCCATACCTGATGCGCCGCCCGGTCAATAACCAGTTCGCCATTGCCGAAGGAATCGGGCAAGGTCATGGGTGTTTGCTCCCGGCGGCGCAGACGCGCCCACACTCTGGCCAGCAGTTCGGCCGAATTGACCGGCTTCACCAGGTAATCGTCCGCGCCCAGTTTCAGCCCTTTGACCACGCTGTCGGTATCGCCTACGGCCGTGAGAAAAACCACCGGTGCATCGGAAAATTCCCGAATACGCTGGCACAACGCCCACCCGCCCATGGCCGGCACCATCACATCCAGCAGCACCAGCGCCGGGCGGTGCAGCCGGGCCAGTTCCAGACCATCCTCGGCCGTATTGGCCACCAAAGGTTCATACCCGGCCCCACGCAGCAGCGCGTCCAGCGTCATGGAAAAGGGGATTTCGTCTTCGACAATCAGGATTTTATGCTTCAATGATTTGAGACTGGAGATTAGAGATTAGAGATTAGAGATTAGAGATTGAAGGTACCAATTTCCAATCTCTAATCTCTGATCCCCACAACTAAAATTTCATGCGCCGGAAGATGAAAGAGGGGATGTGGCGAATGATGAGGCCAACCAGTCCCCATCTCGCGGGCAGGTAGATGGTTTGCTTCTGGCGACGAATGGCCTGAAAAATGGCTGCCGCCGCCTGCTCTGGTGAAATGACCCAGAACGTTTTGGGCGCATTTTCCAGCAGCACGGTATCCACAAAACCGGGCTTGACGGTGGTCACGGTGACGCCGTGCCGGGTGAGCCGGTTGCGCAAGGCTTCCAGATAGGTGTTCAATCCGGCCTTGCTGGTGTTATAAACGGGCGCGCCTACCCGCCCCCGGTCGCCGGCAATAGAGCTGATGCCCACAATATGCCCACTACCCGCCCGCTCAAAGCGCTGCGCCGCCTGGTTGAGCCAGGCAATGGCGCCTAGCAAGTTGACCTCCATCATGGCTCTATCTTTGGCAAAATCGTATTCATCCAAAGCCACATTTGGCTGGGTTCCGGCCACATAAACAATTAAGTCCAGCCCACCCAGGTCACGCACAACGGTCTGGAAAAGGCCGGGGATTTCATCGTAGTCGGTGACGTTATGGGTATAGGGCAGAATTTTGGCGGGGGTCACGGCCGTGTTCACACGCTGGCACAACTCTTGCAACAAACTCTCGCGGCGGGCCAGCGCCGCTACGGTATATCCCTGGCGCACCAATTCGTGTGTCAGCGCCGCACCAATACCGGAAGAAGCGCCCACGACGATGGCCCGTTTTTGTGGTTCTAAGGGTCGTGTCGGGTTGGAAGTTGCATTTGTCATGGGCGGGGATTGTATCACATGGGGAAGATTAGAGATTAAGAGATTGGGAGGTTGGGAGGTTGGGAAATTCGCCAATCCCTCAATCTCCCAATCTCCCTTCTCCCTGGTGCTCACGCCACACGGCCGTCAATCGTTCATACGTCATCTCTGAAAGCTGCACCGGCGAAGCGCCTGGCGCCGGCAGCACCGGTTCCAACAACGTAATTTCGGCCACAACCGGCCCCTTAAACCGGGCCAACCGCTGCAGCGCCTGGCCAATCCCCTCGTCCCGATGCCAGATAGCCGCATCCAGATGGCTGTAGGTGATGGCGCAAGGTAAAAAGGCCGCGCCCACATCCGTCACAATCTCAAATGCGCCATAACGGAAAGGCAGCAGTTCCGTGCCCGGCCCACGCTGCCCTTCCGGGTACAACACTATCGGCGGATGATAGGATATGCGCGACAGCGTATGCCGCGCCGCCTGGCGTGAAGCTTTATCGGTGCGCTCTACAAAAACACAGCCAATTGCTTTGGCAATCCAGCCGATGAACGGCATTTTACGCACCTCATCCTTTGCCAGAAAACTAACCGGCGTCACAGAAAGCAGCACCAGAATGTCCAGGTATGACACATGGTTAGGAAACACAAAACCGCTGAAGGCCGCCAATCGCGCCGCTTCCGCGCAAACCACCTCCACCCGCAGCACCCGCAGCAGCACCCGCACAAAACGGCGCAACACCAAAAATGACGGCCGATACCCGCCAATATGAAACGGCAGCAGCGCCGCCAACAGCACGCACACTGAGGCGGTCATCACCAAAAACCCACTCGCCGCCAGGCGATATACACTCCGAATTCTTCCCATTTTTCTAACTATTTGATTCCGTTTTGATATTCAGAGTCAACGGCCGTAATCGTCGTGACTTTTCTCAAATAACATCGGTTGAAAGGGAGATGATTCGTAGCGAATAGTTCCCGCATCTGGGCCTGCCTCCAACCTTTGTTGCGCTAATTCATAAAACTCTGGCCTGATCTCAAAACCAATGAAATGTCTGTTTAAATTTTTGGCAGCAACGGCCGTTGTGCCACTTCCAATAAATGGATCAAGAACAATCTGCCCTTCCTTTGTGGTCAGCTTGACAAGAAATTCCATGAGGTTCAGAGGCTTTTGTGCCTCGTGAACTCTATTCTCCCCATCGCGGAACCAAAAAGCTAAAACATTCGTAGGATTTGCCCCGTCTATCTGGCACTCCTGTAGATTAATAGCCCCCACACTATTTTCAAGAACATTATCAGCTATCGTACTCCCAATCTTGTACGGCTTGATGAACCAGGCAATTGGTTCATAAACCGGCGCCAGATTACCGAGACGCCAACCAGACCAATTCTCCATTTCATCGGCCAATCCTCTACGCTCGAAAACAATACTAAGGCGCTGTGCTCGGTGATGGGCTGACGTTTTCTTCCAGGCCAGGACATCTTTAAGCAGAAATCCACTGTCTTCAAAAGCATTCACTACCCGGTGCATGGTACGGCGTGCCCCAAAAACAAAAAGAGAAGCGCCATTCTTCATCTTTGGCAAAACCATTTCCGCCCACTGTTGACACCATTGTTGATATTCCCTCCCGATATTCCTGTCAGCCTGTGACCAGCCGTTAATCGGCTTTCCTCTCCTTTTAAAAGCCGATTTGCCAACCTGCGCCGGAGACTGTCCCAACAGCGCCGAATTGGTGTTGTTGTGCAATACATCCCAATCATCTAGGCTAATGCCATAGGGAATATCAGACAGAAACAGATCAATGCTACTATCAGGCAAATTGGGGATATGATCTCGACAATCCCCCAAAATAATCTTGTCCAGGTAATCGTTGTTAGTATCGCTCATTAGATGAACTCAAGTATTCCATTGTCTGTAACCGACTGAACAGCACGAATCCGGTTATCCAGCTTCCGTCCCCTTATAACCTCCATTATCGCTTCTTCTCTGGAAAGGCGCATAATCCGTTCTCTTTCCGCTGCCAGAGAAGCCATCGCTTCATTCCTTGAGATTACAATGGACTCGCTGGCGGCAACTTTCTCCTCTTTCCATATATCCGCAACAGCTCTATCAAAAGCAAGAAATGTACGGTTTACTCCCTGCCAATAAGCCACAGCATCTTTTGTAGGGTGCATAGCTTCTACAGTTTCAAAAACATTGTGCAGCAATTCTACGGCCTTTGGCTGCCCGGCTTCTTGAGCATACCGAACCAACACAGCAAGGTGTGTATATGTAGCAATGCAGACAGATCGCACAACTGCCTGCTGGTAAATCTGGCTTATCCGGGCAGGCAACTGGTATACGGGGCAAACGACCATTGCGTATGGCTTGCCATATTTCCAATTGTCCATCGCCTGAATTTTGAAATCCTTTTGGTTTTTTGCGGTGCGGCTCAGCCTGAACGCCTTTGCATCAGCCACAAAACTATAATCATCACTTACACATTCCACATCAGCCGTGTCCGCTCTCTCCTTGAGAACCAGAGCGGTAAAACCCATCCAGGCAAACCCCTCACTAATTACCACATCTGTGTACTTGGAATAAAGCTTTTCCTCGCTCGTGTCATGGTCATATCTTTCGGGAATAACACCACACAACCTCAAGTGTCCAAGCAACGAATCGGCGCCTTCTTTTTTCACTTCCAGCGCCAGTTCTTGCTCAACCCTGTCAGCATCAATACCAAAATCCCCACTGAGGCGACTTATCTCATCAACCCAATAATGCCGCCTTT
The DNA here is from genome assembly GCA_019637635.1 of Anaerolineae bacterium. GTDB lineage: Bacteria > Chloroflexota > Anaerolineae > Promineifilales > Promineifilaceae > CAADGU01. The sequence goes on from JAHBVI010000011.1 coordinate 35,399, forward strand.
CTAACTGTCGGGAATTAATCACACGAAAATCCATGTTCCTTTGTACCCATACCGATTACCAATTACGGATCACCCCTCCCCCTCCACCTCTTTGCCCGCGGCCCGCCAGGCGCGTTTGGCGTCTTCATACCCCATGCGGTAGAGCGTTTCGTGCCCTTCCTGGGTATAACGCAAGATGCGCTCCACCGGTATGGCTTCTTTGGGGGCGACAATGATGGGGTCGGGTAACTCATGGAATTTGTCTTCAAAAATGTCGGGGATGCCGTTGCCATCTTCATCTTTCAAGTCCAGGGCCTCACCCCGTATCTGACTGAGAAGGAGGGCATTTTGGGCGCGCAAACGGCCGTTTTCCACCTGCAACCGCACCAGTTCATTGATCCGATGGAACATCTTCAAGTCCGAGCGAAAAGAAGCCAACAAAGCCCAATCCAACACCGTGCTAACCCTTTGAAAGATATTGCTGGGGTTTTCCAACTTCTGTTCTTCTTCTGTTTCCCAGGGCGTCATCATCACCACCACAATCTCTTCCGCGCCGGCATCAATGGCCGGGGCTAACGGTGTGTTGGCCACCGTCGCCCCATCCCAATAGAGGCTGTCATTCAACTGCGTGGCCGGATAAACAATGGGGATGGAACAACTGGCAATGATGTGATCCAACCCAATCGGCTCCTGCTGCATTTTGCTGGGGTACACGTCGGCGCTGTTGCCAAAAACGTGAAGCTGCCCGGTGCTGATTTCGGTGGCCGTGACGCGCAGGTGTACGGCCGCTTCGTCTGAATTGAGACGCCCAAAATTGACCCACCCTTTTTCTTGCAATGTCTTGCGCAGTGGGGCGGTATCTAATAAATAATTGCCCGTCAGCGCCCCCAGACCAGCCTTTTGCACATCGTCCGTTTGCAGCCGCCGCCATAAAGCCCACAGCGAGTTGGCATTATGGCCGGAAGCAATGGCCGCGCCATTTACCGCGCCAATGGACGTGCCGGCCACAATGTGCGGATACCATTCGTGTTCTTCCAGAAACTTCAGCACGCCCACGTGATAGGCGCCGCGCCCCCCACCACCAGACAAAACCAGGGCATTTTTACGCGCTTTTTCGGACATTCGGGATTCTCTCTTTGTTTGCAGTAGACGCTAATGTGTCTACTACAAACCAATTAGCCAACCAGATAAGCAGGGCGCACGGCCGTGTCCGACGCCTCTCGAATCTCAATCCCCGGTGGTTTCACCGGCAGGATGATATGGAAACGACTGCCGGGCAGGCGGGATTCGTCTTCGCCTTCCGATTCTACCCAGATGCGGCCACCATGTGCTTCGATCACTCCTTTGGCAATGGGCAATCCCAGGCCGGGACCGGCCCCTTTGAATTTGGTGCTGCCGGTGGAATGAAGCTGTGGGTCGCCCACGCGAAAGAACTTTTCAAAAATCAACTCGTGATATTGGGGATCAATACCAATGCCGCTGTCGCTGATCACAATTTCGATGTATTCTTCACGGTCAACGCTGGGGATGAGGGCGGCGGTGACATGGATACGTCCGTTGTCCGGCGTATATTTCACGGCATTGCCCAGCAAATTGGTGAACGCCTGCACCAGCCGCTTAAAATCGGCATAAATGGCCGGGAGATCATTCACCCCTTCCACCATCATCTGAATGCGCCGTTCCCGTAGCGCCTGCGCCAGCGGTTCACCCGCCAGCCGCAGAATCGTATCAATCCGCGCCTTCACAAAGGTCAACTGCATCCCATCCACATCCAACTGGCTGGCATCCAGCATCGCCGTAATCAGGCTTTCCAGTTGCAGCGTGGCCCGGTTAATGTGGCCGATAATCTCCCGCGTTTGTTCCCGCGTCAGCGCGTTTTCATCATTCATCGCCGCCAGAATGTCCGAATACCCCTTCACCTGCGTCAACGGCGTGCGCAGTTCATGGGAAGCGATGGTGATAAAATCGGACTTCACCCGATCCATGATTTCCAGCCGCTCATTTTGTTCCGTCAGGTCGGTGTTCAAATGGCGAATTTGCTCGTTTTGGATATTCAATTCGCTGTAAAGCCGGGCATTTTGCAGCGCCACCACCGTCTGATCGGCCAAAATCTGCATCAATTCCAATTCACCCGGCTGGTAAGGCACGGCCGACAACTTGGGACCGACAGCAATAATGCTCTCCAACTCATCCCCACTGCCCACCGGCATACACCTCCATCTGCTGTTCTTTAAGCCAGGCATGTTCTTCTTCGTTTAACCCTTTGTAGTCGGGGCTAAAATCGAGATCATATTGCAGCAGCGGTTGGTTCTGCCGGGCCAGCGTAATCAAAAAGAGACTGTTGGCCGGCAAGGTCACTTTTGTGCGCCCAATTTGCCCCATGCCGGTGATAGGCGCCAACTCCACACGGCCGTCTGCCAGCCGCGTCAACAACATCAGCCCACACCGGTTTGTCTCCAGCAGTTCGCTCAACGTCCCGGCAATCAACAGCGCCAACTGCTGCACATCCAACGTGCGGGAAATGGCCTGGCTGTAATTGCGCATGACCTGGTTGGTATTCAACCCTTCGCCGCGCAAATAACGGAATGTCAGCCGTTCCACCAGCCCGCGATAGGGTTCATATAAGAAAAAACCTAACGACAGCAGCACTGCCAGAATCACGGCCGTGACCACCTCACCCAATCCCAAATCCCGGCTCACCTGTACCGCCGCCAGAATAATGATGATGAGCGGCAATGCAGAAATGGTATTCACAATCAGGAAGGCAATCGCCCGCAAGGCGCGCGTGCGCACGTCAAAAATGCGGAACGTGGCCACGCCATAGGCCATGCCCACCACGCCCACATAGCGCAAGAATTGGCCCACCAACACCAAAACCAGATTGTCGAAAAATTGCAGGAACTCACCCAGGAACACGGCCGTCAGCACCATAAACCAATACAACAACCGATTGGCGTGCCAGGGAAAAGGCGTGGCCTTATATTCCCGCCACGTCTTGCCCAACAGCAGCCCGCTGATGGCAAACCACACCAGGTAGCTCAACAAGACGCCGCTGGACATATTCAGGTTGATCAGGGCAGAGGGGTTGGTGGACGGCCGTAAATCCACCACAACAGCCATCACCGCCGCCGCCGCCACTACCAACAACAGCGCGCGCGGCACCTTCCATTCTAAAAATGACGAGGTTAAACCTACCGCCAGAATCGTGCTTAACAACAAGAACTTCACCGATAAATCGGGATAATTCACCAGCGGGGCGACAAATAAGGAAAATTCCCAGATAACCGAAGCCGCTAAAAACAACACCAGCCAGCGGCGCTGTCCGGCGTCTTGACCCCGCCGCGACAGAGGCGAAATCAACAGCAACGTGTATAAGGCTGCGCCAAGAAGGGGAATAAACTGATTATTGGCGTATACGCTCATAAATGCGTAATCCGTTTTCCGTAAGCCGTGAACCGTAAACCGTTATCCGTAGGCCGTTATCCGTAAGCCGTGAGCCGTGAGCCGTAAGCCGTTATCCGTAAGCCGTGAGCCGTAACCTGTAATCCCAGTGTGACCTCGGACATCGGATTACCGATTACCGATTACGGATTACCGATTACGGCCATGACAGGTGACTCTAACGACAGGGCATATTGTAACGGCCGTACCCACCCCCGGCAAAACAAAGACCCTAAGGGCTTTTCATAACCCTTAGGGTCTGTCTCTGGCGGAGAGGGCGGGATTCGAACCCGCGATGAGGTATAACCCCATACACGCTTTCCAAGCGTGCGCACTAAGCCAGCTATGCGACCTCTCCACAAGCGCGTGGGAATTATAGACGAAGGCGACGGAGACGCAAGCCGTTACCATCTGAGATGCACAAACACACTGAAAGCACCCCGCAAGAGCGCCGGTTTGTCACCGCGCATTTTCTTCAGTGCGCTTTAGCGCACTTCTTATAGCAGCCTGGGATTTCCATTCCCAGGCAACCCCCCTGAATTTCTTAATTTTCCCATTCTTGACAACGGCCCAAAAATTGACTATTATCATGTTACCGGTCACGTGACCGGTAACATGGCAGGAAGGAGAAGAAAATTGCCCCGCTCAGATGTGACCATCCGCGATGTGGCCCAACATGCTGGCGTTTCACACCAGACCGTCTCTCGCGTCATCAATGACAGCGAGCGAGTCAGCCCAGAAACGCGCGCCCGCGTGGAGGCGGCCATTGCCGCCCTCGACTTCCGCCCTAACGCCATCGCCCGCTCCATGGCACGCGGCCGCACCGCTACCCTGGCCTGCATCGCCCCCAACCTGACCGATTACACCTTTGCCAGCATCATTGACGCCGCGGCCACGGCCGTGCGCCAACACGGCTACTTTCTCCTTTCCGCCTCCGCCCCCGATGAAGAGACGTTTCAAGGTCTGATAGATGAATTGGTGACCAGCCATCGGGTAGAAGGACTGTTGGTGATCAATCCCTTTGCCGACGGCCGTTACCAACTGCTGCCTCCCACCTTCCCCACCGTGTTTGCCGGGGCGCGCCCCCGTGAAGAAGCGGCTAACTCGGTAGCGCTGGATGACGTGACGGCCGCCTTTACCGCCACCCAACACCTGCTTAGCCTGGGACACACCCACATCGGCATGATCACCGGCCCCATGGCCGAAGATTGCGCCCAAGACCGCAGCCTGGGTTTTACCCAGGCTTTGCAAGCCGCCGGTATCATCCCGCAATCAGATTGGGTGCGGGAAGGCAACTGGCAGCCCGCTTCCGGCTTTGAAGCCTTTATGCACTGGCAGCAACAGGGGGAAATACCAACGGCCGTGTTCGCCCAAAATGACCAGATGGCGCTGGGTGTGCTGCGGGCCGCCCGCGATTGTGGCCTGCAAATCCCGGCCCAGTTGTCCATTATCGGTGTGGATGACATTCCCCTGGCTTCCCACTTTGCGCCGCCGCTGACCACGCTGCGGCAGGATTTCGCCCGCATTGGCCGCGAAGCCGCGCAGTTGCTTCTGGAGGTTGTCGAAGAACCTGACCGCGCTAAAGAGCATTTACAAATCGAAGCAGAGTTAATCCTGCGCCGTTCAACCGCCAGACCCTAAGGGTTTTTGAAACCCTTAGGGTCTAACCAACAGAGGAGGTGATTTTAACGAGAGGATTTGACCACATTCTGCCAAAAAGAAGAGGCACAGGCGGCTACCTGTACCTCTTCAGGCGCAATGAAGCTGGCTTTAGCTAGGGCACAGTCCACACTGCTTGCGCCTATTTTACCGGACAGTCCACAATTTCAATAATAAACAGGAGTTGAAGAATGAACCCTATTCGCAAGTCTCTCTATGTAATGGTTGTTTTGTTGTTTACGGCCGTGTTCCTGGCTGCCTGTGGGGGTGGCTCCAGCACAACCCCTACCCAGCCCCCGGCCACTACTGCGCCACAAACGGCCGCCACCGCTACCACCGCCCCCGCTGCCCAGGAAAGTGACATGGAAGAAATCACCCTGCGCTGGCGTACCCGCCCCGATAACCAGGCCGAAATTGACGTGTACCAGTCCGTCAGCAACGAACTGGACGGCGAGATGAGCGGCGTCACCCTGGTGTATGAACCGGGCGGCAGCGAAAGCTCCAGCTACCAGGACGTGTTGCGCACCGAATTAGCTGCCGGTACCGCCCCTGACGTTTTCTGGATTCCCGGTACCGACATCGCCGACTTTGCCACCCGCGGCCTGATCATGAACCTGCGTGACATGGCCGACGCCACCGCCGGCTACAGCGACGCCGATTTTTACCCCGGCCCCATGTTCCACCTGACTTTTAACCCCGAAAGCGGCAACAGCGGCGAAGCCTTGTGGGGTCTGCCGCGTGACGTGTCTACCTTTGCCCTCTACCTGAACCTGGATTTGCTGGCCGAATCCGGCGCACCTGACCCGCGTGAACTGGCGGCTAACGGCGAATGGAACTGGGACACCTTCCTGGAAGTGGCCTCCGCTATTGATGCCCTGGGCGACGACATTTACGGCTACGGCCAGAATGCCTGGTGGGGGCCGTATGGCTACTGGATCAATGCCGCTGGCGGTGGTTTCTACAATGAAGACCGCACCGCCTGTGGGCTGGATACGCCGGAATCTATTGCCGGGCTGGAATTTGAATCCCGCATCTACAACGAATACGATGTGGCCGTGCCCTACGGCGAAGACAGCGAACCGCCGTTCCTGGCCGGGAAAGTGGGCATGTTCCAAAACGGCCGTTGGGCCACCCCCGGCGTGCGTTCATCCGCTAACTTCAATTGGGACGTGGTAGAACTGCCCGATGGTCCCGCCGGGCCGAGCAACTGGCTCTTCTGGGGCGCATACGTGGTCAATGCCAACACCGAACATCCCGAAGAAGCCTGGAAACTGGTGCAAGAACTGACCACGGCCGAAACGCAGGGCAAAATTGCGGCCTTAGGCGCCAACATCCCCAGCCGCGTCAGCCAGGAAGCGCTGGACGCCTTCCTGACCTTCACGCCGCCCGCCAACAACCAGGCCTTCCTGAATGGCCTGGCGCGCAACCCGGCAACGGAAGGGCCGCTGTGGGCTGGTAGCTGGCCGGAGTTTGACGCCATTATGGGGCCGGCGGTCACGGCCGTACTCAATGGCGACCAATCCATTGACAACTTTGCCGCCACCATCTGCGACGAGGCTAATAAGGCGTTCAATCAGTAGTAGTACCATGTAAAAGTTTGTAGTAGGCGCTTTAGCGCCGTCAGAGGGCGATGAATCGCCTACTACAAACTCCTAACCTTCCCAGGAGGTGGCTGATGGCGGCAGCGACGGCAACAACAGAAACGAAGACAGTCGGGCAAACCATTCTACGCTGGATAAAGGTGGTGGCTGGCTGGCATTTGCTCCTGGCAGTGGGGGGGCTGGTTGGCCTGGGCTGGCTGTGGGCCGGCGGTGGCGCGGAACGGGTCATCGTGTTCAAAGTGGCGGTGTCGGCGCTGCTGGTGGCGCTCACGGCCGTGACCTCCCTGGCCGCCGTTGACCTGCTACGCCTGCGCCATCGTGGGCGTGTCCTCTCTCTGGCGGTGAACTATCTGGGTTTCCTTTTTTGCCTCTTTGCCGTCATTCACCGCGCCGGGGGTTTCACCGGTTTCAACACGCTGGCCAATAACTTTGGCCGGGCGCTGCCTTTTCTCTTTCTGGCCCTGCTCGGCGTGGCCATCAGCAATATGGGCGAAAACCCCGGCCCTAATCGCAAAGTGGTGGGGCGGGTGGTCACGGCCGTCGGCGGCATCCTCTTTCTCTTTCTGGCCGGACTGGCCACGGCCGGGCGCGCCCTGTTCGTGGGCCTCACCGATCCCGTTACCCTCCTCCTTTTTGCCGCCTTGTTCCCATTTGCCCTATTTATTTGGGCTATCTGGCGGCAGCCGGCGGCCACATTGCTGGGCGCTAAAAATGCAGACAACGAGATGCTCATTGGCTGGGCCTTTCTCAGCCCCAACCTGCTGGGATTCCTTGTCTTCATCGCCGGGCCGCTGCTTTTTTCCTTTTACGTCAGCTTCACCAACTGGGACGCTTTTGGCAATGCCAATTGGGTCGGGCTGAGCAATTACGGCCGTGCCCTCAACCTCACCATAGCCCCCCTGGCCGACGCCGCCCAACGCGCCAACGAAGTGCTGGACGTGAAAGTGTACGACGAACTGACGCGCATCCAGTTGTTCGGCCGTGCTTACGTTATTGGCGCCCAGGACAAACTGTTCTGGATCGCCCTGGGCAATACGCTAAAGTTCGTTCTGTTTGCTGTCCCCCTCAGTGTTATTCCGGCTCTCTTCCTGGCAAACCTGCTCAACAGCAAAGTGCCAGGCATGAAATTTTTCCGCGCCGTTTACTTTCTACCCAGTGTAGCCGCCGTTGTCGGCATTGCCCTGGTCTGGCAGTTGCTCTTCAACGCCTCGGTCGGCTACATCAACTACTTCATCACCCAGATCACTACTTTTTTGGGCATAGCCGACCCCAAAATTCGCTGGTTGTCGGCCAGCGACACCGCGCTTTTGGCGGTGGTGATCATGGCTGCCTGGCAGTGGCTGGGCTTTAACACCGTTCTCTTTCTGGCCGGTCTGCAAAGTATCCCCCGCGTTTTGTATGAAGCCGCCACCGTAGACGGCGCCGGCTCTGGCCGCCAGTTCACCCACATCACCGTGCCCCTGCTGGCGCCCACCACCTTTTTTGTCATCGTCACCACCACCATCCAGGCGATGCAAATTTTTGAACATATTTTTATTGTGATGGGCACCAACCCCGCCGGGCCGGGCAATTCCACCCTCACCCTGGTGCTATATCTGTACCAGAAAGGGTTCCAACGTTTTGAGCAAGGGTACGCCTCTTCGCTGGCCTGGATTTTATTTGCCATCATCTTTGCCGCCACCCTGTTTCAGGTACAGCGGCAGCGTATGAGTGGGTCGGGATATGATGCGTGACCACAGGTCTCACGCATCACACGTCACGCATCACGCATTTTGGGGTAATTATTATGAACTCCCACAAAGTTAGAACTACTATTAAATACCTGCTCGTTTACGCCATCCTGATATTTTTCGCGGGGATCATGCTCTTTCCCTTTCTCTTTATGCTCACTACCTCGTTCAAAGAGCCTAAAGATACGTTCAACTACCCGCCACGCCTGCTGCCGCGCACCCAATTGACAACCACATTGGATGGCGAAGAAGTGCCGCTTTACGATCTGGAAGGGGACGAAGGCCGCAAGGCGTATGCCCTGGTAGAGAGCAATATCCGCATTGGCGTTTACGCCAGCATTGCCAACCCGGAACAAACCTGGGAACTGCCGCCCATCGAAGCCAAACCTAAAGGCGGCTTCACCAACCAGGAAAAGACGGTTTTCAACGGCGAAGAGATGCTGGTGTATCTGATTACGGTAGACGGCCGTGAAATTGAAGTCGTCCAGGTGGGGCAAACGGCGCGCGGCCGTTTTGTAGACCCAGATAATCCACAAAACGAAATCATGGCCAATGTCCGCCTCAGCCAGCCGATGGAGCAGTTAACGGCCCGGCCCGAAAACTATAGCGATGTGGTCGCCTTGCAGGGCATGGATCGCAGCCTGACCAACACTATTCTGGTAACACTTGGCGTGGTGTTGGGCACACTGACCACCTCCGTCCTGGGCGGTTATGCCTTTGCCCGGCTGCGTTTTCCTGGCCGCGATAACCTCTTTGTCCTCTACCTGGGCACGATGATGATTCCCTTTGTGGTGCTGGTGACGCCCATGTACCAGCTCATGGTTTACATCGGCTGGGTGGATAACATGGTGGCCCTGATCGTGCCCTGGATTTTCAGCGCCTATGGCACCTTTCTGATGCGCCAATTTTTCCTGACCATCCCCAAAGAGATTGAGGAAGCGGCGGTAATGGATGGCGCCTCCCGGCTGCAAATTTTGTGGCGCATCTTTGTGCCCGCCAGCACCCCGGCCCTGGCTACGCTGACCACCTTTACCTTTTTATACGCCTGGAACAGCTTCTTCTGGCCGCTGGTCATCATCAACACCGGCAACACCGCCAACCACGTGCTGACCCTTTCGCTCAATGTGCTGCGCGGCCGCGCCTCAGACAGCCCCAACCTGATCCTGGCGGGGGCGGCCATCGCCATTTTGCCACCCATGCTCATCTTCATCTTCGGCCAGCGCTTCTTCGTCGAAAGTGCCACCAGCAGCGGGGTCAAGGGATAAAAGAAAAAAACGGACGCGGATAAACGCCGGTGACGCGGATTAAATATATTATCTTTTTATCTGCGCCATCCGCGTTAATCTGCGTCCCATTTACAAGGATAGATGATGACTACACCAACCCGCCTCTACGATGCCTACATCTTTGACCTGGACGGCACGGTGTATCTGGGGGAAACGCTGCTGCCGACGGCCGGGGAAACGATTATCTGGCTGCGGGAACGAGGCAAACGCACCGTTTTCCTCTCCAACAATCCCACCCAAACCCGCGAACAGTATGCCCACAAGCTGACCCATCTCGGCCTGCCCACCCCGGCGGAGGATGTGATCAACTCCTCGCTGGTGATGGTGAATTATTTACGCCAGACGATGCCGGGGGCACGGCCGTATGTCGTCGGCGAATCGTCGTTGTGCCAGGAGTTGGCACGGGGCGGCTTCCAATTGGCCCAGACCGCCGCGGAAACAGACGTGGTCATCGCCAGCTTCGACCGCACCTTCACCTACCACAAGCTGCAAGTCGCCTTCGACGCCATTCGCCGTGGGGCGCGTTTTGTGGCTACCAACGCCGACCGCTACTGCCCCGTGCCCGGCGGCGGCGAACCGGACGCGGCGGCCATCATTGCCGCCATTGAAGCCTGCACCAATACGCAGGTAGAAGCTGTCGTCGGCAAACCGTCCCGGTATATGGCCGAAACCATTCTACAACTGGTGGGTCTGCCACCATCCCACTGCCTGATGACCGGCGACCGGCTGGAAACGGACGTGCGCATGGGGCTGGAAGCGGGCATGGCCGCCGCCCTCACCCTGACGGGGGCCACTACCGAAGCGGATTTGGCGGCAACGGCCGTGACCCCCACCTACATCTTGCGGCAATTGGCGGATTTGATACCGGAGGGATATTGAGTAATTGAGTAATTGAGTAATTGAGTAATTACCCAATTACCCAATCACCCAATCACTTCTTCACATGACAAAACCATTCCTCCTGGGCATAGACCAGGGCACCAGCGGCAGTAAGGCCGTGATTATAGATGGCGAGGGACGGGTATGCGGTTTTGGCGCACGGCCGTTGGCCCGCCTGCATCCCCAACCAGACTGGGTAGAACAGGAACCGGCAGTCGTCGTGGCCGGGGTGCAGGCAGCCGTTGCCGACGCCCTGGCGCAGGCCGGTTGCCACCCGGCGGAGCTTGCCGCCTGCGGCATTGCCAGCCAGCGCAATACCGAATTTGTGTGGGACAGCAGAGACGGCCGTACCCTGAGCAACGCCATCACCTGGCAAGATTTACGCACCCTCCCCCTGCTGGCCGAACTACAAGAGCAGCCCTGGGCCGGCGAGCTGCGCCACCGGCTGGGCTATGCCCCCGGCCCCTACATGAGCGCCCTGCATCTGGCCTGGCGGCTGCGGCACGACCCGGCCGTGCGCGAAGCCGCCCACTCTGGCAATCTGCGCGTCGGCCTATCCGCTGCCTGGCTGATGCAGGCCATGGGCCAGCCCGCCGGGCACTTTATGGATCGCTCGCTGGCGCAGGCCACCGGTCTATACGACTTTCGCCAGCACGATTATTGGGATGCCTGGCTGGACTGGATCGGCATCTCCCGCCGCAGTTTGCCCCAGGTAACGCCCACCGTGCATGAGTATGGCGCGCTCACGTTGACCGGGGCAGACGGCCGTACCACCGCTGTGCCCGTCCTGGCCATGATTGGCGACCAACAGGCCGCCCTGTTTGGGCACGGCTGCCGCCAACCCGGACAGGCAGAATGTACACACGGCACCTCTTCCTATTTGAAAGTGTTTGTGGGCGCGGAACCACCCGACGTGGCCGGGGTGAACAATTATTACGCCTGGGAACTGCACGGCCGTCAGCACTATTACCTGGAAGCGCCCACCACCGTCAACGGCGCGGCGCTGCGCTGGCTGCGTGACAATCTGCAACTGTTCGCCCACTACAACGAACTGGATGCATTGGCCGGGCAGGTAACAGACAGCGGTGGGCTGCTGTTTGTGCCCGCCTTCACCGGTCTCAACGCCCCCTTTGATGACGCCCAGACACGTGGCACGATGCTGGGGCTGACCCTGGGGCATCACAAAGCGCATATCGCCCGCGCCTTTTTGGAATCCATTGGCTGCCAGATGCGGCTGATCCTGGCGGAAATTGAGCGGCACACGGCCGTGCGCGTGCCCGAACTGCGTGTCGGCGGCGGCGTGTCGGCCAGCAACCTGGCCTGCCAGCTTCAGGCCGACATCACCGGCATCCCGGTGCTGCGCCCCACCTTCACGGAAACAACCGCCTGGGCCGCGGCGCTGTTGGCCGGGTTGGGCGCGGGTGTGTGGTTAGAGGAAACGGCCGTGCCCCTGCCCTCCCCGGCCCACACCCGCTTTGAACCGCAGATGGAAGAGACGGCCGTGCAAGCCCTCTACCAACGCTGGCAGCAGGCGGTAGGGCTGATGCGGGAATGGGCGGTAATCCGTAATCCGTAACCCGTAATCCGTGAGCAGTGAGCAGTGAGCGAGCGGTGAGCCGTCCTGAAAAGACGCACCACAGAGACACAGAGGCACGGAGTTTTCTCTGATCAAGACCTTCTGTGTCTCTATGCTTCTGTGATTTTTTCAGCAATCTCATCGGCAAACAGTAATTGGTTATCGGTTTACCGATTACTGTTCACGAGGTACTTATGAGGTTTGGTGTTTGTTATTACCCTGAACAATGGCCGGAGGCGCGGTGGGCCACCGATGCCCGGATGATGCGCGCAGCCGGGTTGGAGATGGTGCGCATCGCCGAGTTTGCCTGGGCGAAGATGGAACCGGCCGACGGCCGTTATGACTGGGACTGGCTGGACAAGGCGATAGAAGCGCTGGCCGCCGCCGGGCTGGATGTCATTCTGGGCACACCCACCGCCGCGCCGCCTGCCTGGCTCAGCCATGCCCACCCGGACGTTTTGCGCCTGGACGCGAACGGCCGTGCCCGCCAGCATGGCACCCGCCGCCACGTCTGCCCCAACAGCCCCACCTACCGCCGCTACAGCCGCCGTATCGTCCAGGCCATGGTGCAGCGGTACGGCCGTGAACCGGGCATCATTGGCTGGCAGATTGATAACGAGTTTGGCGGCGGCAAATCCGGCCGTTGTTACTGCCCCCACTGCACCGCCGCCTTCCGGGAGTGGCTGCAAACGCGATATGGGGACATCGCCGCCCTCAACGACGCCTGGGGCGCGGTTTTCTGGTCCCAAACCTACAGCGATTGGGCCGAAATCATGCCGCCCGACGACCGCATTGACAAGAAAAACCCCGGCCACCTGCTCGATTACTACCGCTTTTGCTCGGACAGCATCGTCGCCTACCAGCAGGAGCAGGTGGAGATCATCCGCAGCGGCGCGCCAGGCCGCTTTGTCACCCACAACTTTATGGGGCTGTTCCGTGACCTGAACCAGTTTGATCTGGCCGCGCCGCTTGATTTTGTCACCTGGGACAATTACCCCACCGGCAACCCAGAGCGGTGGCACGGCCGTCTACAACCACCCGCTGAACAGGAAGAATCTATTGACTATGCGTATGACGTTGGCGACCCGATCATCACCGGTATGGCCCATGATCTGATGGCGGGGTTAAGACAACGGCCGTTCTGGATCATGGAGCAGCAGTGCGGGCACATCAATTGGGGCGCGTTGAATCCTGGCATTCGCCCCGGCACGGTGCGCTTGTGGTGCTGGCACGCCCTGGCGCATGGCGCGGACGCCATCCTCTTTTTCCGCTGGCGCGCCAGCCTGTTTGCCCAGGAACAGTATCACTCCGGCCTGCTGCGGCACGACGGCCGTGCCGACGTGGGTCTGGCCGATTTACACACGCTGGTGGCCGAACAGGCACAGATGCGGCAGCTAACCGCCCATCCCGTGCAGACCGAAGTTGCCATTGTCTGCCAGTATGACGACCTGTGGGCGCTGCAAGAGCAGCCGCACCGCGCCGACTTTGATTACTGGCGGCATAGTTACGCCTTTTACCACGCGCTGCAACGCCTGGGCATTCCGGCCGCTTTTGTGCCGGTTACGGCCGATTTGTCCGCTTACAAACTGATCATCGCGCCCACATTGCACCTGGTGACGCCGGAAATAGCAGCCGCTTTGCAGCAGTATGTGAACACGGGCGGCCATTTGCTGTTGGGGGTGCGCTCCGGCTTTAAGACGGGCAGCAATTTGGTGACGGACGCGCCGCTGCCCGGCCTGCTGCGGGAACTGGCAGGTCTCACCGTCACGGACTGGCAGGCGCTGCCGCTGACGGCGGGCTGGGAACTGCACAGCGAGCTGCCCGGTCTGGAAGGTCCGGCCACGTATTGGGTGGAGTCGTTGCAGGCGGACACGGCCGTGCCCCTGGCGCACTATGACAATGGAGCAACGGCTATTGCGGAAAACAGCGTGGGGAACGGCCGTGTGACCACCCTCGGTTTTTACCCCTCACCGGCGCAGGCAACGGCCGTGCTGCGCCACCTGCTCGCTCAAAACCACATCACCCCTCTGGCCGAAAATCTGCCGCCGGGCATGGTTGCCGCCCGGCGCGGGCCGGTGACAATCCTGCTCAATTTTGCGGAACGGCCGTTACCCGCCACCATCAACGGCCAGCCAGTGGAAGTGGCCGCACGCAACATCGTATTGGTGGGGCGATGATCCGTCATCCGTCATCCGTAATCGGTTCACGGTTCACGGTTCACGGTTTACGGTTTACGGTTTACGGTTTACGGTTCACGCTATCCCCCCAACCCCTCACAACAGCCACAGCACAACCATCCCTACCACAATCGTCCACAGCACATTTTTGGTGCGCCAGGCGACGAAGATGGCCAGCAGACCGGCCAGGAGACGGCCGTTCGCCAACGACACATCCACGCCCCCCGTCGGCATGATCAATTCCGGCAGGATAATGGCCGACAGCACCGCCACCGGCACAAATTTCAACGCCTGCCGCACCGCCGGGCTGAGTTCCAGCCGCTCCAACAACAAAACCGGCGCCAGCCGAATCCCATACGTGATGACGCCCATGCCGATGATTGTTAACCAGGTGATCATATTTTCGGTAATCGGTAATCGGTGAACGGTAATCGGTGGTTTACTGATAACCGATTACCGTTCACCGATTACTGCTTCTCCATCCACACCCCCACCCCAATGCCCGCCAGCCCGGCGAGTACCAGCCCCAGGTTATAGGGCAGGTTGTGGGCTAACACGGCCGTGACCCCCGCCACCACCGCCGCCGCCAGCATGGGGCGCGTGGTCAACAGAGGCACCACGATGCCAATAAAGGTCAACGCCAGGGCAAAATCCAGCCCCCAACTGGCCGGGATTTCCGCGCCCAAAAAGACGCCAACGGCCGTACTCGCCTGCCACGTTAGCCATAACATCAGCCCGGCGCCCAGGAAAAACCAATGTTTATGGGTAAGGGGCGTTTGTTGGTCGGCGTAGTGAACGGCCGTGGTCGCATACGCCTCGTCGGTGAGCAAATAGGCCAGCAAAAACCGCCAACCACGTGACAAATGCTGCAAATCAGGGCCAAGCTGGGCGCTGTATAACACGTGGCGCACATTCACCACAAACGTCGTCAGCCACAGCACCGGCAGCGGCGCTCCCTTGCCCATCAGTTCTGCGCCGATAAACTGCGCCGAACCGGCAAACACAATGGCCGACATGGCCTGCGCCTGCGCCGGCGTCAGCCCGGCCGCCAGGGCCACCACGCCATAAATCAGCCCAAACGGAATCACGCCCAACGCAATGGGCAGTTGAGACTTAACGCCCGCCCACCATTCAGCCTGGCGGCCTGGCCCCCCTGCGGAAATGGCTTGCTCTTGCATCACGCCGCCATTTCCTGTAATGCCTGCCAGATAATTTCCAGGTCACGCTCCGTTGTTTGCCAGTTAGAAAAAGCCGCCCGGATGCCGGGAATGCCCTGGTAGGTGGTGGGGGTGAGGAACACACGGCCGTCATCCCGCAATTTTGTCAAAAATTGGGCCACAGCCGCCGCCGTTGGTTCGCCGGCCAACGTAAAACAGACCACATTCAACCGCACCGGGGCCAGCAGCCGAAACTGAGCCGATTGGCCGATCTGGCCGCCCAACCAGCCCGCCTGGTCACAATTGCGCTCCACAATGTCCTGGTATCCCTCACGGCCGTAGGCCAACAGCGTCAACCAGGCGGGCAGCGCCCGAAAACGGCGCGAATTCTGCGGCGTCCAATGCACCGGCGCCGGGTTGTCATCCACCTCGCCCAGGTAAGCGGCTGCATTGTGGAACAGTTCCACCTGCAACCGGGGATGGCGCGAAAAGGACATGGCCGAATCGTAGGGCACGTTCAGCCATTTGTGGCCGTCAATGGTGATCGAATCGGCCAGTTCCGCCCCCCGCATCAGGTGCGCATAGCGGGGCGAACAGGCGGCAAACCCACCAAAGGCCGCATCCAGATGTAACCAGAAGCTATGTTTCGCCTTTAACGCCACAATCGCCCCCAAATCGTCAAAGTCCCCCGTGTTCACCGTACCGGCGCTGGCAATCACAATCGCCGGGCCGGCAACGGCCGTCAGCGCCGCATCTAGCGCGCCCACATCCATCGCCTCCCGCTCCGGCAGCGCGGCCACGCGAATCAGGTGGCGCCTGCCCATGCCCAACATCGCCAACGCTTTGGCGCTGCTGGAATGGGGCGTTGCCGCCAAAACGGGCGCCGGCGGCAGCCCGTACAGGCCATCCTGCGTGGGGTCAACCCCCTGCTGGCGGGCCGCCCACTGCCGCGCCTGCGCCAGCCCCACAAAGTTGCTCATGGTGGCGCCGCTGACAAACGTGCCCACAAATTCATCCGGCAAGGCAAACAACTGGCGCAAAAAGTGCAAGGCTTCTTGCTCCACCTGGGGGGCAATGGAGTCATGGTCGGCGGTGGGGTTCTGGTCATACACGGCCGTCAGCCAATCCCCCACCAGCGCCGCGGGCGTCACCCCACCGGTGACAAAACCAAGATAACGCGGCCCGGCGCTGCCGGACAGTCCCCGTTCGTACTTCTGCCGGAAATGGGCCAACGCCGCGGCCGCACCCACACCCACAGCCGGTAGCTGCTCACGCTCTGTGATGAACGGGGCTACGGCCGCCGGACGGCTGGGTAATGAATCTAAAAATTCGCTGGCGGCATGGACGGCCGTTGCCAACACCTGCTCTGGCTGCGCCGCATCTTGCTGCAATTGGGCATTCATGGCCGCTCCTTTGCCAGGATCATCTGCAACTGGTCTGGGGCCAGATTGCCGCCGCTCAACACCCACGCCACCTTTTTGCCCGCCAGCCGCCCCGCCAACATATCTTGCAGCGTAGCGATTTTTTCCTCAGACATCGTACACCTCTTAAAAAGTTTGTATGATTGATTTAGAGGCTGCCGCGCCGGGCTACCAGGATGCCGCTTAACACCACCAGGCCGCCGAGCACTTGCACCGGCGACAGCCGTTCGCCCAACAGCAGCCAGGCGAACATGGCCGCCATGACCGGCTGCCACAGCAGCGTCACCGCCGAGAACGTGGCCGGCAGCGCCGCCATGCCCTGGGCAATTAGCCCCTGACCGCCGGCATGGGCAACCCAGGCCATGGCCAGCAGCACCACCCAGCCAACGGCCGTGCCCGCCCAAAACGGTTCGCCGGACAGCAGCGCCGCGGGCAGCAGCAGCAGGGCACAAAACGTGCCGCTCCAGGCCATAAAAGTCAGCGCGGTCATGTTTTGCCGCAAATGTTTGGTGGCGAGTAAGTAACTGGCATAAAACACGGCCGTGCCCAACGCCAGCAAATCCCCCAACAAATGATCGGTACTCAGGCTAAAACTTTCGCCAATTAACAGGGCCGCGCCGCCAATCGCCAGCAGCAGCCCCACCAAAAACGTACCCGTTACCCGCTGCCGGAAAAAGAACCAGGCGCCAATGGTCACAAACACCGGCGCCATATTGGGCAGCAGGGTGGCATTGGCTACCGAGGTGTATTTAATTGCCAGATGCCACAAGATCAAATCCCCGGCAAAGAAAAAACCGGCGGCAGCCAGGAAAGCGATGTCTCGGCGTGTGAATGGCGTGCCGGAAACGGTTTCCGGCCGGGGGGAGGCCGCCTGGCGCTGTTTCGCCCACAGCACGCCCAACCACAACACCGGCAGCGCCAGCGCCAGCCGCCAGAAGGCGGTGGAAATGGGGCCGGCGTCGCTCCATCGCACCAAAATGGGCGCAAAGCCAATGGCCGACGCCCCCAACAACAGCGCCAACAGCGCCGCTCGTGGGAAAGAAGCTCTGGTAAGAGTAGAGGTTTGAGTGGTCATATGGGTCCGCAAAGGAACAATTTTGTGTCTTGAGAGATTGGAGACTGGAGATTGGAGATTGAATCTCTAATCTCTAATCTCTAATCTCCAATCTTCCATTGCTCCTGCAAAGCCTCCGCCAGCCGGGTCATGCCGGTTTCAATGGCGGCGGCGTCGGTGTTGGAGAAGTTGAGGCGCAGCGTGTTTTGGCCGGTTCCGTCCACGTGGAATGGGTCGCCGGGCACAAAAACGACGTTGCGTTTGACGGCGGCTTCAAACAGGGCCATGGCCGACATGCCTTCCGGCAGCGTAATCCAGAGGAACATGCCCCCTTCCGGCAGGGTGAACTGAATGTAGGCCGGGAACAGTTCTTCAATCATGGACACCATCAGCGCCCGCTGACGGCCGTAGGCCGCCTTGATGGTGGCAATGTGCGCGTCCAGGTCATTGTCTTGCAGGTATTGGAGCAGGATCAGTTGAGAGACGTAGTTGGAGTGTAAATCGCTGGCCTGTTTGGCGATGATCAGTTTGTCCATCAGTTCCGGCTGGGCCACAATCCAACCCATACGAAAGCCGGGGGCCACAACTTTGCTGAAAGAGCCAAGCAGGAAGGCGCGGTCACGGCCCGAAGCAGCTTCGGGTTGGCCGTACATCGTCATCGGCGGCAAATCTTCACCCATAAACCGCAGTTCCCGGTAAGGATCATCCTCGATGAAAAAGAGCTGGTTCTCGTTCAAAATGGCGGCCACTTCTTCCCGTTTGGCGGCGGAATAGGTGATGCCGGTAGGGTTTTGGAAGTTGGGCAGAGCGTAATACAGTTTGGCCTGGGGATGGGCGGCGTGTTGGGCGAGTACGGCCGTGTCCGGCCCATCTTCCCGCAGCGGCGTCGTCACAAAACGGGGCTGAAACAACGAAAACGCCTGAATGCCACCCAGATAGCTGGGCGACTCCAAAATCACGTGGTCGCCGGGATCAATCAAAATTTTGGCCACCAGTTCCAACCCCTGCTGTGACCCATTGGTGATGAGAATGTCATCGGCGGGCACGTCCAGGCCGCAGGTGGTTTTGTACCGGTCGGCGATAAACTGGCGCAACTCCTGGCTGCCCAGGGTGGGCGCATATTGCAGCGCCCTGGTTCCACGTTGGGCAAACACCTTATCGGCGGCAGCACGCAGCGGTTCCACCGGAAAATAATCAGGATTGGGCAGCCCCCCGGCAAAAGAAATGACGTTGGGGTCTTGGGCTACTTTCAAAATTTCACGGATAAATGAGCGCTGCATCGTCGCCATGCGCCCGGCAAATTGTCCCTTCATGTTTACCTCCAGGTTAAATGGTCAACGGGCTATAGTAGCGCAAAATGGCTAAAGCCTCCACCCCATTTTTAAGAGGGAGGGGAGGCTTTAGCCGATACCCCCTTCGGCTAAAGCCTCCCCTCCGACCGCGACGGCCGTAGCAGGAGTAGACCAGCCAGGTTAGCGGCCAGGCCAGCGGTGAGCAGGATGAAGGCCAGGGTTTGCAGGGTGTGGGCCAGGAACAACACGGCCATGACCTCCCCCACCACCACCAGCGCCAACAGGAAGATATACGGCCGTACACCCACCGCCAGCGCATAATTCAGCCAGATATTCACCCCCGCATACAACGTCACCGCCAGCCCAATCCAGCCGAGCAGCGTCCCCGGATTTTCGTATTGCCCGCGAAAAACCAGGGCCACGATGGGGCCGGGGAACAGGAAGTAAAGCAAGGTCAGCAGCAGGCCGGGAATGAGGGTGGCGGCCAGGGCTAAGAGGAGATACGGCCGTGCATCCAACCCCAATGTGTGTTTTTGGGTCGCTTTGGGGAAGAGCACCATGCCAATGGCAATGGGCACAAAGAGGTTCAGCCGCGCCAGAATGTTGGCGGGCGTGTATTGGGCCGCCACTTCTGGCGGGAAAATGCGGTTCACCAGAATGGCATCGCTGTAGACCAGCAGGGCGAACGAAAACAGCCCCACCAGCGTCAGCAGGGAATAGGGTAGACTCACTTTTTGCACATGGTCGGTGGCGGGGGCGCGGAAAAACGGCCGTAACCACCACACCGCCAGCGCCAACGCCACCAGACTGGCCAACGGCAGCGCCAGCACCGCCCCCGCCAGTTGTAAACCGGCCAGAATCAGGCCAATGGTCAGGCCAAAGCGCAGGAGTTCTTGCAGCACGGTCACGCTGCCCAACCCCCAAAATTGCTGGCTGCCTTGCAGCGCCCCATCCGTTACCGGGCGCACAAAGAGCAGCAGCAGCGCCAGCGCCGCCGCCAGCAGCGCCCCGCCATCCGGCACATTGATCAGGCGGCCAACAAAGGGAGAAAGAAGGGCAAAGAGTACGGCCGTAACCACCCCCCACTGCCACGCCCAGCGCCACCGGTTGCGCAAAAATGCCCCCATGCGCGGCTGCGGCTCGGCGCCAATTGCCAGTTCCGCCAGGTAATAGGCCACCACATTGCGAATCACCCACGTTACCTGTTCGGCGATCTTCAGCACATTCATGATCGCCAGGAAGGCAATAGCAGCGGCGTCATCTAGCAGCAGCCCGGCGGCCACCAGCACCAGATAGGCGAAGCCGCCGGCAATCAACGACGCCCCGGCCATAACCAGGCCGTCGAAGGCATCTTTAGAGCGGGCGATGGTGCGGAGGCGGGTAAGCATAGAGGTGATCGGTGATCGGTAATCGGTGGCGGAACTGATAACCGACTACCGATTACCCAATACCGGCAGTAAAGCACGGCCGTCCGGGTCAACCGACCCATCAGGAAGCAGCACCGGCCAGCGGGCCAGGGTGGTGGGTTGATAGAGGCCAACCGCCAGTTGGACGGCGGGGGAGCTGCCTGTAGGCAGGGTCAGGGTGTGGGTATCGGCAATGAGCGGGCCGGTGGGCCAGGTGGTGAGCGGGTAGCTGTTTTGCACCGGGGCGGCGTCGCTTTGGGCCAGCAGGTTGCCATTGGCGTCCAGCAGGTGGACAAAGACGGTGGCATTTTCGGTTAACGGCCGTGCCGCCTGCCAATACAACGTCACCAGCAGCGTTTCCCCCTCTCCCGGCGTCACCGCGTAGCCAACCAGCGTCACGTCGTCCGCAAATTGGTGTCCGGCAGGCACGGCCGTCTCCGGTAATTCGGCCAGCAGCCAGTCCGATTGCGCCAAAAGCTGTGGCTGAACCCACAACCCGACGGCGGCCCCCTCTTTCGCTTCCGTCACCAGCCGCAGTTCACCCCCCTGCCCGGCAATGGCGGCCAGATCAAGGTCAAAACGATACGGCCGTCCGCCGCCCACTACCTCTTGTTCCGCCAACATCGTATCATTGAAAAACACGGCAAAACGCACCACGCCCTGCCCCTCGGCCAGCACGTCGGCCTGAAAACGGCCGTTGCGCGGCACATCCAGTGCGTACCCAATGAGCGAATCACCTGGCACACGGATGGCGGGACGGCCGTCTACAATTGTCGTCGCCACAAACCGCTCTTCCGGCACTCGCCGCGCCGTCCATAAAATTGGCAGCATATCATTGACTACGCGCAAGTCATCGCTCAAAATAACCGGCAACTCACATCCCAAAAACCCGCGTTCATCCGCGTCCATCTGCCTCCCAACACAATCTTTCATCTCTACATCAGCCCAAGACGGCAAACGGACACGGCCGTCGCCCACCTGCCACACCAGCAAACCGGCCAACAAACCCGCCGCCAGCCAGCCCATCGCCTGCCAGACGGATTGGCCGGACGGCCGTGCCAGCAGCAGATACACGGCCGTCAACCCCACCATCACCCCAAACAGCAGGGCAAACCATTCCCCCTTCACCGTTTTGTACTGCTGCAAGCGGAGGCGGAAGAGGTCAGGCAACAGTTGTTCGAGGAGGGCGGCGGGCACAGCCGTGCCGCCTACATAGGTGCGCAATGCCAGGTTGCCGGGGCGCGGGTATTCGTTGAGATGGATGGCCCCACCCACTTTGTCACCGCCGAGGGCATGGGTGATGGCCGGGCGATCAGCGGTGGAGGCGGGTGCAGCCAGCGTGAGCCAAAAGGTACGCCCGGCGGCGTCAGGAATCGGGGGAAAGGTTAACCGCACCATGCGGCCTTTGGGTGTTTCGGGAAAATCTACCTGCCCGGCATAGAGCGGGCCGGTTTCGTCAGCTAAGGTCACGTTCACCCAGCCATAGGGTGAACCAATCAGCCACACTTCCACCATTTCCAGATTATTTGCCCCACTGACAAACGGTTGCGTGATACTGTTATCGCTATAAAAAGCGACCGGGAATGGGTCGGGCACACCGGGCGCTTCCTGCTCTTGCGTCCACGGCCGTGGATACAAATAGTGCGCATCGTAAAACATCGGCGCCTGCACCTGCGCCCCCGTGCCCGTCCCCCGCCAGCGGCCGATTGCCAGCAACACAAGGAGGATGAGTAGGAGTACGGCCGTCCAGAACCAGGAATTATGAATTATGAAGGATGAATTATGAAATGTGAACCGCCTGCGTGTCACCTGATACCCCATCACAAATAGTAGCGTGGCAAAATGTAGAAAAGCAGCGCCGCGATGTTGAACAATACCATGCCGATGCGCAGGGCACTGTGGGCGGCAGGCTGCCAGCGGCGGGGCACAAAATAGAGCAGGCCCACCGTCCAGAGCGTGAGCATGGGGATGACCGTGCCCAGCCAGTAACGCCCTTGCAGGCCACGGCCGTTGCCATATTCCCACCAAAACGTCAGATCATACACCTGAATCAGCAGCACCGGCAGCAACACTGTGCCCGCCAGGAACAGCCAGACCAGCACCGGGGCCATGCGTTGCCCGGCTTGCCAATCAGCAAATGTAGGGCGATTTTGAAAATCGCCCCACAGCTTAACTGCCAGCCCGATGATCGCCAGCAGCGTCAGCAGCCGCAGCAGGTGGTAGACCCAGGGGGCGACGGGCGTATCCAGCCAGCCAAAATGGGCCCACCAGGTGACAAAAATGCCACCCCACACCGATTGAAAATAATCAATGGCGTGTTGAATGGGCGCGTAATCGTAAAACGGGTTGGTGATGATGCGGTGGCCTTTTAGCACCGGATTGAAATAAAACAGGTCATCATTCAGGCGCAAACTGCGCTGCATCCACCAGCCTACGGGGATGATGATGAGCACATTCATCAGCAGCGCCGCCCAAAAGACCGACCAGCGCCGCCCTTTGCCCCGCCACCAATCGTACACCACCACCAGCGCCACCAGCGGCGCAAAGCCGTTGATGGTCGGTTTGATGAGCATGGCAGCGGCAAAGGTGAGGCCAATGGCCACTGCCAGTTTGTAGCCAAACTGCCGGTACAGGATGAGCAGGCAGAAGTAGATGAGCAGCGAGTACAGCACAAAAAAGAGACCGTCTACGGAGACAACGGCCGTCATCTGCGTCAGTTGTGGCTGGAAGGCGACCAGCGTGGGGATGGTCAGGCGCAGGGCGGCGTTGGTGGGGAAAAGCAGCCGGGCGATCAGGTAAGCGACGATGACGATGGGGCTGCTGACCAGCACGGCAAAGAGGCGCTGCACCTGCACCCGCAGCAGCAAATCCCCCCCATACCCCACCAGCCGGTAGGGGATGGCGGCAAGGGCATAATAGAGCGGCGTGGCGTGGGTGAGTTTGGCGGTGGTGCCCAATTCGGTACTGGTGCGGGTGGAGTTGGGCAGTTGGGCAAATTCAGATTCGCGCAGGCCAACGGCCGTACTGCTCCAACCCTGGCGCTGTTCGGGGTGATAATCCAGCCGGCCCACGTCCGCCAATTCACGGGACAGGGTGATTTCGTCGGGCAGGATGGTGTCGTTGGTGTCAGGCAGACGGCCGTGTTCGCCAATAAACTGGATGACCGCATAATGGTCATCCTCATCCGGCCCCTGCCACAGCGGAAATGCCAGACTCCACAACGCCCCCTTGACAAGCATGATGGCAAATAACAACCCAATCAGCAGCCATTCTTTGCGAGATTGGAAGGTGGAGATTGGGAGATTGGGAGATTGGGAGATTGGAGATTGGAGATTGGGAGATTGGAGATTGGGAGATTGGCGGTGGCTCATGGGGAGGCTCTAGTCATATGATCAACAACACCCGCAAATAGTAGCCAAAAGTGCATCAGAACGCAAAACCGCCGACTCATTACCGGTCTTGGATTGCCGCGCCTCTAAATTTTGACTTATGCCCATCGAGTTGGCATGGACAGTTGGCTATTCACGTAGTTGGGCGAGGGTCACTTGCACGGCCTGGCCGATGTCCAGGTCAGTGGCGGGCTGCGCCAGTTCGAGTCCGGCATTGGCCGCATAGGCGGCTGCCTCTTCCCGGACGTGATGCGGTGCGCCGGGCTGCTGCCAGACAAAAGCCAGCAGGCGCGCCCCATCCGGCTGCCCCACCTGCGCCAGCGCCCGCCCCGCCGAGGCCAGCAAGGTCAGGATCATGCCGGTGGAATTGAGGTCTACGGCTATCGTCAATCCCTCCCGCAACGTAGCCCGCGCCGCGCCCAGGTCGCCCGCCAACAACTGCGTCAGCCCCAGGCCGTCCAGCGCCGCAGCCACAATGAGCGCCCGCCCCATCTCCCGCCCCAACGCCAGACTTTCCCGGTAATACCGCCCGGCAGCCACCACGTCACCGGTGGCGCGGGCCACGCTGCCCAGATTCAGCAGGTTAATGGCCATCTGCGACCGATTCTCCGCCGCCACCGCCAGGTCATAACTTTCCTGGTAACAGGCGCGGGCACGGCCGTAATCCCCCTGCACGTTGGCGATATTACCCAGGTTGATCAGGCAAACGGCCACCCCGGAACGGTCGCCCTGGCGGCGGAAAATGTCCAGACTTTCAGTGTAACAGGCACGCGCTTCTGCATAACGGCCGTCATTCTTCGCCAGCACCCCTAAACTGTTCAGCACACCGGCAATACTCGATTGTTGGCCGGTGAGCCGGTGCAGCCCCAGGCTGCGCTGGAACGAGGTTTCGGCAGCCGCCAGATCGCCCAGGTGGCGCTGCGTCCGCCCCAGCATCTCCCAGGCGTCGGCGGCCTGGGCGGTCAAATCCGCCACTTCCAGAGCGGGCAGGCAGGCCAGCAGCCGCGCCTGCGCCGCATCATAACGCCCCAACGCCTCCTCGTGTTTGGCTAACTGATGCGCCACTTGCGCCGCCAATGACGCCTGAGCGTCCCGTTCAACGACCGGCATCGCCTCTTCCAACCAGGCGGCTGCCTCCAACGAACGGCCGCGCCGCAAATAAAAAAGCGACAGTGGCGCCAATAATTGCGCCAACAGCGGCGCGGCGGTTGGCTCACCGCTTAACGCCCACTGCCAGGCGAAACGGCCGTTTTCCAATTCCAACGCCATCAGACGTAAGGCTGCTTCCGCTTCCGGCCCGGCGCTTTTGGCCCCCTGCGCCGCCAACAGCGCCGCGTAATAGCGCGCGTGCGCCATCCGCACCGCCGCCCACTCGTCCGCATCCAGCTGCTCCTGGGCAAAGAGGCGAATCACTTCATGCAGCCGGTAACGGCCGTCTGGCTGCCGCTGCACCAACGACTTATCCACCAACGCCGATAGCTGGCGCAGGCTGCGGCCCGTCGCCGCTTCTCCGGTAATCGCCAACGCGGCCTGACCATCAAACCCACCGCGAAAAACAGCTAACCGCGCCAATATGATTTGTTCAGCGGCCGGCAGCAGTTCCCAGGAGTAAGCAAACGCCGCCCGCAGGCTGCGCTGGCGTTCCGGCATGTTGCGCAGATCGCCGGTGAGGAAATCGAGATGGCGCTCGATGGCCGCGGCAATGTCCCGGCAGGGCACGGTGCGTACCCAGGCAGCCGCCAGTTCCAGCGCCAGCGGCAGCCCACCCACCAACCGGCAAATGTGCAGGATGGCCCCACGCTCGGCGGCGCTGTTGAAACCCAGGTAAACGCGCCGGGCGCGCTGGATGAACAGTTGGGGGGCGCTAAAGTTTTGCCAGTCGGCCAACGCCGCCCCCTCATTTGCAGAAAGCGAGGCCGACGGCAGGTTTGGGGGCAGTTCCAGGCCATCCAGTTCCACCAGCCACTCTTCGTACAGGTTCAACCGCTGGCGCGAGGTGACCAGCAGCCGCAGGCCAGGGGCGGCCGCCAGGAGGCCAGCCACCAGATCGGCCTGGGGCAGCAAATGTTCAAAGTTGTCCAGGATGAGCAGGCAACGACGATCCCGAAGGTGCTGGCGCAACTGCTCATCAGGCGGCGCGGCCCCGTTCAACGCCAGGCCCAGGGCATTGGCGACGTGGGCCGCCAGGGCCGCTTCGGCTTCGTTCAGCGCCGACGAATCTGGCGGCAGGTCGGCCAGGGGCACAAAAAAAACACCGTCGGCAAAGTGAGGATCGGCCGCCAGGAGGCGGGTGGCCGTTTCCAACGCCAGCCGCGTTTTGCCCACGCCGCCGGGGCCAAGAATGGTTAACAAACGGCCGTCCGCCTGCGCCAACAAATCTATTAGCTGCGCCAGTTCCGCTTCCCGCCCCACGAAGGAGGCCGCGATGGCCGGCAGGTTGTGCGGCGGCAGGGATGAAGTGGTGAGGGGGTGAGGGCTAGCACTGAGCAGCGTCGAAGTGGGTAAGGCGGCGAGGCGGTTGTGTTTGATAGCTTCGTAGAGGGCGACAGTTTCAGCGGTCGGTTCCACGCCCAGGTTTTCGGCCAGCAGGCGGCGGCAGCTTTCAAATTGGGCCAGGGCATCGCTGCGACGGCCGTCCAGAGCCAGCAAGCGCATAAGCAAACGGTGGGCCTCTTCCCGCCAGTTGTCCAGGGCCAGGCTGCGCCGGGCATAGGCAATGCCCGCCGTGTAAGCCTGCTGCGCCAGGGCATCATCGGCCAGGCGGTGCAGCAGTTCAATGACCAACAGGCGCAGCCGTTCCCGTTCCAACAGCGCCCATTCCTCAAAGGCGGGCGCGTCCGGCAGGTTAAAACCTTCCAGGAAGTCGCCGCGATACAGGGCCACGGCCGTTGCCCAATCGGCCGGTGCGCCGCTAACGGCCGTGGCCAACACCTGCACGTCCGCAGAGACCCGGTTAAGGTGCAGGCCAACCGTATCGCGGCTGAGGTGGAGGTACGGCCGTAGCAGCGCCGGCAGCCGGTTCAACGTCACCCGCAGGCTGGCCCGCGCCGCCGCGTCTGGCGTCTCGCCCCACAGCAGCCCGGCCAACACCTCGCGCGTCACCGGTCGGCCGGTGGCCGCCAGATACGCCAGCAGCGCCACTCCTTTCAACGGCAGCCGCTGCGCCAGCAAACGGCCGTCCACCCAAATTTCCGGCCGTCCCAGAAAAGTCAGTTGCATCTTTGTTTCTGTGTTCAACGAATGCCCTACCTGTAACGCTACTGTTACGTTCCAGTAACGCCACCCGGTTACGCTGAGATTATAACGACGGCCGTGTCACTGGTCACTCGTCACTCATCACACATCACTCGTCACTCGTCACTCATCACCCGTCACCCGATCACGCATCATGTCTCTACCTACTCCCTCCTCCTACACCATTTACCTGCTGCGCCTGTGGATAGAGAGCGAAGCAGATGCGGTCTGGCGTTTTAGCCTGGAAGAGCCGCGCACCGGCGCCCGGCGCGGTTTCGCCACGCTGGATGAGTTGGTGCTTTTCTTGCAGCAAGAAACCACAAAGGAAACAAGGAAACGATAATGAAAAACGAACGACATTTGTCCTGGGGCCTGATTGGCTTTTTAGTTTTATTGGCGCTGGCATTGGGAGGGGCAACGGCCGTGACCCACGCCAATCCCCACGCCACCGCCAACACCTACACCGTCACCAATACCGACAACAGCGGCGTCGGCTCTCTGCGCCAGGCCATCCTCGACGCCAACGCCAACCCCGGCCCCGACACCATCACCTTCGCCATCGGCGACACCGGCAGCCAACAAACCATCCAACCCACCGCCGCCCTGCCCACCATCAGCGGCCCCGTGACCATTGACGGCTGGAGCCAGGGCGGCGCAGGCTACACCGGCCCGCCTCTCATCGAACTCAACGGCGCGTTAGCCGGTTCCAGCGTCAAGGGATTGCACATCACCGCCGGGAACAGCGTGGTGCGTGGGCTGGTCATTAACGGCTTCACCGGCACTTTCGCCAGCGGCATCTACCTGCACACCGGCGGCAACAACTGGCTGTACGGCAACTACATCGGCACCAACTTCGCCGGGGATACGCGCGTCGCCAACACGCGCGGCATCTGGATCGAAGGCGGCTCCAGCGCCAACCGCATCGGCACCAACGCCGACGACGTGGACGACGCCGCCGAACGCAACGTCATCTCCGCCAACATTGACCAAAACATCTGGATCTACCAGCCCACCACCACCGGCAACCTGATCATGGGCAACTATATTGGCCTGAACGCATCCGGCACAGCCCCCGTCGGCACCAGTAACGTCACCGTCGCCACCAACGGCATTCTGGTGCAGGAAGCGGGCTACACCATCATCGGCACAGACGGCGATGGTGTGGGCGATGCCCTGGAAGGCAACGTCATCGGCGGCAACACCTACAACATCCAGCTCACCGGCACCAGCGTCAACCGCAGCCACCACAACCGCGTTTCCGGCAACCTGATCGGCACCAACGCCGCCGGGACGGCCAGCGTCGGCTTGCAGGTGGAAGGGGTGCGCGTCTACGTCACCGAAAACAACGTCGTCGGCACGGACGGCGACGGTGTTTCCGACGCGCTGGAAGGCAACCTGATCTCCGGCAACAGCGATTTCGGCGTCATGCTCCAGCAAACCGGGGCGCTGAACAACGTCGTCGCCGGGAACAGAATCGGTACCGACATCACCGGCCTGAGCGCTATCCCCAATGGCTACAGCGGTTCGCCCCGCGCCGGCATCGTGTTGGGCGGTTATGGCAACCGCATCGGCACAAACAGCGACGGCGTCTCCGACGATCTGGAACGCAACCTGATCTCCGGCAACGCCAACGTGGCCGTTTACGCCATCTACTTTAACAACCTGCCCAACCCCGACGCGCCGCCCACCATCATCGCCGGGAACTGGATGGGGGTGAACGCCACCGGCCTGACGGCGCTGCCTAACAACTACGGCATCGGCGGCGACTCTTCTGTCCCCGTCATCATCCGCGATAACGTCATCTCCGGCCACACCATTGAAGGCATCAGCACCCATTCGTCCAATATGTTGATTATCGGCAACCGCATCGGCGTCGGCGCGGATGGCGTGACGCCATTGGGCAATGGGCAGGATGGGCTTTTCCTATCGGGCAACAACAATCTGATCGGCGGTACCGGGCCGGGCGAGGCCAACATCATCGCCCACAACGGCGGCACCCCCTTTTACAATGGGGTCAGAATCAGCAATACCGGCTTGAGTAACAGTATTCGCGGCAACCGCATTTACGCGAACGGCCGACTGGGTATTGATCTGCGCTGGCCCGATGGCGTGAACATCAACGACGATGGCGACCCGGATACCGGCGGCAACAATCTGCAAAACTACCCCATCATTACCTTTGCCCAGGCGTATGCCAACGGCACGACGGTCATCGAAGGCACGCTGAACAGCAACCCCAATACGGCCTTCACCCTGGACTTTTATTACAGTTCGGAAGCTGACCCCACCGGCTATGGCGAAGGGGAGTATTATTTGGGGGAAACGGCCGTTACCACCGACGCCAACGGGGACGCCACCTTCGCCGTCACCCTGCCCGCTACCATCCCGCCCAACCAGTTTGTCACGGCCACCGCCACCCACGCCGATGGCAGCACGTCGGAGTTTTCGCTGGCTTTTGCCGCGGGAGGGGTGTTGGATGTACCCATTGAAGGGCTAACGGCCGTACACACCACATCCGGCTACAGCAACGACCCTGTCACCTTCGCCGCCAGTATCACCGCTGGAACGGGTGTGGGCTATGAATGGAACTTGGGCGATGGCAACCTGACCGCCGGGCCGTTTGTGGAACACACTTACACTACACCCGGCGTCTACACAGCCACCGTCACCGCCAGCAACAACAGCAGCAGCGAGCAGGCGCAAACGGTTGTCACCGTCGTAGAAGCGGCCAACATCAACGGCCGTGTCTGGAATGACCTGGACCTGGACGGCAGATTGGGCATTGGCGAAGGCGGACTGGCAGGCATCACGGTCAGCGCCGTAGGCCCGACAGGGACGATTCAAACCACCACCGACGCCCAGGGGCGTTATCAGATTTTCACCCCCGCCCCCGGCCTCTACACCGTCAGCGCGGCCGCGCCCAACATGACCCCCACCAGCGCCAGCCCCATCCCCATACCGATGGGCGATAACGGCGGCACGGTGGTGGACTTCGGCCTGCACGAGACGCCCCCGGCCGGCTTCGGCATCATCGCCGGGCGAGCCTGGGTGGACGTGGACGGCTCCGGCTCCCCCGAACCGGGCGAAGAAGCCCTGGCTGGGCTGCAAGTGGATATTTACGGCTATCAATTTCCCCCGCAGACGACCACCACCGACAGCAATGGCCTGTTCAGCCTGCTCGTGCCATCGAACCGCACCTATCTGATGTGGGTCTTCGCCCCCGGCTTTTATCCCGATGAGCGCACATTTGGCACGATCTGGCTCAGCGCCAATGCCCCGTTGCTGAACCTGCATGCCCCCTTTGGCCGGGGCGGCACGGTCAGCGGCCAGGTGGTCAACACCAGTGGCGCCGGTGTGCCCAACGCCCTCATGCACATCGGCTCGCCCATCAGCACAACCTTTACCGACGCCAATGGTAACTATCTCTTCATCGAACAAGAGCCGAGTGAGAACAAAGGCCTGGGAATCGTACCGCCACCCCCGTATGTCAACTACAACGGGGATGGTTTCCGCATCTTTCCCCTGCCGCCTAACAGCTTCGTCACCGAAAACTGGCTGGTGGAGCGCATTGGCCGCGTCACCATTCACGCCCAGCAAACCATTGGCAACCAGACCTTGCCCGTAGGCTTCATCTTCTTCCGTTTGCAGGGCAACGGCGTAGATCAGACCCTGGTCACCGGGCTAAACGGCCAGACCTGGGCCGACCTGGCAGCCGGGACGTACACCATCACCGTCCTGCCTGAATTTCTGCCACCCGACACCATCGTCGCGCCGGCATCGCGCACCGTCGTTATCACCAACAACACCTTCGCCAACACCACCTTCAGCGTCACCCCGGCGCAATCGCTGGCGGTGAGCTGTGAAGTGGCCGGGCAGGGCTTCCCCTGCACGGTCGAAGTGTACGACAACAACGGCAACCTGGTGGCAACAGTTGACCTGACCAGTACCAACCCGGAGACCGTCATCACTAACTTGCCGCCGGGCAGCTACGAAGTAGTCATCATCCCCTCTGAACCGGGCTGGCCGGAAAGTTCTGACGTGGTGACGCTGAATGGCGGTACCCACGCGAACGTGAGCTATCCATTCAACCCCAGCAATTTGCAAACCATCGCCGGGTGGGCCTATTGGGATCGCTGTTATCCGTTGGGGCAGCGGGGCAATACCAACACTTGCACCGAGACTAACATCCCCAGCAACAACGACATCCCGGTGACACTCTACAACGCCGCCGG
The DNA here is from genome assembly GCA_019637635.1 of Anaerolineae bacterium. Lineage (GTDB taxonomy): Bacteria > Chloroflexota > Anaerolineae > Promineifilales > Promineifilaceae > CAADGU01. Next base: position 66,912 of record JAHBVI010000011.1, read on the forward strand.
AACGGTCATCAGCACGACGGTCACGGCCGTGGGCACAGGCTGGACCACCGGCTATTACGCCTTCCCCAACCTGCCGGTGGGCAACTACCGGGTGGAGATCAACTTCCCCGGCGGTTTCGTGCCGCAGACGGCCACCTCCGCCTGGCGCAATCTGACCGGCTTTGGTTCGCCGGAATATCTCGACTTCGGCTACACCCGCACCGAAAACCGCATCCTGACCGGCTACGCTTTCTACGACGTGAACAACAACGGCAGCTACGATGTGGGCATAGACGACCCCACCGCCGGGGCAGCGATCACCATCTCCACCCTGGCCGGTGCGCCCATCGCCAGCCACACCACCGCTTCTGACGGCTCATTTACCGAGCAGCCCATCACCAGCGGCGAATACCGGGTGGAGATGAATACGCCCGACTTGCAATTGACGCGCATCGCCATTGTCCCGGCCAGCGGCGGTATCCCCTGGGTGCAATTCCCCCTGCCGCCCAACGACAGCCGCCCGCGCGCCATCGTTTTCCTGGACAGCAACCAGGACGGCCAGCTCAATCCGGGGGAACAGCGGTTGGGCGGCGTAGACGTACAACTATACAGCCAACCCTGCGGCGGCATTGCCGCCCCCATCGAGACAAAAACGACGAATACGGACGGGCTGGTCTTGTTTACCAATCCGCTGCCCTTGCAGGCCGTCCCCGCGGCCGAACCGGGCAACGCGCCTGGCTGCGTCAAAATCGTCACCGGCAGTCTGCCGCCGAACGTGGCCCCGGCCAACTTGAACGGCGCAGCCATGCCCAAAAACAGCGGCGTCCCCGTGCTGCTGTCCGTTTACGCCCAGGGCACGCTGTTGGTGCAGACCTTTTGGGATGTGGATGGCGACGGCGCACACGACAGCAACGAGCCAATGCTGAGCAGCGGCGCGGCCACGGTCGGCGGGCAAACCAAGAGCATCAGCCAAAACGGGGCCACTTTCGTTCTGGCGACGGGCAGTTACAGCTTGAACGTGGTCGCCCCGGCAGGTTACACCATCAGCGCGGCGCAGCCGATCAACATCGTGGTCGGGTCGGGGACGACGACGCGCAAAGTGGCGGCGCGGGTGGCGGGCGGCATCAACGGCGCGGTCATCGGCCCGGATGGGGCCATGGGCGGGACGACGGTGCGCCTGACCAACGTGACGACCAATCAAACCTATGACACGGTGGCGGCGACGGGCTGCGCGGGCTGGTGCAGCGACGCCTTTTACCAGTTCAGCAATCTGCCCAACGGCCAATACCGGCTGACCATCCCCACCCTGCCGCCGGGCCATCTGCTGGCGAGCGAGCCGGTGGTCAATTACATCGTTGCCGGGCAGAGCATCCAGCAAAACCTGACGCTCAACCCGTTGGGCTACCTGAACGGGTTCGTTTATTTGGATGACAATGTGAACGGGCAGCGGGACAGCGGCGAAGCGGCCGCAACGGGGTACGTGGTCACACTGCTCAACGATGGCGGCCTGCCCGTGCAAACGGCCACCCCCGACGCCAACGGCGTCTACCTGTTCACCAATCTGAGCGCGGGCGTGCGCTACCTGGCGACGGTGGATTTGTACGTCAGCCAGGCGGCGAGCATGAGCGACAGCCTGACGGAAGCGCCGGGCTGGTTCCTGCCGGGCACACAGCCGGTGCAGGCGAACATCGGCATTTTGCAGGGGGGGACGGATCACAATTACAACACCGTCTACGGCCGTGTCAGCAGCGGCGGCGCGGGTGTGGCCGGGATTCGCATTGGTTACTATCAGTGGGACCCCAATGGCGGCTGCCAGCAGAGCAATCCCCCCTGGCAAGGTCTGGAAACGACCAGCGACGTCAACGGCGATTACAAATTGCTGACCAATATGCTGCCGGGCAATGCCCTGGCCTACTGCATCGCCGCCCGCGACCCGGTTGGCTACCAGCAAAGCAATCAACCGGCGACGGGGACTAATTTCAGTTACCAGACCACCGGCGGGACAATCATCTGGCATCCCGGCTACTGGGAATGGGAGATCACGTTGGTCGCGGCGGGGGGAAACCTGCAAGCGTTGAGCGGCGGCACGGCCGTACACTGGTCGGCCTTCCGCGATGATAACCTGAATGGGGCCTGGGACGACGACGAACCGGCCCTGCCCGGCGTCAGCCTGGGCGGGGATACGTCTGGCACGCTCAGCGGCCTGGGGGATGGGGCGCACACGCTGGCGGTGGTGGCGCCGACGGGCTATGTTCCCTTGCACGGCAGCACCGTCTCTCTCTGGCTGAACGGGGCAGACGTGACCCTGCCGCCGCTGCCCTTCCGTTTTGCCGGGGCGCTGCGCGGGCAGGTGTTTGCTGACGAAGATGGGGATGGCTGGCTGCGGCGCGGCGAAAGCGGCGTGCCGGGGGTCACCATCAGCCTGACCGGCCCGTCTGCGGCCAGCGTGGTGACGGATGCCCAGGGACGGTTTAGCCTGCCCAACCTGCCCAATGGCAATTACACAGCAACTATCACCCCACCAGCGGGGTATGCGGCCGCGCCGCCACAGACGCTTACCCTGAACAACGGTGGGGCGCTGGTTGTGACCTTACGGTCGTTAGGCCAACTCTCCGGGGTGATCTACGACGATTGGGACGGCGACGGCCGTCGCGTGGCCGACGAACCGCTGATTACCATGCCCATCACGGTGACGGTGGCGGGTGTGGGCGGGCAGCGCACGGCGTTGGGCGCGTTCCGCTTCTGGAACGTGGCGAATGGCAGTTACACCATCACCCCCTGGTGGTCGGCGGTGAATCCGGCGGCGGCCAACCCGGCCACAAATGGCGCTGTAGGGCTGGCGGCCGTGCCATCAGGTGTAGTGCGCGGCACCGCCTGGCTGGACACCAACGCCGACGGTATCCGCCAGCCGTGGGAGTCGCCATTGGCGGGCGTCCCGGTGACGGTGGCGGGGCAAACGATGGTCACGGATGCGGAGGGGCGGTATAGTTTTTATGGCATTGCGGCCGGGACCTACACCATGCTAATCAATTTGCCTAACGGTCTGGCGGCCGCAACCGGCCCGGTAACGGTGATAGAAGGGCGAGGGGCGGTTGTGGGGGTGGCGGCCGTGCCGGGGAGTGGATTTAGGTTGTATTTGCCGGTGGTGGTACGGCCGTAGGGAAAAATACATGCGGTGCAGGATCATGATTGATCCTGCACCGTTTCTGTTGGCGCGCGATTTTTGCTACAATCGCCATCATGAATAATCAGATGCCTGATCGCCCCCAACTCATTGCCCAACCTTTTAGCGAACAATCACTTGGCGCAACACTAAAGGCTGCCCTGAGCGGCCAGATTGCTTCTTTTCATACCTTTCGTGCGGCCGTTGCCTTTGTAAAACGCTCTGGCGTTCAGCACATTCAGGCTGAATTACAGCAGTTCGTACAGGGAGGGGGGTTAGCACAGATTGTGGTGGGGATTGATCAGCTTGGTTCCAGCCTGGAAGGATTGGCAAGTTTACTAAACGCAGTAGAGGAGGGTGGTTCTGTTTGGGTTAATCGAACTACTGAGACGTATGTGACCTTCCACCCAAAGGTGTATTTCTTCGCGGCTGATCAGGTGGCTCTGCTGATCGTTGGCTCTGGCAATTTGACGGAAGGGGGCTTGTACACCAATGATGAAGCTTCGCTGATGTATTGGCTGGCGTTGCAGGAACCAGAGGATCAGGCGCTTTGGCAGGAAATCAACGCCTATTTGGACCACTGGGGTGATGCGGCTAATGGCAATGCGATACAACTAACGGCCGATTTGCTCAATGAATTAGTTGAGGCAGGGCTGGTTCCGACAGAGGAGAAAATTGAGCGAGAAGGGGATGAGGCAACGGCCGTTTCCCCCACACCATCCCCTCAACCGGAAACACAACTGGCGCATGTGTTCTTCAAGAAATCGGCCGTTAAACGCACTGCGCCACGTTCCAAAACCAGTGTACCAAAACCGAAAAAGCCCACTTTACCGCCCGAAGAAGCGGTCTCGCAACCGGTTGAGTTGGCTATGGAAGCGCCCATTGGCTTTGTTATGATTTTGCAGCGCACAGATGTCGGCACGGGGCAGACAACGACAGGAACCAGTCGCCGTTCGCCAGAAATCTTCATCCCGTTAGCTGCCAGAGATGTTTTTCCTGAGTTTTGGGGTTGGCCGACGTTGTTTGTCGAAGACGCAGCGCGACCCGGCAAGTATGATCGTCAGGCGGTCAAGATGCGGATTGGCGGGGATTTGGTCATGGTTAATATGATGACCTGGCCGGTCAAGCACGATTTCCGGTTGCGTAGCGAAGCGTTACGCAGCGCAGGGGCCATTGGCGATATTTTGCGCCTGGAAAAGCCAACAGAAGGAACTCCCTTTGCGTATTACGTGGAGATCATCCCGCAGGGAACCAGCGATTACGAGAGTTATCTGGCTTTGTGCGTAAACCAGGTGCGAAATTCTGCGAAGCGGTGGGGGTATTACCGTTAGTTGTTGCGGAAGCAAAGGATGGTTTCGGCGCTGCTGGCATTTTTCTTGAAAATATCACGCGATACCAGCATTTCCATCGGGATTTGCTCGACCAGATGCAGGCCAGCCGCTTCGCCCAATTCGCCCAATAGTTGATCCGTTTCGATGTCTACGCGCTCGCCTCCGGCGATGGTGTGATTGTTACCGACCACGACAAAAGCGGGCGCGCCGGGACGCAGTAGACGCGGGAATGTTTCTAGCACCTGACGCATGTCGAAGAAATAACGGGCTAACAGAGCGGGCAGATTTTGTCGCCGAAAGCCCACATTGGCGTCCTGGTTCAGGTGGTGAATGCGGTCAATAACGGCCGTTATCCTCCCCGTCAATCTCCCCCGATTTTGTTCATACTCCGCCCAATACGCCTGACGACGGCCGTTGCTAATCTCCCGGTTGCCGATCATCTGGTAATCGCGTGACCGATGCCCCGGGCGCGAGAGCAAACCCAAAAAGTAGAGGCTCAAACGGTCTGTATCCAGATAGGGCAGAGCAGTAGCGTAAGGCGGCGAAGTGATAATGGCATCAATCTGTCCTGCGTGCGCCGCCAGTAATCTGTCCGCTTGTTGGGCGTTTCCTTCACGAATATCGGCCGCACCAATAGCCTGACCCTGGTTTTCGTACAAAAAGGCCAGAATTATCTTTACGGAGCGATTGAGTTCCGTCAAGAACTCAGAAATTGCGTCAGGAATTTCATCAGAAACGTCCCGGCGCACGCGCAAGTCGTCATCTTTCTGCCAGGAGACACGGCGCAAAATGTTACTCAGGCTGACCATAAACAAGCGGCGGCAAGCAAGATTTGGTATTTGCTGAATACAGATCATGATCCGATCCAGCGCGGTTAACACTTCGGGGGCAAACCAATTTGAGAGATACGTGCGGTCTGGCTCGCTGAGGGTGTTTAACCAGGCGAATGAGTGTTCTGGCGCAGCGGGTTCGGTCAGTAAATCCTTATTCACCGCTGCAAACTGTTCGGCCAATTGCGCTGGCGGCACGGCCAAAATATCGCATTTGGTCTGGCTGACAAGCACCGAGAGGGGGTTCATGTCCAGCCCATAAGCCTGACAACCAAGCAAGACAGCTTCAACGGCCGTTGTCCCACTTCCCGACATGGGATCCAGCACCTTCGCTTCTGGCTTGATTTCAGCGATGTTGAGTAGAGAGCGAACCAATTGAGGGAAGAATTTGCCGCGATATTCGTGGATGCCGTGCGGCCCATAGCGCAGGTTACGCCGGTTGGGAATGGGCACATGACCGTTAAAGGGAAGCATCGTTTGAAGCTGAACGGCCGTAACCCCATTTCGTGCCAGTGTGGTAGTGGCTTCGCGGCGCACCTGTTGGGTGAGTTGGAGGGAGGGAACGGCCGTTTCTCCACCCACTCCCTCCCAATAAGCCAGATGCCCGACCAAATCCGCCGGTTCTACCGATGATTCAACCCAATAATCGCCCGTCTCCTCATGCGCCAGATTGAGGCAGGCGACAGGTTCATGCCCGGTCAGGGCAGCCAACTCCCTAAGCGCCAACGTTTTCTCAAACGGTTGAATGTACGGTTTCAGGCGACAAATCACTTTGCCCACTATCGCCCCCTCTGACGCGCTCTGTTACGCAGAATGACAATGTGTTCATCCTTAATTTTGCCAATTGCCGGGTTGAATGATTTTTTGCTGGCCTGCAAATGGCGCGTCAAATTTGCCACAGCCTCATAACCGGCTGCCTCCGCTACTTCGATCAAAAGTTGATCGTTTTGGATGCGTTGCCCTTTGATTGTCGAATCGCCAATCACAAAACAGGCGTAACGATTTGGCTTCAGCGTATGGGAAAGCCAGGAGAGAATGGTGAACAATTCGCCGCGAAAGGTATCGGCTGTTGCCCCATTGCTCCCCTTGTGGCTGTATTTGCGATGGCTGCCAATCTCTTCCTGTTTAAATTTTGGCTGGTCCATATCCAACCATAACATGCGGGTCCGGTGATAAAGGTGATAACTGTAAGCATTGGGATAAGGTGGTGAACAGACAACTAGATCAACCGGTTCGATGTCTGGCGGTTCTAGAATGTTCGCCTGGTGGATGGTAGCGGTGAAACGGCCGTCTACCTCTTCACCAAATTCCACCACCCGCTGTACGGCCTGCGCCAACGTGCGGCTGAAAAGTTGCAGCGTGTCCCCCGGTTTAATGTTCTTCTGGCGGCGCACATAGCGCGTATCTGAATCCTGCCGCGACACGGTAACGATAATGGCCGAAAATGCAGTTAGCGCCAATTGCCTTGCTTTCTCTGACCCAAGTGATAGGCATTTTGTCTTGATAAATGACAGTTCTTCGATCACCGGCTGGTCAAACCATTCTTCTACACCTTCAAATGCTGGCATCGGGGCAGACTGAGGAAATGGGGATAATTCAGGGAACAAAGGTAAGGTTCCCATAAAAGTCTGTTGGGCAAAATAACTGATTTCCTCAACCAGCCCCCTCAAGCAGTCTACCTCTGCTTCGTTCAATAAAGTCGTTTTGGATCGGCTGATCAGGCAAGCCAATGGGTTTGCGTCTATGCCGATAGCGTGGCATTCCAGGCGCAACGCTTCCACCAAAGTCGTGCCGCTACCACAAAACGGATCCAGCACTGTATCACCGATTGATGCCAATTCTCGAATAAGTGCCTTCGGAATTTGAGGGATGTATTTCGCCGGGTAAGGGTGGATGGCGTGGGTCAGGTAGCCGGTGTTTGCGTTGATAAAATCCCAATCCATCTTTTCCAAACGAGGGATCGCCCCGATGGGCGCTTCATAGACAACCGCGCTTTCTTTGAGGATTGGCGCGGCCGTACCATTGACTTGTCGGGCAAATTCCACAATTGTTTGCGCTTCTTCATGGGTGAACAATCGCCAGTCATTCCGATCTCGTCCCGGTTCGGAGATGCGTCCCTCGCGCAGCCAGCGCAACAGCGTATCGCGGTGAATGCCCGCCATTTGGGAGACTTGCTTGGTGGAATAGGTTGCTACGCTCATAGTGGCATTGTAACGCATACCTGCAACTATATGCAACTATAGTTTCCCATAGCGTTAATTGGCCCAACGGCCGTTGCCCATCCCCCAATCCACCATCGCCAATCCGAAATCGAAAACGGCCGTTTCCCTCTCCCAATTTTGCGCGTGTGGGTGGTGAGGTGGTACGGCCGTTCAACGGTCAGTGGATTGGCAAGATGGGTAACTTAAAGCGTAGAAAGCCAGTTTTCTAGCTGTAACTGAGGGATGGGCTGGAAATCTTTGTCGGTGGTCAACAATATCAAATCGTGGCGCAAGGCGATGGCGGCAACGAGCGCATCTACGGTTTCCAGTTGTCGGCCGCGACTGCGAAGGGCTATTTGCAATTGGGCAGCAAACTCGGCGTCTGTTTCATCCGGTATGTAACAAGTCAGCAAAGGCTTAAGACGTTCCCACTCGGCCAGGTTTTGTTTGGCGCGAGGCAGCAGGGCAATGCCAAATAATGTTTCAGTGATGCCCGGTACACAAATGGCAAAGTTATCCCCATCATCAGGCCTTTGCAGAATACGCTCACGCAGAGGGTGGCTGATAGTGATCAACGGGGAGGCGTGGTTGGTATCCAGCAGGTAATTTGCCATGTCAGGCGCGCCCTTCGGCGGCAGCGTTGGCGCGGGAGATGGCCTCCATCTCCGCTTCTACAACAGTCCAGGACTGGTTCCAGGTTGCCAGATCAAAATCAGGGTCTTCTGGGGCACGGCGTAACGCCTCGGCTAAAGAACCGCTAGCCAGACGTAGACTACCAGGATTGACCGGGGTAGCCTGTATTCTGGCAACTACTTCTTCGGGCGAGGGGAATGCCGTTTCTGTTTCCAGAGCATCATGCAACAGTTCAACGATCAACTGCTCCAGAGGCACACGTTCTATTTGTGCCTTACGCTGAAGTTTGCGTTCCATTTCGTGGGGCATACTAATGATTACAGTCATGCTGCACCTCCGTCACTCAGTCCGCCTTTTGTCCGATCCTTGCTAACTTTTGCAAGTATAGTCTGGTTCGTGATGTTATTCAATCATGCTAATGGATGGCAAAACGGCCGTCCCCCCCTCCCAAATTTCCGCGTGTAGATGGTGGGGGGGGAACGGCCGTTTCAGATGGTTATTAGTGACAACGGCCGGTTGCCGTTACACCTATAAGGCTCATTTATCAGTACCCCAAATGAGGCAAAATGAAGGAGTGTAGACGGCCGTTACTGGCTATCTTTGCGGGGGCGGCCATGCTGCCCGGTATAGACTTCGGCGCGGAAACGTTCAAACTCATCACGGGTAATCACCCATCGGCGTTGCCATAGAGTACCCAAACGCCCGGCGCGGCAATACTCCCTTACACGTTTGGGGGATATTCCTAACTCTTTAGCTACATCTTCAACCGTCATAATTTCCATCCTCTGAATTGTATAGGTTAAGTATAATCAAAAAACCGTTTTTCGGTAAACCGTATATTGACAGACTGTTTTGTATAGCTACAATGGACTTGCCCCACAAGAACGCCCTACGGCGAAATTTGGGGCAATAGAGAGTTACCCAGGGCGACAACTGAATAGAAATCATTGATTGATTTAGCCGTCGCCTGATTGCCTCTGCCCTGGGTGTAATCGGGCGATGTGCTTTTAAGGAGAGGACACAGCCGTACCCAGGCTGGCAACCTGCCCGGCGGGAATGGAAAACGCCCTACCCTTCACGCCGGGGCGATTCAGATAGGGCGCAATAAGAGTAACGGCCGTCTACTCTTTGCGCGGGGAGACGGCCGTCACAGGAGATTTTACCATCATGTTCGAGATAGACGATTTTATACAGGAATTCAGAGACCAGGCAGAACAGGAAAATGAGATGGAAACGACGCGGGCACGTGATAAGTGGCTGCGGGCGTCCATTACCCTGTTTGCTGTTTTAGTGGCCGGGTATACGACTATGCACGGCATATCAGCCACCCTGCACTATCGGGCAGCGGGTACGGCCGGGATGGTCACGGGCCTTGTGGGCATTATCGTGTGAGAAGGGCTATTTCTGGTTTTGTCTCATGGCCTCATTCATGGCACGTTCAAGGGTGGCAGATTGCACATTAGACTGATGGCGCTGGCAACGGCCGTTGCCCTGACTTTCATGCTGTTGAATACGGTTATTGACGCCCAATTGAACGCGGAGATGGAATTAAGCCAAAACATGCTTTTCTACTTCGCTTATATCCTGCCCATATCCTCAGTAATTGCCGTTGTCATTGCCTTGACCGGGTTGTACTTTGCGCCAGACGCGGAGCGGGCAAGGGAATGCGGTGAGGCCATTAACGCCTACAAACAACAGCAGTTTGCCGCGTATATTGCTGCCCGAAAAGCGGAGCTACTGGTACAGCGGGCCATAGCTAATGCTCAGTTAGGGGCACGGATAACAGCGGCCAAAACCGTAGCCAGCCACTACCAAAGCGAAGATGTACGGCGGCGAATTGAAGGCGCGGCCGTTGCTTCTATCCCGGCGCTGTTACGGCAAATTGGGGTGAATGAGGCGAGTAATACGGCCGTACCTGCTCAGAATGATTATGAGGGCAGCGACGGGGAACCCGTCACGGCCACGTATGATGACCTGCAAGCCCTGGTAGACGACCTGGTACGGGAACGGCTGGCAGCAGAACGGGCGGCGCAACCCGTTACGCCTGCACCTAATGGACACGGCGCAAATTTTACCCACCGGCCTGGGGGCCGGTAAGCGAAGGCGACAATGGACGGCGCAAACGACGAATTGAACGTGAAGATACCACCTGTGCCCATTGTGGTAAGCGAATGTCACCAGGGCGAAGCGGACGGCGCAAATACTGTAATGATGCTTGCAGCCAGCGGGCTTACCGGGAACGGCAACGAACCAGGCAAACAGCGTAACGGCGTGGGTTTTACTAATACTAAACCTAACGCCACCCTAACACGGCCGTGTCAACAATGCGGCCGGGAGATGGTGGTAAGACGGCCGTCTAAACGCTTTTGCGGGGCAGCTTGCCGCCGGGTGGCCTGGCTGGTATGCAACCCTGACAAAGCGGCGGTATTGGCGGCCAATGACAAGGCCCGGTTACGGGTACATTTGGAAGGGCGGGGCGTGGTGTGGATTGAACAGGCAGCATAGTGTAAAACGGCCGTGTTTCCCAGGCATGTCCCGAAGTATTGAGGGATGGGTGACACGGCCGTTTTATTAGGAATTGTGAGATGAGCAATAGAGCGGTTTTGTACGCCAGAGTAAGCAGTGATGATAGTAGCAAAGACGGCCGTAACCTGACCGGGCAACTTGAGATGTGCCGGGACTATGCCCAGGGGCAAGGCTGGCAAGTGGTAGCGGAATTATCAGAGGATGAAAGAGGGGTGAGCGGGGCGCGGTGGGATGCACCAGAATTAAACCGGGCTTTGGAGATGGCCCAGGGCGGCGAGTTTGATACCCTGGTGGTGAGGGAAATGGACAGATTCGCCCGTAAGCTGGCAAAGCAGCTTGTCATAGAAGAACAGTTTAAGCGGGCGGGGGTGGGGGTGGTCTACGTTTTGGAAGAATACGCCGATTCACCAGAGGGGCGGCTAAGTAAGCATATCCGGGCCACCATTGCGGAGTATGAAAGGGAGAAGATTAAAGAGCGAACAGTGAGGGCACGGCGGCGCGTGGTGTCTCAGGGTAACATCATGCTTCACGGGGGGAAAGCGCCTTATGGCTATCGCCTGGTGAAGGAAAACGGCCGTTCAACCCTGGTGATATGTGAAGATGAGGCGCGGATTGTACGCCTGATTTTTGAATGGTACACGGTTGAGGGGTTGACCATCTACGCCATTATCCGACGATTAAGCGATATGAAGATACCTTCACCGGCGGATAGGGGAAACTTTCCCCATGCCCACAAAAAGCGGGGGATAGGGGAGTGGTCACGGGGTGGGGTTGCCAACATTCTGAACAAAGAGACTTACGCGGGCACGTGGCATTATGGGAAGCAAAATTCAAACACGGGGGAGCGCAACCCAAAAGAGCATCACATAGCCGTAACCGTACCGGCAATCATAAGCCGGGAAACCTGGGACATTGCCCAGGCGCGTAAGGTTCAAAATAAAGCGAACGCAAAACGCAATACACAGTATGAATATATGGTCAGGGGGATGTTACGTTGTGGTCAATGCGGGGCGACTGTAGGTATACGTGCATCACCCTTAAAATCTGGTGTCCTTCTCTATTATCGGTGTGAAGCATCCTTTGGAACAAAACGATATTGCCACAAGTGCAGTATGCGCGATTTTCGGGCGGACAGGGTAGACGCGGTGGTGTGGCAATGGCTACGGGATTTACTCAAAGACCCGGAAACGATACGGGCAAAAGCAGAAGCGTACCGGGCGCAACGGGCAGAAGCGACACGGCCGTTACGGGATAGTTTAGCCGTGATTGACCATCTTTTGGCAGAAAGGCAGCAAGAGTTAAAGCGAGCGGTTGACGCCTACCTGAAAGGCGGCCTGTTGGGTAAGGTGCTGCAAGAGCAGGCCAAACAGCTTGAGGCGGCAATCAACAGCCTGGAAAGTGACCGGGCGGAACTGGTGCAGCAGATAGAAGCGGATACCCTGACAGATGAGCAGATATACACCCTGGAACATCTTGCCGGCCTGATAGGGGAGGGGTTGGGGCTGGCGGATGCAAATTTTACCGAACGGCGGTATATTGTGGAAACGTTACGGTTCAAGGGCAAGCTGCTTTTGATTGACGGGCAAAAGTACATAGATGCAAGCTGCTACTTAGGAGAAGATGTATTAAATGTGTCAACGGTTACAAAAAATTATGGCCCACGCGGGTATTGCCTCGCGGCGGGAATGTGAGAAGTTGATTGAAGAGGGGCGGGTGAAGGTCAACGGCCGTGCCGCCCAACTGGGCATGAAGGTAGACCCGGCCACAGATCGCATCGAGGTCAACGGCCGTGTCATTGACGCCAAACAGGTGGATTTTATCTACATCGCCCTGAACAAACCCAAAGGCATCCTCTCTTCGCTGGATGATGAACTGGAAGAGGGACGCAAAACGGTGCGTGACCTCATCCCCCTGCCCGGCCATCTCTACCCGGTGGGGCGGCTGGATAAACAGAGCGAAGGGCTGATGTTGATGACCAACGATGGCGACATGGCCCACAAGCTCACCCATCCTCGTTACGGCCACAAAAAGACCTACCGCGCGACCGTCGAAGGGCGTATCCCCGCCGAGGTGTTAGACACATGGCGAAAAGGCATTTACCTGGATGACCGCAAAACCGCACCGGTGGAAATCAAAGTCTTGCGCCAGGAAGTCACGTTTACCCTGCTTGAACTGGTGATGCGCGAAGGGCGTAAGCGGCAAATTCGGCGTATTGCCAATATGCTCGGCTACCCGGTGCGCCATCTGGTGCGCATCAAAATCGGCCCTATTGACCTGGGGGCTATGAAATCCGGTGAATGGCGGCACCTACGGTCGCAGGAAATCCATGCGCTGCAACGGGAAATTGCCAGTCATCAGCCGAAGAAGAGCGTAAAGCGTAAAACGTGACGGGTGACGGGTGACGAGTGATGCGTGACAAGTGGCCTTACGCATCACTCGTCACGCATCACGCCTACAGGGAGTATTTGTGACCGAAATTAACGTCATTGCCATAGACGGCCCGGCGGCTTCGGGCAAGTCTACGGTCAGCCAACTGGTGGCGAAAGAGTTGGACTTTTTGTTTCTGGATACGGGCTGCATGTACCGGGCGGCGACGCTGGCGGCGTTGCAGCGGGGGGTGGATGTGATGGATGAAACGGCCGTGACCCATCTGGCGGAACAAATCCATATCGAAGTATTACCGGCGCAGGCGGAAGCCGACGGCCGTCACTATACCGTCCTCCTGGATGGGCAAGATGTGACCTGGGAGATTCGCACGCCGGCCGTAGACGCCAACGTGTCGCAGGTTTCCAGCTATCTGGGGGTGCGCCAGGAGATGGTGCGGCGGCAGCGGGAATTCGGCCAACGGGGCCAGGTGGTGATGGTGGGGCGGGACATTGGCACCGTGGTGATGCCAGACGCGCCGCTGAAACTGTATATTACGGCCACCGCCGCCGAACGCGCCCGCCGCCGCTGGCAAGACCGCCAGGATCAGGGTCACGCTGCCGATTATGACGTGATTCTGGCCGACGTAGAACGGCGCGACCAGATTGACAGCAGCCGCGAACATTCCCCCATGCAACCGGCCGTGGATGCCCTGATCATGGACACCACCGACCGGCCAGTAGAGGAAATTGTGGCCGAGATTATGGGCATGGTACGGCCGTTGGCCGTAATCCGTAATCCGTAATCCGTGAACCGTAATCCGTGAACCGTAATCCGTGACCCGTAATCGGTTTACAGGTTACAGGTCACGGATTACGATCTACGCATGGCATTATTCCAGGAACTAGACCTCACTACCTTCCAGGGTGGACAGATAACGGGTATTGAGCCGGGCAGTGTGGCCGCGAAAATTGGGCTGCGCGCCGGGGACGAACTGCTGGCGGTAAATGGACAGGCGGTGCAGGACATTATTGACGTGCAATTTTACGCCGCCGATGAAGCGTTGGAGTTAACCGTTCGCCGCAATGGGGAGATTTTGCCGTTCACGGCCGTGCGCGCCTACCGCCAATCATTGGGGCTGGAATTTAACCACCCCACCTTTGACACTGACATTCGCCGCTGCAACAACCTGTGTGAATTTTGTTTTGTGCTGCAAATGGCCCCCCGCTTTCGGCGCACGCTGTACATCAAGGATGACGATTATCGTTATTCCTTCCTCTTCGGCCATTACGTCACGCTGACCAACCTGAATGAACATGACTGGTGGCGCATTCAGCACATGCGGCTGTCGCCGCTGTACGTCTCGGTGCATGTGACTGACCTGGAAAAACGCCGCCAATACCTGCGCAACAACAACGCACCGGACATTTTGGCCCAACTGCGCCAACTGGCGGAATGGGGCATTGAGGTGCATACACAGTTGGTAATCACGCCGGGGGTGAACGACGGCCGTATCCTGACCCAATCCATCCAAGACCTGGCGGCGCTCTACCCCACCGTGCAATCCATCAGCGTGGTGCCGGTGGGGCTGACCCGGCAGCACAAGTACGGGATGCGCCCCCACACCAGAGAGGAAGCGGCGGCCACGCTGGCCTACGTGGAATCCCTACAAACGGAGTATCTGGCCCGGTTTGGCATCCGTTTTGTGTACCCCACCGACGAGTGGTATCTGGTGACAGGCCGGGAAGTGCCACCCCTGGCGGCCTACGACGGCTACGAACTGCACGAAAACGGCCTGGGCATGGTGCGCCACTTTTTGGATGAATGGCATCAGGTGAAACAGGAAATTGGCAATTCTCAATTGACAATTGACAATTTTCAATTGGTCACGCTGGTCACAGGCGCCTTATTCGCCGAAACGCTGCGGCAAACGGCCGTGCCCTTTGCCCAACTCACCGGCGTTTCCGTGTCTGTGCTGCCGGTGGTGAATGAACGGTTGGGAGCCACCATCACCGTCGCCGGGCTGCTGATGGCCGAAGATGTGCTGAATCAGTTGGAGATGGCCGGTTATGGCGACCTGGTGGTGCTGCCCCGCGTGATGTTTGACCACCCCGACCGCATTTCGCTGGATGATCTGTCGCCACAAGATGCGGCTAACCGCTTGCAGCGCCCGGTCGCCCTGGCTGACACGATGGGGGATGTGTGGGATGCCCTGATTGGGGAATCGGCGGTGATGTATTGGCCTGTGTGAATGAATTGCATTCATTCACACAGGTAGACAAACCGTAAACGTGCTGCCCGGCAGGGTGTTCGGGTCGCTTTCTAGCAGAATACGGCCGTTGTGCGCTTCAATGATCCCCTTGGCCATGGGCAGCCCCAGCCCCAAACCCCCACCACAAAACGCCGACTTACTGGTGGAATGGTTCTGCACCGAACCCAACGCATAAAAGAGATCAAAGATATAGTTTTGCTCCTCCTTGGGGATACCCAGGCCGGTATCCTGTACCGAGAGACGTATTTCCTGGTGGCTGGATTCGCCCGTGATGTAAATGTGACCGCCATCCGGGGTGAACTTGATGGCATTGCCGATGATGTTGGCTACGGCCGTGCGCAACTGCCCCTCATCCCCCATCACCAGCGGTAAATGGCTCAGGCTGGATACATACAGGTGCATCTGGCGCGACGTACACACCCCGGTCATCTCGCCCACCACATCGGCCACCACATCACCCAAATGAACCGGCTGCAAATCCAGCCGCAGCAGGCCATACATAATTTGCGCCACCTGGTTGATTTCGTCGGCCACGCGGCGCATCCGGTTCAGCCCCCCTTTCATACGCTGAACCAGGTTTTGGTGCATGACAACGGCCGTCTGGTCGGCCACCCCATCCAGCAGCGATTCCAGTTCTCGCAGCGATTGATTTGTCACCATCAGCGGCGCTTGCAAATCATGGGAAGCCATCGTCAAAAAGTCACTCTTTAATTGATTCAGCTCCTTCATCCGCTGGTTGGCCGTTTCCAATTCGCGCATCTTGGTTTCTAGCTGGCGCACCAATTCCTGGGTGTGCCGTTCCAGATGCAGTTGGTGTTCCTGTGCAGACAGCTTTTGCCGCTGCCCATTCAAAAAGGATTCAATTTGCTGCGGGAATGTGTCTACGTCAATCGGCTTGGTCATAAAGCCGGTGCAGCCCGCCGCCAATGCCATCTTCCGGTTATCGGGATCACGGTGAGCGGTCAGGGCCACGATAGGCGTATCAGAAAAATGGGGGGAACTGCGCAAACGGGTTGTCAGGGCGCGCCCATCCATCTGCGGCAGGTTAATATCCATTAAGATGAGATTGGGATGCGACTTTTGCGCCAGGACGACGCCTTCAATGCCGTCTGAGGCGGTTAATACCTCATAGCCTGAACTGCTTAACAACCGGTTGACAAGACGTTGGCTCGCCTGATCATCTTCAATATAAAGCACCCTTGCCTTTACCACACTACCTTCCTCTCGCCCTGTAGTGAATACTGCTTACAAGAGGCGTCGTTGTCAAACTCCATGCGCGCCTTCGTTATACCACTAATGCCATAAAATCAGCATAAAGATTTGAGGGATTGGTACAGAAGTACGGGGCGTGATCCGTAATTCGTGATCCGTAATTCGTGGTCCGTGAGCGGTGGGCAGTGGGCGATCATGCCGCCGGATGCATGAAGATTAAAAATCTAATTCGGCAATAGAAATGTGTCATTCCGAACGAAGTCTTCGGAGTGAGGAATCTTCCGCCTTGTCCAGCACGGAAGATTCCTCACCGAAGAAGCCTGCCCAGAGTTGGGCGAAGGATATCGGAATGACAATGGGAATTCCATTCCCAGGGGCTAACCATGCCTGATGGTGGTGCCAGTGGCGGCGACTGGTTGGCGCAGGGTTTGGTAGAGTGTGCCGGGTTGCAAGCCGGAGAAGATGCGCACGGAGAGGGAGGGGAATTGCGCGGTAAGGTCTAACATGGCCTGGACTTTTGAAGCCATGCCGCCGGTAACATCTGCGCCGCGTGAGCCGCCCAGGGCAGCTTCCACCTGGGGCAGCGTGGCCGCCGAAATGTGGGGAATAACACGGCCGTCCAGGTCATACACCCCTTCCGTTTCCCCGGCCAACAGCAACCACGACGGCCGTAAGCCCGCCGCCGCCAGCGCCATCATCACCTCTTCCGTAGACACAATCGTCCCTCCGCGTACCGCGTCAAAAGCCACGTCGCCATGGGTCACCGGCAGCAGACCGGCCCGGAGCGCCTGCTCGATGGGGTGCAGGGCGATGGTGGTGATACGGCCGTCCACACATTCCACGGACGCCGACGGGGTAAAACTCATGGCGGGCACGCCTGCTGCCAGCAGCGCCTCCACCACCAGGCGGTTCAACCGCAGCGCCGCCGCGCTGACCTCGGCAAAACCCAACCACTGCCCGGCGGTGTGTACGCCCTGGCGGGTGCCATGCCGCGCCCCGGCCACGTGCCCAAACGAGCCACTACCATGCCCCAATACCAACGGCAAATCGGGCTGCGCCGCCCGCGCCTGCGCAATTTCCTGCGCCAACCGCGCCAGCACGTCCACCCGCGCCGCTTCAATACCCGTTTTATCGGTGATCAGAGAACCACCCAGTTTGAGAAATAATAAATCCGCCATATCCTCTGGTAGAACAGCAGACCTGACAGGTTGGCAACCAACGGTTGCCCGAAACCTGTCAGGTCTGCTGCTTCGTCATATATGCCACGGCCGTTGCCGGTGAATCGGCAAAATAGAGCAAATCCATATGCTCTGGCTTGATATACATGGGATCAAAAAAAGCACGGATGGTTTGCGGCCACAGCGCGCCCAGCATAGCCAACGGCCGTGCCGAAATTTCCCCCACCTGCAAAAAACTCCAGGCCAGCGCCATTTCCGAAAGCGTGCCAATGCCGCCTGGCAGCACAATCATGCCGTCATTATGCGTCACCAGGTGCAGCAGCCGTTCGCGCAGCGTAGGGTAACGAATTTCTTCGTTTACCCAGGCATTTGGCCCCAACGGCCGAAACTGCTCAATTTGCGCCGAGGTAACGCCAATGACGTGCCCGCCCGCTTCCGCCGCGCCCTGAGATACGGCCGTCATCGTGCCGCTGTACCCACCCGTAGCCACCGTAAAACCGGCTTCCGCCAACAATCGCCCCACCAGCCGCGCCTCGTCAAACGCCGGGCTGCCCGGCGGCGGCGCGGCGCTGCCAAAAACAGAAATCACCTTCATGATCATTTTCCTGTGTGGCTGGTGATTAGTGGCCGGTAGCCTGTACCCGCCACTAACCACCAGCCACCACTACCACTTGCCTCATCCGCTAAAATCCCCCAAAATCGGTATTATGACACAACTTGCCTTTGAACCGGAACCTTTTCGACCAGCCAGAGGGATTGCCAATTGTCACATGCAAACCGTCGCCGGGCATTACGGCCGTGCCCAAGACGGCATTATCTTCCACCGCTGGCGTATTGACACGCCCGACGGTGATTTTCTCGACCTCGATTTCCCGGAAGTGGCCGGGCATCTGCCGCCAGAGGATGCCCCCCTGGTGCTGCTGCTGCACGGGCTGGAAGGCAGCGCCCGCTCCAGCTACGCCTATGAAACCTACCGGCAGCTTGCCTGGCGTGGCATACGCAGTGTGGGTATGAATTACCGCTCGTGCAGCGGGCAAATCAACCGCAAACCATACACCTACCATGCCGGTGAAACCCGCGACATCATCTTTGTGCTGCAACAATTGGAGGAATGGTTTCCGCAATCCGCCCTGGGCGCGGTTGGTTTTTCGCTGGGGGCTAATATGCTGTTGAAATACCTGGGCGAACAGGGGGAAAACATTCCGCTCACCGCAGCGGCGGCTATCTCACCGCCATTTGACCTGGGGCGCAGTATGGAGGTGGTGGAAAATGGGGTCAGCCACTTTTATAACGATTATTTCATGCGCGCTCTGCGCCGCAAAATGCAGGCGCGCGCCCCTTTGCTGGACGGGCTGGTGGATATGGAACGGGTTTTGGCGGCGGCAACGTTCCGGGAACTGGACGAGGCGCTGACGACGCCGCTGTATGGCTTTGCCGATGTCTGGGATTATTACCGGCAGAGCAGCAGCGGCCGTTACCTGCCAGGCATTTGTGTGCCCACGCTCATCATTCGCGCCCTGGATGACCCCCTGTTCCACCCCGAGGACATCCCCTACGCTGATCTGGCGGCCAATCCTTGCCTCACGGCCGTGATCACCCCGCAGGGTGGTCACGTCGGTTTTGCCGAAGGCCGCCCCGGCCAGCTCAGTTGGTGGGCCGAACGGCAGGCGGCGCGGTTTTTGGCCGCAAACCTGATTACACCGACGCCCCCTCCCCATACTGGTGGCTGAGTCGCTCTTTGTATTCCTCATAATCCACCAGCAGGCGCGTGTATTCGCCGCCCATCAGCGGCGAGGAGATGAGAAAGTCGGCGGTGGTGCGATTGGTGGCGATGGGAATGTTCCAGACGGCTGCCAGGCGCAGCAGCGCCTTCACGTCCGGGTCGTGGGGTTGGGCCAGCAGCGGGTCCCAAAAAAAGATGAGACAGTCAATTTCACCTTCGGCAATTTTGGCCCCAATTTGCTGGTCGCCGCCCAGCGGCCCGCTTAACATGCGGTGAATGGGCAAGCCCAACGCTTCCTGCAAAATCCAGCCGGTGGTGCCGGTGGCGTACAAAATGTGGCGCTGCAAGGTTTCCTTGTTAAATCTGGCCCATTCCAACAAGTCGTCCTTTTTGTTATCGTGGGCGACCAGGGCGATGTGCTTCATTTTTGCCATCTTAATCTGCTGATTTTTCATTGACTTTCTCCGGGGCCAGCGCCAGCCAGCCAGCCTGGCTGGAAGGCATGATCAGGCGCACCGTCTGCTCAAAGGTGAAGTAACGCCAGGCCCAACTGAGCATAACCATGATGCGGTTGCGGAAACCGATCAGATACATGATGTGAATGACGCCCCACATAAGCCAGGCCAGGAAGCCGGTGAAGGAACGGCCGTGCCAATCCACCACCGCTTTGTTCCGGCCGATAGTGGCCATGGAGCCTTTGTCCCAATAGTGAAAAGGGGTCAGCGGCACGCCCAACTGATGCCGCCCGATGTTTTGCGCCGCCTGAATGCCTTGTTGGATGGCCACCTGGGCCACCATTGGCAGATAACCGCCTTCTGGAACTGTAAAGGCAGCCAGATCGCCAATGGCAAAGACGCGCTCGTGTTGGGGCAACTGCAAGGTGGGCAAAACGGGTACACGGCCGTTGCCCAACACCTCAATGCCCGATCCCCTGGCCAGTCCCTCGCCGCCCACGCCGGCCACCCAGACGACGGTGCTGGTGGGGATTTGGGCGCCATCGTGGAGGGTGACGGCCGTATCCGTTACGGCCGTCACCCGTTTTTCCAACTGCACCACCACCTTCATCTTGTCCAGCGAGCGGGCGGCATAGGCGCTGAGTGATTCCGACATGCCGCCCAATACCCGGCCGGCCGCTTCCAACAGCACAATGGATACGTCAGTTATATCCAGTTCCGGGAAATCTTTGCGCAGCGGGCCATACACCAGTTCCGACAGCGCCCCGGCATACTCCACGCCGGTCGGCCCGCCGCCCACTACCACAAAAGTCAACAATTGGCGGCGTTCAGCCGGCGGCGCGTGAACAGCCCGCTCAAAACAGGTCAGGATGTGGTTGCGCAGCCGCACCCCTTCTTCCATTGTTTTGAGCGAAAAAGAGTGGGCAGCCGCGCCCGGCGTGCCAAAGAACTGGGTAATGCTGCCGGTTGCCAGGATGAGGTAATCGTAGGCCAACGTGCCCTGGGTAGTGGTGACGGTTTGCGCGTGGAGGTCTACGGCCGTGACCTCCGCCAGGGTAAAAGTGACATTAGGCATCCGCCGCAAAATGCCGCGCACCGGATAGCCAATCTGCTCCGGCTCAATTTCCGCCGCTGCCACCTGGTAAAGCAGCGGCTGGAAAGTGTGGTAATTGTTTTTGTCCAGCAGGGTCACACGCACGGGCTGGCGAGCCAGCGTTTTGGCGGCCCAAATGCCACCAAACCCGGCGCCAATAATGACCACATGGGGCCGGTTATCAGCATATGTCGTTTCCGAAGTCATCAGTCATCCTTTATTGGTGGCCGGTACCAGCTACCAGCCACTAACCCTCACTTCCATTTTCATTCAGTCTGGCAGGCAATTCAACGGTGCAGGTTGTCCCTACGCCAGGGGTGCTTTCAATGTGGATACGGCCGTTGTGCCCTTCCACAATTTCCTTTGCCAGATACAACCCCATGCCCACACCGGGTATGGTCAACTGCCCTACTTTACGTCCCCGGTAAAAGCGGTCAAAGATATAGGGCCTATCCTCGTCATCAATGCCCATGCCGGTATCTATAACTTGCAGGCAAACCATACCGGTGGCCGCCGGCCCGGTCACTATGACCGATACACAACCGTTATCGGTATAGTTGATGGCATTGGTCAGAATCGCCTCTACTGCCTGAGCCAACTGCCCCTCGTCCCCTTTTACCGGTGGCAGATCGGCGGCAATCTTCTGCACCAGTTCCAGCCCTTTGTTTTTAGCGCGGTCAGCCTGAGCGGACACGGCCGTTTGCACCACCTCGTCAAACGCCACATCCACAAATTCCTCAGGAGGAGTCATGGTGGTCACCTCCGGCGCTTGCATGGTTGTTTGCACCAATTGTGTCAGCCGCGACGCCTGGTGCTCAATCACTTCCAGATAATGCTCCCTCTTTTCCGCCCGTCCCATACGCAGCAAATCCAGATACAGATTCAGGTTAGCCACCGGGGTGCGCAGTTCATGGGTCACATCAGAAATAAACTTCGATTTCAAACGGTCCAACTCTTGCAGACGGATATTGGCCTGACGCAGCGCCTGGGTTCGTTCCTCCACCCGCTGTTCCAATGAGGCCATCACCTGCGCCCGATACAGGGCATTGGCGGCAATATCGGTGAGGGAAGTCAGTAATTGCAGCTCTGTGTCCGAAAAATCGTGCCCACTCGCCAGGCCAATGTGAACCACGCCAATAATGTGGTCTTCCGTTTGCAAGGGCAGGGCTACACTGGTTTGCAGATGGTTCAGGTATTCATTTTCCCCATCCTGACGATACAGCAAGGGGTCTACTTGCAGGTTAGAAGCGATATAAAGTTTGCCGGTTTGGGCCACGTGGCCGGTTACGCCCTGCCCCAACCGATGTTTTAAGCCCATCAGATAACTGCCTTCCGGGTAAACGGCACGAGAAACCACGTACTCGCCGGTTTCATCCATCAAATACACAACCCCCACCGCCGCATTCACCGCCTGCACAATGTGTTCCAGGACAATGGGCAGCATATCGGCCACCGTGTGCGCAGCGCGTAGGCGGGCCGAAACAATGCTCAGGGTCTCTAATTCCAGGGCGCGCTGACGGGTTATTTCAAACAGGCGGGCTTTTTGAATGGCCGTCGCCAGTTGATCGGCGACGATGGTTAACAGGGAGACGTCAGCCTGATCAAAGGTGTAGGTTTCATGGCTGTCCACATTCAGGACGCCCAAAACGGTGCGGTCTATTTTGATGGGTACAGCCAGTTCAGCACAGGTATTGAACCCTGGCGGTTGGAAGAAATCGGGGTATACGGCCGTATCATTCGCCAGCACATATTCCCCACGCAGCGCCGCCTGCCCGATGATGCCCTTGCCTACAGGCTGCCGGTGATCACGGCCATCGTCAAAAAAAGCATAAACCCCGGCCACACTTTGCATAAACAGCCATTCAGGGTTTTCAGGGTCAATCATAAACACCACCACATTGTCGTAATCAAAATCCTCGTACAGCCGTTCCACCACCAGGTCAGTTAACTCCTGAACTGTCACCAGCCCCACCATGTGCGCCGCTAGATCATTCAAAATTGACAGTCGCTGTGCCTGTCGCTGCGATTCGGCAAAAAGCTGTGCATGTTGCAGCGCCAAAGCCACCTGGTTTGCCAGCGCCGCCAACCGCTGTTTATGGCCTTCGCCATAAAAGCCCGGCTGCGTCTTATCCACACACAAGAAACCAATGACCTCATCGCTCATCAACAAGGGCACCCCAATCCAGGAGCGAATGTGGCGCGTGGCCGGTGTGGCCACCCAACCCTCAAACTGGCGCGTATCCGGCAGGCATAATGGCTGCCGCGTAGCCACCACCTGCCGAAAAGTGGCTG